>CAZBHT010000011.1:0-19581 GCA_964491655.1 uncultured Burkholderiaceae bacterium
CGAATACCCGCTTGTTTGAGTTGCAAAATTTGCCACTCAATCATTGGGCGCCCCCACACAGATAATAAAGGCTTGGCTTCATTTGCCGTCAACGGCATCATTCTTTTGCCTCGGCCCGCGGCTAAAATCATTGCTTTCATAACGGTTAGAACGTGTAAAGTGTCTCTTTTCCGACTTGTTCTAAGGAATCTATAAAGTGAGCTAAAGGTTTCAATTCATCATATCGATGAACGGTTGTTTGAACATAACCTAAGAATCTTTGAGTATCGGCTAAGTATTTCGGTTTTCCGTCTCGATAATTAATTCGAGCAAAGATACCAAGAACTTTTAGGTGACGCTGTAATCCCATCCATTCAACATCCATCCAAAACTGTCCAAAATCCTGAGGAACGGGAATGCCTGCTCTTCGTGCTTTTTCCCAATAGCGAATCGTCCAGTCGATCACCACAGGTTCATCCCATGAAATAAAAGCATCACGACAAAGGCTCGCAATATCGTAACTGACCGGACCATAGAGAGCATCCTGGAAATCTAAGATCCCCGGATTTCTAATCTCTTCAACCATTAAGTTACGTGGCATGTAGTCGCGATGAACAAAAACTTTGTTCTGAGATAGAACCTTATCGACAATCAAGTCAAAAGTACGATTTAACATCTTTTGCTGAATATCTGTCAGTTCCATGCCACGATGACGTTTTAAATACCACTCTGGGAAGAGATTGAGTTCTCGTAATAGAACTTCTCGATTGTATTCAGGTAAAACACCTGGCTTACTTGCTTTTTGCCAGAGGATCAATGCGTCGGTTGCATCATCCATCAATGCATTCGCATTATGTGAATCAAGAACATCTAAGTATGTTTTAGTTCCCATATCCGACAGCAGAAGAAAACCTCGTTCTTCATCCTTCTCATAGATTTTAGGAACGTTAAGTCCAGCCTTTTCCATTAAAGAAGCAATAAAGATAAAAGGACGGACATTTTCCATTGGTGGAGGAGAATCCATCACGATGAAAGAACCACCATTTCCCGTTAAACGATAGTAGGCCCGGAAACTAGCATCTGCGGAGGCCGGAGTCATCGAAGATACGGAAAAATCATACTTAGATGCAAAACTAGAAAGCCATTGCACCAATTCTTTTAGTCGAGAATTGTTTGCCATATAAAAAACCAAAAGAGAAGCTAATTCAATTAGAGCGTTAAGCCTTTATAATCGACTTCACTCATTCGTAGCAACAATTCTAATGTCAAGACGTCTTTTTCGCCGAAACAAGTGTTATAGAACGCCACCGCTTTTCCCCTTATCAGCTGTGGCGCTGATCTGTTTTTCTATTTTTGGATCTATTCCTGAAGGTGTAGCCCAGGGGATACGGTTACAGAATACTTCTGCACTGAACCTAAACTTTGCTAAAAAACTGGACGATTCTGCACCAAATGTTAGCGATGGAGCCAGCACGTATCTGTCTGCCTATCGTATGGATGGTGCTTCCGACGAAGAGCTTAATCTTTACGATAATGCCGAAGTACGTCGAGGAGGTGTCGTTCTTCGAGGAGATAAGATTACTTATACTTTCTCGACCGATGAAGTGATTTCTAAAGGTAATGCTCTTGTTGCCAGAAATGGTGCCGTTTTCAAGGGGCCAGAACTGGTTTACAGACTTGATGCGCAAACAGGCAATATGCCAGATGCCCATTTCCTCTACATTCCAAATCGCTTAAGAGGAACATCCGATAAATTGGAATTTTTAGGTGATGGTAAAGCTCGTTTCTGTAATGCGATTATCACAACCTGTCAGGAAGGTGATGATTCGTGGTGGATTTCTGCTGATAACATTGATGTAGACCAAACCGATGAGATGGCAGTTGGAGAAAATGCCAAGCTTTATGTGGGTGGTGTTCCTATTTTTGCAACACCTTATTTAAGCTTCCCGGTAACTAGCAAACGCAAGTCTGGTTTCCTGACTCCGAAATTCGGAATGAGTTCGACATTAGGGGTGAATTTCTCAGCACCTTACTACTGGAATATCGCTCCGAATTACGACTACACCATTACGCCTCAACCGATGACAAAACGAGGCATTTTGCTTGGAAACGAATTCCGTTACTTACAGCCGAACTTCGGTGGTCAAATTACCTACGATATTCTATGGAAAGATCGTGAACTCGATCGCAAACGTTATGGCATGGAGTGGCAACACTACTGGAAACACTCTAGCGGATTAAGCTTCGGTGCAAATTACAATCGCGTTTCGGATGATGACTATATTTCAGACTTCTCATCGAATCTACGCGAATCGAGTGAATCCGTTTTGCCACAAAACTTCTGGTTAAGTTACGGTCGTACCTATTGGAGTACGTCTTTACGAGTTAGCAAAAACCAAACCTTACATATCGACGGAGTTAACTTCGACAAACCGTACGAAAAACTACCGGAATATAGTTTGAATGGTTATGTCGCAGACTTCCACGGTTTTGTCCTATCTTCTCGATTTACGGCAACGCGATTTGTAAACGGTAAGTATGGACAAAATGAACGAGAAAAACCCAGTGGCGATGGGGTAAGAACACTGTTTAACAACAGTATTTCTTATCCAATGCAAGGCCCCTTCTGGTTCATCACACCAAAAGTTGAATACAGCATGGCCTGGTACAACATGGATATCGATTCGACCAATCGAAACTATGTCGATGAAACGTCACGACGATTCTTGCCGATTTACTCGATTGATGCGGGTCTTATTTTCGAAAGAGAAACTACCATTTTGGGTCACTTAACCGAACAAACATTAGAGCCTCGTCTTTACTACGCTTACATTCCCTATCGGAATCAAAGTCGTATGCCAAACTTTGACAGTTCTTCGGTTGACATGAACTTTGGTCAGTTGTTCTCACCAAACATCTATACCGGTTGGGACCGTATTGCTGAAGCAAACCAGCTTTCTGGTACCGTGACAACACGCTTATTGGATTCTAATAGTGGTGAAGAATGGTTTAATGCGACTGTAGGTCAACGCTATTACTTTAGCGATCAGAGAGTTCACCTTGGTTTCACCAATACTCAAACCAAGGCAATGAAGAGTGACCTGCTTTTCGCAACCCAATTCTCCTTCTTTAAGGACTTAAAGGTCGAAGCCGGTGCTCAGTACTCGACCCAGTTATCTCGTATGTCTAAGGCAAGTGTCGGTGCTCGTTACACACCGAAAGAAAACTCCGTTATCGGGGTTTACTACCGCTACAACTATGATCGAGATATTTACGGAAACCGAGACGTTGATAACGATATTAAACAGTTGGACTTTCAAGTTCAGTGGCCTGTTAGCCAGGACCTTTATGTACTCGGTCGATACAACTACTCGTTCTACGACAAAAAAGGTATTGAATCAATCTTAGGTTTGGAATACCGTGCAGGATGCTGGACCTTACGTACAGCAATTCAACAATACACCACCAGTTCAAGTGAAAAAACAACCAGTTTCTTCCTTGAACTTGAGCTCCTTGGCTTTGGTTCATTTGGTGTCAGCCCAATCGCAGCGTTACGCGATAACATTACAGGCTATCAACCTATCGGACCGCAACCTGTGGAAGTCGGTCGATATGATTATTATGAATAAAGAGATGATGAAAACACGTATTCTTACTACTGTTGCCTTGGCTTGCGTTGTAGCATTTTCGAGCTACAACACGGAAGCGATGGCTCAAAAAACTAATGTAAGCCAAACTGAACAACAGAAAACGCTTATTCCACTTGACCGTATCGCCGCCATTGTTAACAACGATGTCATTACGGAAATTGAATTACGGCAACGTATTCATCAGACTGCTATTAACCTTCGTCGTCAAAACATCGCATTACCTCCCATTGCGAATCTAAGACAGCAAATTCTTGAGCGCATGATTTTAGAAAGAATCATTACTCAAAGAGCTAAAGAAACAGGACTTAGAATCGACGATCAGATGTTAAATAGTGCCATTGAACAGATCGCCTATAAAAATAATCTGACAGTGCCTCAGTTACAGCAACACCTTGAAAAAGACGGTATCTCTTTCCGTAGTTTCCAAAACGAAATTCGCAACGAATTGATGACTCAACGACTTCGCGAACGCGATGTCGATGATGCAATCAAGATCCCAGAAAGTGAAATTGATCAGTACATCAAGGAACAGATGGGGCCAGATAAATTGAGAAACTATCACTTAGCTCGCATCGTCGTTGCTCTTCCAGAAAGAATCACACAGGATAAGTTGTTGCTTGCCCAGCAGAAAGCCAACGATATTTTGAATCAAGCTCGAAGTGGTGCGGACTTTGGACAACTCGCAGCTAAGTACTCACAAGGCCCCGAAGCAATGAATGGCGGAAGCATGGGATGGAAAACAGGCAATCGGCTTCCTGTCATTCTCTTTGAATCCGTTAAAGGAAAAACCAAGGGAGATATCGTCGCATTACGTACCCCCAATAGCTTCCAAATCATCAAGGTTTTGGATACTAAAGAATCTGCCGGAGGTATTTCCGACGTGAAAGTTCAACAGACTCACGTCCGCCACATCATGCTTCGTCCAACAGACGTTACGCCAGAAAAAGTTGTTGTTTCTCGCTTAAAAGAAATTAAAGAAAAACTTGATAGAGGCGATAGTGATTTCGCAACGTTAGCTCGTTTATATTCCGCAGATCCATCTGGTACACGTGGTGGTGACCTTGGATGGCTCTATCCGGGTGAATCTCATCCAGACATGGAAAAACACATTACAAGCCTAAAGAAAGGAGATATCAGTGAACCAGTAAAGACTCCTTATGGCTGGCATATTTTCCAGGTTCTTGATCGTCGAATTCAATCGGGTATCAATGATCGGATTCGTATGCAAGCTCGAGAAGCATTGCGGGAACAGAAGTTACAGGACGCTGCGATCGATTGGGAACGTAAACTTCGTGAAGAAGCTTATGTTGATATCCGCAATCCCCTACCAGAAGATTAATGCTACTTACCCATGAAACACTTCCTGAGAAGTGTTTCATTTTTTAGGATTTCCATGTCAGACACATTACACGGCCACAAAGCGAGAAAGCGTTTTGGACAGAACTTTCTAAACGATGATTACTGGATCGAGAAAATTGCTTCGTCCATTGATCCTCAACCTGGAGAACGCGTGATTGAAATTGGCCCAGGACAGGCCGCTCTGAGCCGAAAACTCATCGCCCGCTGTGGTCATATTACCTGCGTTGAAATCGACCGTGACTTGGCTCATTGGCTAAAAAAACAATTCTCTTCTGAACAAATGACCCTAATTGAAGCCGATGCGCTAAAAGTAGATTGGCAAGAAATTTGTTCTGAAGGGAAGGTGCGCGTAACTGGAAACTTACCGTACAACATCTCAAGCCCTTTACTTTTCACGCTTTCGCAGATTTCAGATAAAGTGATTGACCAGCACTTTATGTTACAAAAAGAAGTCGTGGATCGTATGTGTGCAGAGCCTGGTAGTAAAGCCTACGGTCGACTTTCCGTCATGTTGCAGTGGAAGTACCGTATGTTCAAGCTCTTTGATGTTCCACCAGAAGCTTTTACACCGGCTCCTAAAGTTATTTCTTCCGTTGTTCGTATGTTACCCATTGCCCAACCATTAGAGGCCAATGAACACGTTTTAGAGCGCGTGGTAGCAACTGGCTTTGCCATGCGTCGTAAGACTCTACGCAATTGCTTTGCTCGATGTCTTCAAATGGAAGACCTTGAAGCCTGTGGTATTTCTCCTGACGCCAGAGCTGAAGCTATTCCGGTCAACAATTGGATTCAATTAGCGAACCGAGTTCAAGCTTTAAATATTGAAATTCCAATGCCGGGACAAAAAATTCTTTAATCCAAGAATTGAAGTACTGCCCCTTTTGTTTTTAATTGTTTTTCGCAATATTGCCAATTTGGACAATATTGCGAAACCAATTCCCAGAAGCGATGACTGTGATTCATCTCTGTCAGATGCGCTAATTCATGGGAAACAATATATTCAATTAGACTTTCTTCTAAAAAGAGCGTCTTCCAACTAATACTGACCACACCTTTAGTCGTACAGCTTCCTAAGCGACTCTTATAAGCCGAAGAAAGTCTGAACTGAGTGAAAGGATACTTAGGAAAGACTACTTTCATAAGTCGAGCTCTAATTAAATTGGTTAAATAAATCTGAGCGACCGATTTGTACCACTTTCTTAAAGCAAGTCTAATTCCCTCTTCACTGACTTCTTTATTTTTGGGATATGCCAGATACAAAACGTTATCTTTTAGGATCGATTCGTGTTGTCCAGGAACGACTCTAAAAGTAATCTCATGTCCGAGATAAGGAATAGTTCTTTCCTGCAAAGCGTTTTGGCAGTACGCTTTTCTTTCTTCAATCTTTTTAAGATGGGCATAAATCCAATCAAATTTCTGAACAATACAATTTTCAATGTAATTCAGACGAGTAAAAAGTGGTGCTTTTATTTCTAAACCATTTGGTGGTTTAACGGAAAAGCTAATTGTTTTTCTACGACTTCTTTTAAGAAAATAGCCAACCGTATATCCTCTAATCGTGATATATCGAATTGGCTCTATGTCAGATTTTATGTTCTGAGGTTTCTTTTTCTTAGCTTTAAATGGCTTAAAAATGTCAAACATTACGCCGTTGCTTTGTAAATCCTAGCGATTAAAAACTTCTTACCTATAGTACTTAGGGGACAGTTCCTTCATTTTATTTTCAATCCAAGTCTGAACTTCTTCGTTCAACTCTTGTGAAGTCTTATTCTCTGAAGAAATCATTGGACCAAAAACAACCTTAATCGTTCCGGGATACTTACAGAACGAATTTCTAGGCCAGTATTCTCCTGAATTTAATGCAACTGGAATAACCGGAACTCCGGTATCGATCGCCACACGAGCACCACCGGACTTATATTTGATCACTTGACCTGGAGCAGTTCGGGTACCTTCTGGAAACAGAACTAAAATCCATCCTTTGGAAAAATATTCAGGTACTTCTTCTTTCATCTGCGCAAACGCAGCACGGCCACGGGCCCGATCCACACTAAACATACCGAGTGATGCTAAGACCTGACCAAAAAGTGGCAGACGATGTAATTCACGCTTATAAACAAAACTTAATCGTCTTGGAACAAAACCCGTAAGAGCTATAGTTTCCCAAGCTGATTGATGTTTGGAGAGCAAAATAATCGGCTTATCCTTTGGAACCGACTGTAGGTTTTCAAATTCATATTGAACTCCGCAGATCAGTCGCAACGATTTCACGGTAAACCGACACCATCCACTACAAAAACGATACCGCCACTCCTGACTAGTGAAAGGAATAGCACAGAAGATAAAAAGAGCAGAGAAAATAACGGAAATAACCAAAAGTGCCCAGAATATGGCAGAACGGATCGTAGCGATAGCTTTCATATACAAACCAAAAATCTATTGAGTCGTTTAAGAACAAAACCCGTCCGAAGACGGGTTTCTTTCGGATTAGTTAGCAAGACACGAGAGCTTCGCTACACGATTCATGGACTGATGCAGTAAGTTCAGTAACGACAGACGATTGGCCTTTAGGGCTAGATCATCAACGTTAACCATCACATCAGTAAAGAACGCATCCACTGGCTCTTTTAGTGGGGCTAAAGCAGACAATACTTTTTCATATTCACCCTTTTCAAAGGCATCATCAACCACTGGTTGAAGTTCCTTAATAAAGGCATAAAGAGTCTTTTCTGCTTCTACTTGCAACAAAGATTCGCAGACATTCTGTTCGAACGGATCAGTGTTCTTCTTCAGAATATTTTCGATACGCTTGTTCGCAGCGGCTAATGCTGTGGCCTGTGGTAAAGACATAAAAGTACGAACCGCCTTTAGACGTGCCGGAATATCACGCAACAACTCAGGCATCGATTGAAGAACGGATTCCACTTCAAGACTAGAATAACCTTCTTCCTTAAACATAACACGCAAACGATCAACAAAGAACTGTTGTAACGCTTCCGTTGCATCTTGAATACCTGGTACAACTAATTCTTCTTCAACACCAATTGCAATCAGTTCAGACAAACTTAAAGGAAGTTCTTTTTCGATAATCATTCGCAAAACACCTAAAGCATGACGACGCAATGCATAGGGGTCTTTATCGCCAGTTGGGAGCTGTCCAATACCAAACAAGCCTGTCAAAGTTTCGATCTTATCGGCTAATGCGACAGAAAGGCTTTCTAATGTAGAAGGCAATGCATCTCCGGCAAATCGTGGTTGATAATGTTCACGAATTGCCAAGGCTACCTTAGAATCTTCATGGTCATGGTTTGCATAGTACTCACCCATAATACCTTGAAGTTCAGGGAATTCACCCACCATTAAAGTTCTCAAGTCAGCCTTAGAGAGTTTAGCTGCACGTTCAGCCAAAACCGGATCGGCCCCAATCACCGTTGCAATACGACGAGCCATGTTCTGGATACGGGCACTTCTTTGTAACTGATTGCCAAGTTTGTTGTGGTAAACCACATTTTCAAGGCCAGAAACACGAGACTCTAATGTAGCCAAGCGGTCCTGATCATAGAAGAACTTCGCATCGGCAAGACGAGCACGAACTACACGAGCATTACCCGAGCGAATGGCTTCACCACCGTCTTTGGCCACAATCTGAGAAACCAATAAGAATTTATTCATCAGCTTGCCTTGCTTGTCACGCAAAGCAAAATACTTCTGATTTTGTTGCATGGTCAAAATCAAGCATTCTTCAGGCACAGCCAAGAATTCTTCATCAAAACTAGATTCATAAACAACAGGCCATTCGGTCAATGCTGTGACTTCATCAACCAAGTCTTCTGGCATGATGATTTCGGCATCCAGGCGAGAAGCAGCTTCCTTGAGTTGCTCAACCATTCTGTTCTTACGGGCATGGAAGGATGGAATCACCTTACCTGTAACGACCATCTGACTGGAATAATCATCTGCACTAGTAATTTCAATTGGACGCTGAGTATGGAAACGATGTCCAATTGTTAAGCGATCGGCTTTAAGACCAAATAGTTCTACCGGTAAAACCACCGTATCCAACAAAGCAATCAAGTGCTTTACTGGACGGACGAACTGTACGGTCTGACCATTTTCAAGCTGATAGCTCATCACTTTAGGAATTGGAAGAGTTTTTACCGCTTCATTAAGAGCAGTCTGCAAACCCTTTTCGATACCGTATCCAGCCTTAACTCCTTCGTAAACCAACTGTTCCTGTTTTCCGTCATTGACACGCTTTAACTGAGCTACATCAACGTCAATACCCAAAGCATTGAGTTTTTTAGTTAACGCTGGCGTTGGTTTTCCTTCAGCATCTAAACCAATGCGTACAGGAACCAGACGTTGTTTGAACTCAACATCAGGAGATTTATTAAGGACCGACGAAATGTGAACGGCTAAACGACGAGGCGCTCCAAAAGGAGTTACCATGGATTCAGACTGTAAGAAACCTTGTTTTTTCAAGTTTTCAAATAAATTCTGGGCAAAGGCCTTTGCCAATGTATTTAGCGCCTTAGGAGGTAATTCCTCGGTTTGAATTTCAACTAACAAACTTGCCATTCTTACTCTCCTTTTTCAGCATTTCGGTTACACATTGGGAAGCCCAATCTTTCGCGAGAATCGTAATAACTCTGTGCAACGGCACGAGAAATCTGACGAATTCGACCAATATAGTGAGCGCGTTCCGTCACGCTGATCGCACCTCTTGCGTCTAAGAGGTTAAATGTGTGGCCTGCTTTTAAAACCATTTCATAAGCAGGTAATGCGAGCTGAGAATCCATGAGACGCTTGGCTTCAGTTTCGTAGTAATCAAACTGCTTAAGCAACTTTTCAGGATCACTCGCTTCAAAGTTATAGTGGCTCTGTTCAACTTCGTTCTGATGGAATACATCACCGTAGGTCAAAACATGCTCACCTTCGGCATCATGCCAACGCGTATAAATCAAATCAAACACGTTGTCACAGTTCTGTAAATACATGGTCAAACGTTCAAGACCATATGTAATTTCACCGGTAATCGGTTTGCATTCAAGACCACCAACCTGCTGGAAGTAAGTAAACTGAGTCACTTCCATACCATTCATCCAAACTTCCCAGCCTAAGCCCCAAGCACCGAGGGTTGGATTTTCCCAGTTGTCTTCAACAAAACGAATATCGTTAACTTCGGTATCAATACCAAGAGCTCTTAAAGAACCGAGATATCGGTCGACGATATCGGTAGGAGCCGGTTTAAGCACGACCTGAAACTGATGATGTTGATGCAAACGATTTGGATTTTCACCATATCGAGCATCCTTGGGACGACGGGATGGTTGAACGTAAGCGGCACGCCACGGTTCTGGTCCTAAAGCACGTAAAAAGGTAGCCGTATGAGAGGTACCAGCACCGACTTCGACATCAATAGGTTGCAAAAGAGCACAACCCTGTTTATTCCAATATTCTTGCAAACGCAGAATGACTTCTTGAAAGGTAAGCATAGTTATGTGTACGTTGATCGCGCGCATAATTAGCGCAAAATAATCTGTTTATTTTAACGATTCACTCAAGGCTTTGGGCTTTTTGCTCGAACGATTACAACAAAAATCATCACAAAACAAATAAATAAAATAGGCTTATCTCCGAACTTTGCATAAAAAGTGGGATCTCCGCCCCTAGCCTGAATCGTTACATCCAAAAATCCGGGTTGAATTTCAGGCAAAGTCGCTATCACTTGCCCTTGATAGTCAATCGCTCCTGTAACCCCTGTATTCGTTGCCCGTACCATGGGGCGAGCAAATTCCTTTGCACGCATCCGTGAGATATTCAAGTGTTGCGGTAATGCAGATGAGTTACCAAACCAAGCTAAATTCGATAAATTAACTAATACGGTTGGATTATGGTCATGCTTCCACCATTGCGCAATCTCGTTAGGAAATAAATCCTCGTAACACAAGGTCGGTGCTAACGATTGCTCATCTAAATCAAATGGAAATTGATTATGGCGTCCTCGTTCTTGATCAGCCATCGGAATACCTAACCGATCCACAAGCCAGCGAAATCCAAAAGGAACAAATTCACCAAAAGGAACCAAGTGACGCTTAAAGTAGAAAGTCTCTTCCCCTTTTTCATCCACCATAATGGCTGAGTTATAGAAACGCCGATCTTGAGACTCTAAAAATCCACCATAAATCAAAGGATTCTTTGACTCCTCATTGACCCAATAGAAGATTCGCTTTAAATCTTCTGTAATGCGATTAATTGAAAAAGGAAATATCGTTTCTGGCAATACAATAATTTGGCCTGGTTGAAGTCCTGGCGCATTCATCGCCTGAACATAACGGCGAAAGGACTCTTGAGTACCCATAGGGGAAAACTTTTCACCCTGTTCGATTCCGCCCTGCACAAGACGGAAAGATACCTTCCCTGCATCAACGCCAAAAGAAGCCAGACTAGCTAAAAGGCCTCCAACAACGATTAAGCCTCCAAGCAAAAGACTTGTAAGTTGTTCTTTTTTCTGTTTTTTCCAAGTAGCTAAAGCCAACCAGGCCACAAGTGAGGCTAATTCTGCACTTAACCATTCAATCCCCAAGGAACCAATAAAGGGGGCATATTCAAACAAAAAGTCATCAACATGAGCATAACTTCCTGAACCCCAGCCAAATCCAGTTAAAACCCAACTTCTTAACCAACATGCCAAAGTCCAGACAGAAGGAATCAAAAGAGTAAAAATTAAAGTATTACTTACAGTTCTGATGCGTAAAAATGAAATAATCCAACCGGCTAATGCATAAAAAAGTGCTAAGACACTTCCTAAGGCGACTACCCCTATCACGGCTAAGGGGACAGGGATATTGCCATATTGATGCAATGAAATATGAAGCCAACAAAGAGCAGTCGACAGCCAAGATAGTCCAAAAATAAAGCTTAAAAAAGCACTTTGCTTTAAGGATCGCACTTGATAAAGGAAAAAAAACAAAACAGCTAGAGATAGTATTTGCACTACCCCAGCTGCGGGTGCGATCGAAAGTCCGTGAGCAACTCCAGAAAAAAAGACAAGGATGCTAATCGTAAAAAGAAAATTCACTTTTAAATTTCTGTTTTCGTTTCATTCGATTCAAAATCGACCCTTTCAACGGCAAAGAGTTGTACTTGTCGGTCAGCGGCCTTCAGTACCTTAAAGCGAATTCCATCTAACTCAATTTCTTCACCGATATGAGGAACGTGTTCTAACTCATCGCTAACTAAACCGCCAACGCTTTCGTAACGATCATCCTCAAAATGAGTATTAAAGTATTCATTGAAATCTTCAATATGAGTACCGGCTTTTACGCGCCACTTTCCTTGACCTGTCGAGACAATATTACCAACGGTTTCATCGATATCGTATTCGTCGTCGATTTCTCCAACAATCTCTTCTAGAACATCTTCGATCGTAATCAAACCAGAAATAGAACCAAACTCATCAACCACAAGTGCCATATGGTTCCGTTTCATGCGGAATTCTTTAAGAAGCACATCGACGGGTTTACTTTCTGGTACGAATACCGCTTCCCTTAGGTGCTCCAAAATTTTGTATTCTGGATTTTCAAATAAACGTAAAAGATCTTTAGCTAAAAGGATCCCTACTACATTATCTTTATCTCCATCTACGGCAGGAAAACGTGAATGCCCTGATTCAATGGCATATCGGATCCAATCTTGAGACTGATCTGAAATATCAATCACCTTCATCTGAGCTCTTGGAACCATAATATCTTCGGCTCGAAGTTCCGAAACTCCTAGAACACCTTCAAGCATGCGCAAAGCGTCAGCATTGAAAAGTTTTCTCTCGTGAGCGACATGAAGCTGTTCGACGAGTTCCTCTTTGTTTTCAGGGAACTCGTGATCGTGAAAGAACTGATCGGTAATTCTATCGATAAAAGATTTATTTTTCGAATCTTCTTGAGAATCTGACATTGTGTATGAATCTATAGACTACAGGTTCTTCTAGGATACACCAAACTTTCACTTACTTCGAAAGTTTGTAATCACGATCTGGATATGGCACTTCAAAACCTAAAGCGGTTAGGACGTAGGTTTCTTCTTGTTCCATCTCTGCGGCTTCCTCATCATCCATATGATCGTAGCCTTGAGCATGCAACGTACCATGAACCAAAAGATGAGCTAAATGTTCTTTGAAGGTTTTGTTTTGTTGCTCGGACTCACGCACTAAAACTGGCACACAGATCACTAAATCCGCAATTACCGGTTCGTGAGCATAATCAAATGTCAGAACATTAGTAGCATAGTCTTTACCACGATACTGAGCGTTGAGTTGACGACCTTCCTCTTCTTCAACAAAACGAACTGTCATCGTGGCATCTGTACTTAACGCACCTTGAATCCAGCGCACCATAGTTTGACGTGCTGGTAGTTGCTTGAAACGGGAAATTCCTTGAAAACCGATTTGTAAAACATGCTGAAATATTTTTTTATTCCGGCATTTTTTTTCTAGCTTTTTCATAGGCTTCAACAATCCTGGCTACCAATGGGTGACGTACGACGTCCGCGGCGGTGAAGTACGTCATAGAAATACCTCGAACTTCTCGGAGAATGTTCGCAGCTTCCAGCAGACCACTTCTTTGTCCTTTAGGTAAGTCGATTTGGGTCGCATCCCCAGTAATCACCGCTTTAGAACCAAATCCAATACGGGTCAAGAACATCTTCATCTGCTCTGGCGTGGTATTTTGGGCTTCATCCAAAATCACAAATGAAGAGTTTAGTGTTCTACCGCGCATATAGGCTAAAGGCGCAATTTCGATGTGTTGCTTTTCTAAAAGACGCTGAGTTTTATCCGCTCCAAGTAAATCAAAGAGCGCATCGTAAAGTGGTCTTAAATAGGGGTCGACTTTCTGAGACAAGTCGCCAGGTAAAAAACCAAGCTTTTCACCCGCTTCAACCGCTGGACGAGTCAATACAATACGTTCAACGGCTCCTTTCTCATAAGCATCAACCGCAACGGCCACAGCAAGATACGTTTTACCGGTACCCGCTGGACCAATCCCAAACGAAATATCATAATCCAAAATATTTCGAATGTACGCTCTTTGCATGGGAGTTCTACCCTGCAATCCCTTACGTCTTGTATTTAATTCAGGTTGCGGACCTTCAGCTACCGATTCAACCGGATGCGCATTTTCTCCGGCTAAATAAAGCTGAATATCCTCTGGTCCCAAATCAGAAGACTTTTGTGTTGCTAGACGCCCTAAATCCATCAAAGCCTGAGAAGCCTTACGTACCGAAGCATTTTCGCCTCGAATTTGGAACTGTCCCATTCTTCGAGAAATTTCAACATTTAAAAAGTTCTCGATTTGACCTAGATTGACATCCAAAGGCCCCACAAGACTCGATAAATCACTATTAGAAAGATCTAACGTTAGATTCAAAGATCGAGTCTTTTGTTCTTTCTCACTCATGCAACCTCACCCCCAAGCGTGTGTGGGTATACATCCGTAATACGAACATTAATCATTTGGCCAATCAGAGAATCATCACCTTCAAAGGTAACAATTCGATTGTTGTCGGTTCTGGCACTCAAGAAACCATCACCACGCTTTGCTTTTCCAAGCACAAGAACACGCTGTATGGTACCCACCATAGCTTGAGAAATCTTCTGAGCGCATTCGGTGTTTACCTTCTGTAGGTATTGCAAACGTTGCAACTTCACATCCTGTGGAGTGGTGTCTTCCATCTCCGCCGCCGGGGTTCCAGGACGCTTCGAATAAACGAACGAGAAGCTGGCATCAAAACCTACTTCTTCAATCAATTGCATGGTCTTTTGAAAGTCTTCTTCAGTTTCCGTTGGGAAGCCCACAATAAAGTCTGTAGCGATACAAATATCTGGACGAATCGCTCTGAGTTTACGAATAATCGACTTGTACTCTAAGACGGTGTAGCCACGCTTCATCGCAGCGAGTACTCGGTCACTACCAGCTTGAACCGGCAAATGAACATGGTTAGCTAACTTAGGAATCTTGCCGTAAGCCTCAATAAGACGCTTTGAAAATTCGGTCGGGTGCGACGTGGTGTAGCGAATTCGTTCAATACCCTCTACTTCGGCAACGCATTCTAGTAAGAATGCAAAGTCCACCGGTTCACCGTCCGGCCCCTCGCCTCGATAAGCATTCACGTTTTGGCCTAAAAGCGTTACTTCCTTGACCCCTTGTTCGGCCAATTGCATGACTTCAAGCATCACATCCGCTAAGGGACGAGAAATTTCCTCACCTCGGGTATAGGGCACCACGCAGTAAGAACAATACTTACTACAGCCTTCCATAATGGAAACAAAAGCTGTAGAAGCATCAGTAGTTGGTTTCGGTAAGTGATCGAATTTTTCGATTTCAGGGAAACTAATATCGACTTGAGATCGACCTTTCTTTTCTCGCTTTTCTAACAAGTTCGGTAAGCGATGCAAGGTCTGCGGACCGAAAACCACATCAACGTATGGAGCTCGGCGAATGATATTGGCACCCTCTTGGCTGGCGACACAACCGCCAACAGCAATTCTCATCTGAGGGTTTTCGTTCTTTAATTCTCGAACTCGTCCTAAATCGGAAAAGACTTTTTCTTGAGCTTTTTCACGGATGGAACAAGTGTTAAAGACAACAAGATCGGCTTCTTCAATCTTGTCCGTTAATTCGTAGCTACCTTCTTCTCTCATGACATCAGAAATTTTTTCTGAATCGTATTCGTTCATCTGGCAGCCAAATGTTTTGATATAAAGTTTTTTCGCGGTCACGGTTTAAATCCGGTGGCGTATGGTTAAAGATTGCTAACTATACCTTTAAAAAGACCTTTTTGGAGAAACTTTTAACTTGATGTCGCCTCTTTTTCTGTTAGTGAATATTGAACCTCGATGTTATTCTTCGCTTCAACCGCAGTTGTTCCTTGAGATAACGGCTTAACGAGCATAATGCGCTTAATACCATCGACATTGACTACGATTCGAACCAATTCCGCATCCGTTTGTCCGTTAAACGTAACGGCCCGAAGCATATACAGGTGATATAACTTTTCTCCTACGATACGCTCCTCTTCCTCATCAAAAACCGGTAATTCTTCGAATTTTCCATCAATATTGCGAAGATAGTCCGAGATATTAAAACGTGTAATATCAATTAAAGAATGATTCGATTTTTGAAATAATTCTTGATAATTTTTAATCGTAATTTCTTTTTTATAGCGAAATACAGTTTCAGTCATTCGATCATGGACAATATGATTCCAATGAGATTGTTCTCGTAACGTACGAACGACTTCAGGTAAGTGTGCGTGATCCAAATAATCAAAACTTTCTTTACAAGTCCCTACTTCAATATCAGGTTCACGGTAAATAATGAGCCTTCGATCCGGAATCCATCGACGAAATAGATGCGCTAACCAATCACGAGAAATTTCTTTAATTCGATCTTTAAAGATGTATGCAATGATCATGGCAATGAATAGATTCATGCTCAATGAACCGTATCGATCTTGCCAAACAAAGGCTACCACTGTTGCAAAAAACATCGAAAGCGCCGCGGCAACCCCATACAGTGAATGAATCAATAACGGCGCACCTTTGCGATAACGTACATCCAAAAATAAACAGCTACTGACATATTTCTTTAAAACCGACCAACGTAAAATGAAAGCAGAACGATCCGTTTCTCCCGGGGGAATCTGAATCGGATAATGTTCTTTTTGATACGCAACTTCGTTAATCCAAAATTGACGAACTTCATCGGAACGCTGATTTGTTTCGGCAGAGTGGAAGTAAAGCGTTTTTAAATAATACGAGCTGACAATCGATAAATATTCATCACAATACCGATACGTCATCGAACCCATTTTATTTTCATACGGTATCACGATAGAACTTAAAGCTCGATATGCTTTAAGAACGGATGACATTCGCTCTAGTAATTCAGAAATTTCTTTTTGAGATTGATCCTGAGGATATTTCGTAATATTTAAAACCGTTTTTCTCAGAGCTCTTTTATACGATAGGGCAAATTGCTTGAGACTATCCTCATATTCAGCCTCAGTTGCTGAATCCGTATTTTCAGAGTGTTGTTCAATAAATGCTCGTAACTTAGTCAGTTTTCCATTGGGTTCCAACATATTTTTTAGACTTTCGTTAGGAGCACGCATACGAACATACCCCTTTAAGTTGCGCTGAAACTCCGTTTTATCGTAGGTATTGGAATTGATTTGTAGAGCACTAGGAAGAAAGAAGTAAGTGTCGACTGAATACTTCACTTCATTTTTATTTTTGGGAAATGAGACTTTTTGTTTGACTTCAAATTGTCTATTTCCATGAATTTTTATTGATTCCTTAATCATTGAAGATAGACCTCAATCTCACTAATTGTTTGAATTATTTTCGATACCGTACTTTCGTAATCTTTTAGAACAACTTATCTTTGAATGTATCCTTTTCAAAAAGAAACAGCCGACGATTGTCGGCTGTCTCATCTTTACTTCTAGAAGAATCCCGGTGTGATTCCCAGCCACTGGAAGTATGTTCCACCGGCGATCATCAAAAGGACCCAGTAAATTACGGACATCACAAAGCCATACTTGAAGGATTCACCCATGGTGTACTTGTTCGTACCATAAAGCATGGCGTTTGGTTTTGCGTTAAATGGAAGTGACCAACAACAATTGATACACAGAGCAACCGGCATGGCCAAGGCCAAAATATCGATCTTTAAGGTTTGAGCTACACCGATTACGATCGGCATAAAGATCAATGTACGCATGTTCTTACTTTGGAAGATGAAGTGACTTGCGATAAAGATGGCAGTCAATGTTCCGTACAACGTCATGTAATTCATGGAATTCATACCGAGTACGTCCATTAATTGAGCTGTCAAAACATCCATCAACTTAGTTGCTTTTAAGCCAGCACCTAAAGAATAAGCACCTGCAGAGAACAGCATAAGATGCCAAGGAACATCTACGTCATTCCAGTTAATAAGCTTAAACTGAGGCAACAACATCACAACGGCACCTAACATAGCGACGACGGTAGAGTTCAAACCGTGAAGCTTATCGGTCGCCCAAATTGCCAACACAACGAGAAATACCAACGCAGCCTTGAGCTCACTTACCTTAAATGCACCGAGTTCATTGTAAGCACGCTGAAGTGCTTCACGACCACCTTCTAACTTCGGTTGACGGTCTTCGTTGGTTAACGGGAAAATGAAACGAACACCGATCACATAAGCAATGATTCCAAATGCAAGAACAATAGGAGCACCGGCCATGAACCAGTCAAAGTAGAAAATTGGAACACCAGCACCAGCTAGGAGCGCTACGCCCAGAAGATTAGCACCAGAACCTGTCATGTACATATTGCAAGATGCATTAATCATCAAGAGGTTATGTAAAACGAGGTTACGAGCAAAGTTATTCGTTGTATCTGTACCTGGAGCACCATAAACGGCTGATACCACCATGAAGAGAGGCATCATGAGAGCAGCCTTCGCAGCAGTTGCATTAACGAAAGCAGCTAACAGAATGTTAATCGCCAAAAACGTCAAGAAAATAGAACCTGCATTACGTCCGTACTTCAGAATCAGCCACAAAGCGACACGCTTGACCAAATCCGTTTTAACCATGGCACTAGCCATAATGAAAGCTGAGACGTTCAACCAAATCGTTGGGTCACCCAACGTTGCCATGGCTGGTTTGGCTTTTAAAACACCGGTCAGAATCAGACCACAGATCAAAAGCATCGAAGTCACATAGTTTGGTACGGTTTCACTGATCCAAAGGAACAGTGCCGTAACGAACAATGCAAACATCAACTGTTGCTTAACATTCAAAATGGGAATGTCAATGACATAACCGAGCAACGTAAAAAGAATCGCTGCGATCGGTAGTCCCCAAACCTGACAGAACTTGCCAACTTTAGAAAGGGGACGTTTTGGTAACTTATTCAGTGAGTAACTGTTCATATCCAGCGGATCAAACGCTGGAGCTGTTTTTGTTGTAGACATGATTACCCCTATCGGGCAGGATTAATGACTTAATCCTGCCTATCACACACTTTTAAATCACTAGATCATGCCAAGAACTTGCTTGGCAGCCTTCAAATAATTTGTATTAGGAAGATCAGCAATACCAAGGGCGCTTACAGCCTTCTTCATACCTTCATAGTTTTCGCTTTCGCAACAAGCAGATTGAACTAATGCGCCGTTGAACCAAACATAAGCGTATTCGCAAATAATGCCATCAACACTGAAGCCATAACGCTTCTTTTCAACAGTAACAACGGCTAAATCGGAATTAGCACGAGCCATTGCAATGAATTCATCCAAGGTATAGGTATCTTGAGTCAACTCAATTTCAACCTGTAAATTTTTCAAAATTTCAGCTAATTCTTCTTTCTTTACAGGGAACTGGAATTTGCCTCTTGGTTGGAAGATTTCATAACCTTCTGGAGTTTCACCAACCTTAGTCTTAATGTCTAAAAGACCATCACGAACCTTAACGTTTGCATCGTTAGTGTTACGAGAAAGGAAATAAGTTTCTGCTGCCTACCTGACTGGTGGTCCAGTTGCACACAGGA
>CAZBHT010000012.1:0-19550 GCA_964491655.1 uncultured Burkholderiaceae bacterium
TTATATGGGGGTTTGTGCGATCTTCGCCGCTGAGGTCTACGGCATGGACTTAAGTCTCGCAGAACAGATGCAAGTAGTTCTGATGGGTGTATTAGCTGCGATCGGTACCGCTGGAGTTCCTGGAGCTGGTCTTATCATGACGACCGTTGTCTTTACCCAGATTGGTATTCCATTAGAAGCTGTTGCCTTGATTGCTGGGGTCGACCGAATCCTCGATATGATCCGAACCTCTATTAACGTTCTCGGAGATAACTTAACAGCGATTTTAGTCTCTAAGATGGAAGGTCAACTTGGAACAGACCCATTTGAAGAAGGCGAGAATTAATTAAAGTTGTTCTAGCAAAAAACCGACAAAAGACTGAAGAATCAGTTCAATGTCGGTTTTCTTTTACGAGGGATTATCTTTTAGATTATTCGTCTTTAGACCAAAGACGTAAAGTCGATTTACAGATACCGTATTTGCGCATTAATTGCGTATACGAAGCGCCTTCTCGATGTTCTTTTAGAATCGCCTCTTTCACTTGAGCAATACTTTTAATATGACCAGTCTTTCGTTCATAACACTCATGGGGATCAAAAATCCCGGCCTTAAATTCATGCATCCAATCTCGAGCGGTATAGATTGAAATTCGAAGAATAGAACCAACGGACTTATAACCAAAACCCTTTTCAAAAAGTTTAAGTGCGTTTGTACGAAGTTCTGCTCGCTCTTCACGTGTCAATGACCGCAAATTAATACGACCTTTATCGTCTAGCAACATAATTTTTTCTCATATCAGTTGTTACGTTGCGCAAACAATGAAGGTCGCAGGAATGAGGACGAATACTACAAACCTACTTCTACTTAGTTAGTATCTCGGTAAAGACACTATTGACTATCGGCACACGATAACCCTGTCTTCTAGACATAACAGTCCCGACATCACTCCGTCCGATTTTGTTATTTAAAAAATTGACACAAACCTTCCTGTGCGCACTCGTATTCTAGCAAGATTGAAACATTTTATATGTAATAAATCATTAATATTCAAAAAAATGATAAAAGAAGAACCGCCACCAACGCACATTTTCATAATACCGATTTATCAGACAATAACAGGATTTCACAATGTAAAAATAAAACTCCATTACTCACCAAGTAATTTTTTTTTACAATTTTATTAATCTCCTTTCACAGAAAGATTATTGCGATTACCCCTCTATTAAATGACTTTCATCGTTCTAGTAAAAATTCTATTGAATCGACAAAAATGATATAGGGTGCGACAATTCCCTCTATCTAAATTTACTTTAAAGTGTGCAGTTTCAATGATGGAACAAGAAAAGCAGAAACTGATTGCAATTGTGGTCGCAGCGGGGGTTGGGTCTCGCATGAAAAGTTCTTCCCCCAAGCAATACCTAATGATTGAAGGTAAAACCATGCTAGAGCACTCGGTTGAGGCAATGCTATCGGACTCTAGAATACAAAAGTTAATTGTCGTAATTTCTCCTGCAGATCTTCTTGGACAACAGATGAAGTTTGAAGATCCCAGAGTTGAAGTAGCCCGAGTCGGTGGTACTACTCGAGCCTTAAGTGTCAAAAATGGAATTGCTTATAGTGGTGCAGACTTTGATGACTGGGTGTTGATTCACGACGCGGCTCGGCCCTGTCTGCAACTCGAGCACCTATCCCACTTGATTGATACTTGTCTTGAACACAATAAGGGAGGTATTTTAGCGGTTCCCGTTAACGATACGCTAAAGCTTGCCAATTGCGATTTAGAAATTAAAAAGACTGTAAGTCGAGAAAATCTTTGGAGAGCTCAAACGCCTCAAATGTTTCAAGTGGGGGAATTATCCTCAGCATTAGAAAAGGCAGGAAGCGCTGTTACCGATGAAGCAAGTGCTTTAGAGTTTGTAGGAGAGCATCCCCTACTCGTTGAAGGAAGTGCTACCAATCTTAAAGTGACACGTCCTGAGGATCTATGGTTAGCGCAAGCAATTTTGTCTCGAAAAAACAGAAAGGAAAATTCATGACATGTCCCTTTAGAATCGGTCAAGGTTACGATGTTCATCGTCTTGTCCCTAATCGTCCACTCATCTTAGGGGGTGTCAGGATTGAACACTCGTTAGGTTTAGATGGGCACTCGGATGCAGATGCACTGTTACATGCCATTACGGATGCTTTGTTTGGAGCGGCTTCCCTAGGCGACATCGGTCGACATTTTCCAGATACCGAACCAGCTTATAAAGGAGCTGACAGTCGAATTTTATTAAAAGAGTGTGCACGGCTTCTGCGAAAAAACGGTTGGGAAATTATCAATATTGATTCTACGATCATTGCCCAAAAACCTAAGCTTGCCTCTTACATGCCTAAAATTGTCGCTTCAATTGCGCAGACTTTAGAAATCGATGAATCTCAAGTCAATGTTAAAGCGAAAACCAATGAAAAATTAGGTTTTGAAGGCGAAGAAAAAGGGATCACTACGCAAGCCGTCGCCCTCATTACTCGTCGATAAACTACGGAGACGAGGATTTAGTAGCAGACCTTGATAAGGACGGCAAAACCGTTGGCACAGAAATCATGACGGTAAGGCCGTTTGGAATATTCTGCGAAAGTCGAACTTCACCACCTGCGGACTTGGCAACTCGATCCACAATAGAAAGTCCAAGTCCTGATCCGCTCGTATTTCCTCTAGACGTATCGCCTCGCTCAAAAGGACGCAATATACGATTGTATTCACTTTCCGGAATACCAACCCCGTCATCTGACACCGTCAATTCAGCCATATTGCGTTTTTTGATCGCTCGCAAACGAATCGTCAAATGCAAGTCACCGTCGGAACTACGACCATATTTACCTGCATTAACGATTAAATTTTGAATGGCACGTTCTAAGTCTGTTGGATTTGCACGAATTTCCACGTGATCATCAATCGAAACATCAAGATGTACTGTTGGATCACTTTCAATACGAGTACTCGAAATAACGTGTCGAAGCGTTTCCGATAAATTAACCACCTTTAAGGGCAATTCACCCTGACGTACATACGCCATAAACTGTTTAACGATCGTTTCCATTTGATCCAGGTCGCTACACATAGCTTCTCGGGTTTCATCGGAAACATTTGCCATTTCCACTTCAAGTCGTAAACGGGTAATGGGGGTACGTAAATCGTGACTGACCCCAGCAAGAAGGAGTTCTCGGTCACTTTGTAGGCGTTTCATCCCCGAAACCATTAAGTTAAAGGATTCATTTACTTCCTGAATTTCTTTTAAACCTTCAACGGGTAAGGGTTTCGGATATTCTCCGCGACCGAGGGTACGAGCGGCGATTGTAAGGCGAGACAACGGCTCAATAATGCGTCCAGTAAGAAGTAACGTAAACACCATACAAAGGATTAGCATTCCAATGAACCAGAAAATCCAGTTCGCTCCGAGTCTTGGTGCCTGCAACGTTCTTTCAACCCGGAGCCAATACTGATCCCCTTCAATTGAAAAACTAACCCAAAGACCGCCTAAGTCATTAACACGGCGAGCAATCTCGGTACTTTCTCCCATGGAATTACGAACAAAGGACAGAACCATCTGATCGAATCGATCATCCGGTAAATACTCGACTCGGTCCGTGGATTCCTTGGGCAAAATTACTAAGCCTTCTCTTTGGGCTAAAGCCATAATCAAATCGAATCGATAACTCGAATCGGCACTAATCAAGGCATAACGGGTCAAAGAAACGGCGGATGTAATACGCTGGGCCGTGTTACTTGCTCTAGGTTCTTCGTCTAAAACGGACAGACAGTAAAACCACACCGCTAAGCTAGTGATAATTAAAACCAATAGCATCGAGAACGTCTTCCAGAAAAGTCCAGAAGCACGTTCCGTTGTTGTTGAATTAAAACTGTCTGTCGCCACGATTAAGTTGGGTACTTATTATTTCTTTACAGATTTTTCCGGTTCTTTTCCGTCTGGAATAAAGACGTAGCCCAAACCCCAAACGGTTTGTAGATAGCGTGGTTTAGCCGGATCTTGTTCAATCATCTTGCGCAGACGTGAAACTTGAACGTCCAAAGAACGATCAAAAGCTTCATATTCTCGTCCACGAGCCATTTCCATTAGTTTGTCTCGAGATAACGGAATTCTTGGATGACGAGCAAATGTTTTTAATACAGCAAATTCACCGGTAGTTAAAGGAATTTCTTCTTCGCCTTTCTTCAAAGTACGAGTTCCTAAATCCAAACTGAATTCACCAAACTTAACCACTTCACCTTCTGTTGAAGGAGCTCCTGGAGTTTCTTTTGCCGGACGACGACGCAAAATGGCATGAAGTCGAGCAAGCAACTCTCTTGGATTAAAGGGTTTTGGTAGATAATCATCCGCACCAATTTCAAGCCCTAAGATTCGATCGACATCTTCACCCTTAGCGGTCAACATGATGACTGGCGTTGTGTCATTTACAGCACGCAATCTTCTTAAAATGGAAAAGCCATCCTCTCCAGGCATCATGACGTCAAGAATCAAAGCATCATAATTTTCTCTTAACCAATACCGAGCCATCGACTCTGCACCGTCAGCAACCGTGACATTAAAGCCGTGTTCTGTTAAGAAGCGACGTAATAAATCGCGAAGTCTCTGATCATCATCAACGACAAAAATCTTCGGTGTCTTATCCATGTCTATTTTCCTAATTTGTAACAAGCCTATTTTGCACGCTTCTAGACATCGTGCAACAAATTACACAACCTGAAACATAATCTAATCATTTTTTCTTCATTTCGTAAAGAAAAAAGACCCTTTTGAGCATATCCTGTCAGTGACAGCAAACCTACACTCTTAAAACCATATTAAATAACTTAATTCTAGGATATCTATGAAAAAATCGTTCCTTTTGCTTTCTTCCTTTCTTTTTGGTTCTTACCTAATCACCTCTACGAGTAACGCCTGTACCGTTTTCGGAGCCACCGGAGTCGATTATGTTCAAGGTGGAGGCACTCTCATTTCAAAAGTTCGAGACGAAATTAAATTGTGGCAAACCGTTAAAACAGTTTATCCCAAGCAAGGTTATGCCTATACCGGACTTTTTAATGGAAAAAAAGAAATTTTTAATATGGGAATCAATGAAAAGGGATTGGTCGTCTTCCGCACTACCGCTGGTTCTGTACCTAAGGATGAACGAAAAAAGGCAAAACGATTCCTAAGCCCGGAAGGTCTAAGTGGACAAGAATTTCTAATTCGAAATTGCGCTACGGTTGATGAAGCACTTAAACACACTGAAGTATTTCAAGAACCCACCAACTACATGATGGCTGATAGAAACAAAATTGCCTATGTTGAGGTTCGCTCTAAGGATAGCTATTCAATTACGGTTAAAACAAAAGGATATTTAGCCCATACTAACCATTACATTAATTCAGATCTCCTTTCGCACAATCAAAAAATCGGTAAAAGCAGTTTGACTCGTTTAAATCGAATTCAAGAATTATTAAGCAATCATAAGACTTGCTTTACGATGAACGACTTCATTGCATTTACAGAAGATCGGAACGCAGGACGACATAACAGTATTTTCCGCATTGGTAACCCCGAAGTAGAAGGTTATAAGACGCTATCAACCATGGTGATTCATATTCCGGAGAAAGGAGTACCTCAACTTTACTTAAAGTGGAAAGACAATCCTCAAAATGCTCGATCTTGGCGAATTATTCAACATCCCGTTACTTTCAAAAAAGACTAATGCTTAAAATCGCCCCAAAAAACAACAAAAAAGTTTCTAACCGTGTCTATCTGAATTCAAATGTACCCTAAACGGGTTTGTCATGCTAAATTCGCAATTAGTAAGGAATTTAGTCCAAGAAGGTACTTTTTCCCACTTTTACATCAATCGATAAGGTACAACGTTTTGAATTCTGCCGGTTACATGTTCATTGCATTAGGCACGGTGTTCTGTGTTTTTGCAGAACCTTCCGTTGCGCATGAATCTCAGAATCGATTCGTGATTGAAGAGACAGTCGTTTCTCAAGAGGTACTTCCTAACGCAGATTCGATTTGTCGGTGGGATGAATTAAGAAGTGATGAACGAGCCAAAATATGGCGTCACATGTCCGCAAAGCATCGTGATTTTCATTGGCGACAGCTTTCAAAAGAAGAAAAAAGAGATATAAAACAACATCTTACCCCTTCTGAACGAAGAAGAATCCGAGAGCGTTTCGTATATCGATCGAATAATCCTGATGATCGTCCCTATGTTCTCTACAAACGATTATCAAAAGAAGAGTTGCATATTTTGCGACTTCAGATTCATCTAGCCAAACAAAATCAATTTGCTAAAGACCGTAATATCAAAACACCCGCTTTACAGGAATACGAGGAGCAATTAGCACACCGCGATTCTCATCCACCAACCATTATTGTTTTCATGCCAGAATCCTCTCAAGAGGAAAGTAATGCTTCTTCCCGCACGATTTTAGTTGAAAGTCGCCTGCCGGTTCACAAGAATCAATCGGTTCTATACCCTCAATCAGTTGGAATTCAAAAATCAATCCTGCATCCGTAAATCCGACTTGCTAAAATTCATCTCAGTTGTCTTTTGGGGTTTTCATATATGTCTTTGCGTATATTAAGCATTGATTCCGCCAGTACTTTATGTTCGGTTGCGGTCAGCGGTTTTGAACAAGATTTTCAGGTGATTTCTAAACCTGGAGAAAAACATACTGAAGTCATCTTGGGCATGATTGAGTGCGCTCTCAAGACAGCTCAGGGAACGCTAGGAAATCTTGATGCGATTGTTTTTGGTGCCGGTCCTGGTGCTTTTACGGGCTTAAGAGTTGCTTGTGGAATTGCTCAAGGTCTCGGTTGGGCATTAGAAAAACCTTTGATTGCTGTTGAAAACCTTTATGCCATTGCCGACTTCGCCCTAAAAAATCAAGAAAATGGAACCAAAATCTTAGTTTCAGTCGACGCACGCATGAGCGAGTGTTATAGCGCTGTATACGAAAAAAATGGTACACAGTTGCGTCAATTAGCGGATACCACCTTATTGAAACCAGAAGACTTGATTACAGTGGCTCAAAAGCATCAAGTTCATTGTGTGGTTGGAAACGCCTTTGAAGTTTATTCCGTTGAGATTCCTCAGAACATTCAATGGACTTCTGATATCCCGGTTGCCGATGCATCGATGCTCATTCCTAGAGCTACGCAACTTTATAAAGAAAATAAAACCCTTCGGGCTGAAGAAGCTTCTCCTATATATATTCGTAATCATGTCGCTATGACAATCGATGAACGAAAGAAAGCATCTGGCGAAGCAAAATGAAGATTCGTTCCGTCAATTTGAATGATTTAGATTCGATGGTTGCCATTGAGGATTTTGGCATTGAAGATCCATGGAGTCGAAAACAACTTGCAGAATCCTTGCAGAATCATCAGGTTCGACTTGCTGAAAATGAAACGGAAGTGGTTGGTTTTTTAATTTATTCAACGGTTCTTGATGAATCGGAGCTTTTACAAATTATTGTTTCACCTCAATATCGTCGGCAAGGAATTGGAAAAAGCCTCATGCTAGACTTTTTCCAAGAACTTCAAACTCAACGAATTAAAACTTGTTTCCTAGAAGTTCGAAAGAGTAACGAAAAGGCACAATCCTTATATCTAAAACTCGGGTTTGAACCCGTAGGAGTTCGTCGTAATTACTATAAGACATCCACAGGAAAGGAAGATGCCGTCATAATGAGCAAAGAACTTTCTGTTTCACCCCAGTAATGTTTCTAAAACAGATACTGTTGAACGTCAGAGGTAAACACTCGTGTTAAATGAAAGACAATCGGCCTTATGGAATGCTTTGGGATTAGGACCTCAATACGTCCAACGCAATGAATTACGCAAGTGTATTGACGAAGCTAGACTCAATGTAGCCAAACCGGCTACCCCTGAACCGGTAAAACAGTCGATTTTGGTAACGGCAAAAACTACAAAAGAATCTTTGTATCCTAGAGCAGACCACGCTCCCTCTTCGACTCCTACGCCTTCTACTCCAATTAAGCCGATTTCGGTTTTAACTTCTCAAACGGTTTCTAATGTTAAAAACCTTGATTGGGATGCCTTAAAACTTGCCGTTGAATCGTGTCACGCTTGTCCGCTATGCAATACTCGAAACAATACAGTCTTTTCCGATGGCAGAGCTCCTGCTGAACTGCTTTTAATTGGTGAAGCTCCTGGTCAAGAAGAAGATTTACAAGGAGTTCCGTTTGTCGGAAGAAGTGGCAAACTTTTGACTCGAATTTTAGAATCGTTAGAGTTTAGGCGAGGTGAAAATCTAACAATTATCAACACAATTAAGTGTCGTCCACCACAAAATCGTAATCCAAAAGAATCCGAGTCTCTTGCTTGTCGACCCTACTTAGATCGTCAGATTGAATTGATTGATCCAAAACTGATTGTGTTGTTAGGACGCCCCGCTTCGGAAAGTTTATTTGGTGCACCGCAGAAAATTTCTTCTTTAAGAGGTCGAGTACACCAACTTGAAGTCGCAGGAAAAATGCGACACATCATTGTTTCATACCACCCTTCGTACCTACTACGATCCCCTGAAGAAAAGCGTAAAGCTTGGATTGATTGGTGTTTGGTTGCGGATACTTTTGATGAACTCAAAGCAAAATGAGTGAATACACGCTAAAAGAAATCCCGCTTTTATCCGAAGCGGTTACAAACTTAAAATCGGGTAGAAAATATAAGACGGTAGTACCATCGCCTGCGATTGAATCTTTAGCGATTATTCAACAAGCGGAGCTTTCACGCAAAGAAGGCAAACTGCTTCTGGTGATTTGTGCCGATCCTATGGACGTATTACGTTTTAGTGAAGAATTACCTTGGTTTAATTCTTCACTTTCAGTAGCCGTTTTACCGGATTGGGAAACGCTTCCCTACGACTTATTAAGTCCTCATGCTGATCTTGTCGGTGAACGGTTAGAAACACTATACAAATTACTTAATCGAGAAAATCGTCTCGATCGCATCGATGTTTTATTGGTTTCAGCAACCACAGCCTCTCAGCGTCTTTCCCCAAGAAGTTTTATTTCTTCAACCACATTCTTTTTTAAAGAAAAAGAAGAAATTAACTTAAATAAACTTAAAGAATCTCTTGTTTCATCCGGATACGAACATGTCTCCCAAGTCGTAAGACCCGGAGAATTTGCTTCTCGGGGTGGACTCATCGATTTATTTCCGATGGGTTCTGAAAAGCCGTATCGACTCGACTTTTTTGATAATGAAATTGACGAAATCCGTCTTTTTGATCCTGATACACAACGAAGTCTTGAACGAGTTTCCGAGATTCGCTGTTTACCTGGTCACGAATTTCCAATGGATAAGAACGCCCGAGCTACTTTTTTATCTCGATGGCGTGAAACGTTTGACGGCGATCCAACTAAAGTCTCTGTTTACAAAGACCTACAAAACGGAATCGCTACTGCTGGGATTGAAAACTATATTCCGCTCTTTTTCGAAAAAACTGAGACACTTTTTGACTACGTGGGCAATAACACTAATGTGGTACTCGCAGGAAAAATCGAAGAGACTCTATCTCATTTTGAAAAAGAAACAAAAGAGCGTATTCGTTTTTTACAAGCCAACGATGAACGTCCTCTTTTACCGCTAAAAGAACTGTTCCAACCGAGTGATGAATTTTTCATTCGTTTGTCAGATTTCCCACGTATTCAGTATCTCGTCAACCAGGACGAAAAAATATTTCCGAATTTGGCGATTGACCGAAGTCTTAATAATCCTATTTCTAATTTGATTCATTTTCATGAAGTCGCTAAAACTCGTGGGCAACGCCTGTTAATCGGTGCTCCTTCTAAGGGGCGACTTGAAACTATTTCAGAACTCTTTAAAGAACATCATTTAGAGTGTACCGAATGCTCTGATTTAGAAGCCTTTTTACATTCAGACCAGACGATTCAAATTACGGTTTCTCCTCTTTACAGTGGTTTTGTTTTAGATCACCCTTCTATTGCGGTTATCACAGAAACCGAACTTTATGCTTCAAGCCCTCGTTCAAATCGAAGACGAAGAAGAAAGAGTGAAGTACAACCCAATATCGAAATGATGATTCGAGATCTTTCTGAGTTAAAACTCGGAGATCCCGTAGTACATATTGAACACGGTATTGGGCGTTATCGTGGGCTAACAGTTATTGATACACCAGAAGGTGAAGCCGAGTTCTTAACGCTTGAGTACGCCAAAGAAGCCAAGCTTTACGTTCCGGTCGCCCAATTACATTTAATTAGTCGCTATTCTGGAGTAGATGCTGAAACCGCTCCATTGCATGCGTTAGGTCGTGGAGACTGGGAAAAGGCAAAGAAAAAGGTGGCGAAGATGGTGAGAGATACCGCGGCGGAGCTCCTTAACATCTACGCTCTTCGTGAATCTCGTAAAGGCTATTCCTTCAAGTGGTCAGAAAATGACTATGAAGCCTTCTGCGAAGGATTTCCATTTGAAGAAACCGATGACCAAAGTACAGCGATTAAAGCGGTTTTACAGGATATGCGATCCGGTAAACCGATGGATCGATTAGTCTGTGGGGATGTTGGATTTGGCAAGACCGAAGTCGCTCTGCGAGCTGCGTTTGCGTGTGTCATGGCTGGAAAACAAGCGGTTATTCTATGTCCAACGACCCTACTTGCCGAGCAACATGCGAAGACCTTCAAAGATCGATTTACGCATTTCCCGGTTCAGATAGCAGAACTTTCTCGATTTAAAAATGCTAAGGAAACTGCATTAGCAATCGAAGGACTTAAAACTGGTGCCATCGATATTGTGGTAGGAACCCACAAACTTTTATCTGAAAAAATCGAATTTAAGAATTTAGGACTTGCCGTCATTGATGAAGAACATCGATTTGGTGTTCGACAGAAAGAGAGACTCAAGACGCTTCGAGCCGAAGTGGATGTTTTAACTTTAACCGCAACTCCGATTCCCAGAACCTTATCGATGTCGCTTGAAGGAATTCGTGATTTTTCTGTGATTGCAACCGCACCACAAAAACGTTTGGCTATTAAAACTTTTGTCAGAAGAGAAACGGATTCCTTAGTCCGAGAAGCGGTCTTACGAGAGCTAAAGCGTGGTGGACAGGTTTATTTTCTTCACAACGAAGTCGATACGATCGAAAACCGTCGTGCTCAGTTAGAAAAACTATTACCGGAAGCACGCATCTGTGTGGCACACGGTCAGATGAATGAACGAGAACTTGAAAAAGTCATGCGTGACTTCTACTCTCAAAGAAGCAATGTGTTGCTATGTACCACGATTATCGAAACCGGTATCGATATTCCAAATGCTAATACGATCATCATGCATCGAGCCGATAAGTTTGGTTTGGCGCAACTTCATCAATTAAGAGGACGAGTTGGTCGCTCTCACCATCAGGCTTACGCCTATTTACTGACTCCGACTGAAGGTGCTATGACGCAAAATGCACAAAAGCGTCTTGAAGCCATTCAATCAATGGAAGATCTAGGTAGTGGTTTTTATTTAGCAATGCACGATCTTGAAATTCGAGGTGCCGGTGAAGTTCTCGGTGAACATCAATCCGGTACGATGACCGAAGTCGGTTTTGAAATTTACAACCAGATGTTAGAAAGTGCCGTTAAAGCACTTAAGAAAGGCAAAGAACCCAATTTAGAGTCACCGTTAGCCATCACAACCGAAATTAACTTACATGCACCAGCCCTTTTGCGAGACGATTATGTCGCAGATGTTCGACAACGCTTGAGTTTTTATAAACGTTTAGCTGGAATCTCGGATAAAACAAAGTTATTAAGCATTCGAGAAGAACTTATTGACCGTTATGGTAAATTGACCGAAGAAGCTTCAAATCTAATTCTGTCTCATCGAATCCGCATCGTAGCGAAACCGTTGGGAATCCAGAAAATTGATGCTACAGAAGAGGCCATACTCATTACATTTGAGGACAATCCAGACTTAAATGTCGAAAAACTGTTCCGTTTACTGCAAGAAAGGAAAGATCTCCGTATGATGGGACCTCATCGACTTAAACTTACATCTTTTAATGACACTGCAACGAAACGTGGTGAAACCATACTCAGATTATTGGAGCAACTGAAGTGACACAGGACCTCATATTGCAGACGCAAATTGGACATCATCAACGTCTACAGAAACTTTTAGCACTTATGGGGCGCAATGAACCGATTGAACCGCCCTGTGCTGTTCGTCTAAAAGGTGTGGACCCAGTAATGTTTGAAACTCAATGGCGTCCGCTTTTAGAAGATATGGGAATTGATGCCAATTGGGTTGATTCCAACTTAAAACTGAAAAACTTCCGACTTTTTGCAACCGACATGGATTCCACGTGGTTGCAGTTAGAAACGTTGGATGAGATTGCCACGGCGGCGGGTAAAGGTGAAGAAGTATCTCGAATCACAACACTTGCCATGCAAGGCAAAATTACAAACTATGCGGAAAGTCTTCGAGCCCGAGTTGCCTTGCTTAAGGGTATTGATGCGGACATTATTTTCCGTATTTTGTCTCAGCCTATTCTTCCAAATCCAGGTGCTTCTGATTTGATCGGAGCTCTTACCTGGGCACGTATTCCAACCGTTTTAGTATCGGGTGGTTTTAGCTGTGTTACTCGAGTCATTAAGCAACGTTATGGCTTTACTCACGTTCTTAGCAACGAATTATATTTTGATGAACACGGCAAATTAACCGGAGAAGTAACCGGCCCTTACGGAAGTCCAATCATTGACGGTATCGGCAAACTCGCCTATATCAACGCTTACGCAAATGAATATGGTTGTACGATGGATGAAGTTATTTCCATGGGAGATGGTTCCAACGATATCCCAATGCTTGAGTCATCTGGAATGTCCGTTGCATGGCATGCCAAACCTAAGGTTCGTCCCCATGCAAAACAAGCCCTTTCCTTCTCACCACTTTCTGGACTGATGGCCTTTTTCAGCGATAATCCTTTAGGTCATTAAATCTAATTCAATAGAAAATATCTATAAAACACCAAGTGCAAAAGTTTATGAAACTATTGCACTTTCTTTTTTTTATCCAAGCGCATTATCATTTGTAAAAACAATGAGAATTTAAGGAAGACTCATGCATCCCCATTTAGATCAAAATATTCGGGTCGCCGTCGATAAGGAAAATCCATCTATTCAGCGAGATGAGTCTCTTTGTGTTAAATGTACTTTATGTGCGCAGTTATGTAATGACTATGTCGGAGTTAATAGCGCTTATTCATTAGAAAAAAGCAAAGATCCCATTTGTATCTATTGCGGTCAATGCATCAATGTATGTCCGACCGGAAGTTTAAAAATTAAAGACAGTACAACAGACTTACTAAACGCAATCCAAAATCCTGATTCGGTTGTTATCGTGAGTACCTCTCCTGCGGTTCGAGTCAGTTTAGGGGAAGCTTTTGGATTTGAGGCAGGGTCCTTTACCCAAGGGAAAATGATCTCCTTGTTGCGTCAACTAGGAGCCGATTATGTACTAGACACAAGCTTCGCTGCGGATTTGACGATTATGGAAGAAGCATCCGAACTTGTAGATCGACTTCAAAATCAGAAAAACTTACCGCAATTTACAAGTTGTTGTCCGGCATGGGTCAAATATGCTGAGATTTTCCACCCAGAAATTCTGCCTTATCTTTCTACGGCTAAAAGTCCGATCGGAATGCAAGGGGCAACTATCAAGACTTATTTTGCGAAGAAGCATCAGCTAGATCCTAAGAAGATTGTTAACGTTGCTTTAACACCCTGTACTGCGAAGAAGTTTGAAATCAAACGTGAAGAAATGAATGCCTCAAGTCAATATTGGAATATTGAAGGCATGCGGGATATGGATATTGTTGTAACGACTCAAGAACTTGCACGTTTAGCTCAAAATCAACAGATTGATTTTCAAGCTTTACCAGAAGGTCAGTACGACACTCTCATGGGTGAAGCCTCTGGTGGCGCCATACTATTTGGTGCTTCGGGTGGCGTGATGGAAGCAGCTCTGCGCACAGCCCATGAGACCATAATAAAAGAAAAAGCCCCTTTGGATCTACTCGACCTTAAACCAATCCGAGGCATGGATAATTGCAAGAAAGCCGAAGTTCAGATCGGTGATACTCGTATTAAGGTTGCTGTCATTTATGGTACAAAACGAGCAGGTGAATTTATTGAACAAATCAAAAAATCTGATGAAAACTTCCACTTTATTGAAGTTATGACCTGTCCGGGTGGTTGTTTAGGTGGTGCCGGTCAAATTCGTCCGAATTCTGCTGAAATCGAATCCGTTCGAGAAGCACGTATGCAATCCATCTATCAACGGGATGCTACTTTAACCCTTAAGAACAGTCTAGAAAATCCTGAAATTCAGGAACTTTATAAGAATTTTTACACCGCTCCATTGAGTGAAAAAGCTAAAAAATTACTCCATACACACTACTCAGATTACTCATATCAATTAGGAGAAAAGACGATGACAAAGAAATATCGTTGCAAAGTTTGTGGTTACATCTATGAAGGCGATCAGCTTCCAGAAGACTACGTATGTCCAATCTGCAAAAAGGGTATTGAAGTTTTCGAAGAAGTAAAAGAAGCCAAAGCTTCTTCTGCTAAAGAACTAGGTCCTAAGACCGCTCGCAATTTAGCAGAAGCCTTTGCAGGTGAATCTCAAGCTCGCAACAAGTACACATACTTTGCCGAAGTCGCTCAGCAGGAAGGATACGAACAGTTAGCTGAAATCTTCCTTTCTACCGCTCGTAACGAACAGGAACATGCTCGTCTGTGGTTTGATTACTTAGGGGGCATTAACGATACGGCTAAGAACTTGTTGGCCGCGGCTGAAGGTGAGAACTACGAATGGACCGATATGTATGACCGCTTTGCTAAGGACGCAGATGAAGAAGGTCATCCGGAGATCGCCGCTCAGTTCCGCTTGGTCGCAACGATCGAAAAGACACACGAAGAACGTTATCGCACGCTCCTTAACAATGTTGAAATGAAACAAGTTTTTGAAAAGAGCGAAATGTGTATGTGGGAATGTCGCATTTGTGGACATATCGTAGTGGGTCGAGCAGCTCCTGAAGTTTGCCCGGTTTGCCATCGCTCACAAAGCTTCTTCGAAGTTCGTAAAAATAACTACTAATCATCTCTAACAGAAATCTACTCAGATATCCTGAGTAGATTTCTGCACAAAAAAAAACAACCATCCTCGTAAAATTTCTTACCCAAAAGGATGGTTGTTTGCTTATCAAGTTTAGTGTGCCCTAATCACCAAACTTTGTACCCCAAAAGAACATCTCACCACAAGGAGACCTATCGATACGCTCAATAGGCAAAGCGTCATTCCAAGGAGTTGAAATAAACTGGCTTGATTGATTCAGGCCCAACCAAGAAAGCCTGAAGATTTCATCGACCGATCAAATCTTTAGGGTTAATACTATAGATTTCTGATTCGTTTGTCTGTTACGAAATGTCGAAATGGGCAACAAAGTGTTTCATCCGTAACAATTGAATGCTTTTTAATTGCATTCATCTTGATTCTTTCTCTCCTTTAAAGTCAATGTGGTTATTCGGTAGGAATTATCTTACCAGTTAATAGTCAAAAGCTATTAATTCAGAATATCAATAATATTAAATTATGCTTCTTATACAATGATGACATCGACCAATCTAATAAGGAGCACAAAGTGTTGACCCCACAGCAAATCAAGTTGATTAAGTCCACAGTACCTATTTTGAGAGAACATGGTGTCGCACTCACCTCGCATTTTTACAAGCGAATGCTTAGCGGTAACCCTGAGTTACGTAATGTATTCAACCAAGCTCACCAAGCTAAAGGTCAGCAACAAAGAGCCCTAGCTAGTGCCGTATTAGCCTACGCAGAAAACATTGAGAATCCATCTGTTTTACTTGGTGCGGTTCGTCATATTGCGGTTAAACATGTCACAATCAACATCCGTGCTGAACAATATGACATCGTTGGTCGTCATCTTTTGGGTTCCATCAAAGAAGTTTTAGGTGACAGGGCTACCGACGAACTCATCGAAGCCTGGGCACAAGCCTATGCTCAATTAGCTCAAATTTTGATTGATGCAGAAAATGGAATCTACAAGGATCATGCTAATGCTATTGGAGGTTGGGCTGGATGGCGTCCCTTCGTTGTTGTTGATCATAAAATAGAGACAGAAAATGTCACTAGCTTCACATTGAGACCAGCGGATCAAGGCAAGCTACCTTCCGTTAAACCGGGACAATTTGTATCGATTCAAGCCTATTTGAAAGAAAAAGGTGTCATTCAACCTCGACAATATACGGTCACTAATGCAACAGAAAACACGTTGCGTATTACAGTAAAAAGAGTAGATGCTCAAGATGATGCTCCAGCCGGTGCGATGTCTACTTATCTACACTCTTCGCTACAAGTTGGTAGTGTGATTGAATTAACAGCTCCAACGGGAGACTTTGTTTTAGAAAATAAAGAAACGCCTGTTGTTTTCATCAGTGCCGGAATTGGGATTACTCCAATCTTTTCAATGTTAAAGAGACTTTCAGAAGAAAAATCACAACGATCGGTCGCTTTCATTTATGCCACACAAGATCTAGAGCATATTCCCCTTAAAGAAGAAATTAGGCAGGCACTCGATCAACTTGAGAACAAGACCGAAGAACTTTACTTATCTCAGGTTCAATCAGTTGATTGCAATTGTCCAAATATTCATAAAGGACGACTTGATGAAGTTTCTTTGGCTGACTTAGGGCTAGATACCAATGCAGATGTCTATTTCTGTGGGCCGGTATCGTTTATGAGTATGATCCGTTCCGCTCTTATAGCTCAAGGTTTTTCATCTGAAAAACTTCATTTTGAGGTATTTGGTACCGGAACTATGGTTTAAAAATTTCATTAAAGGAAATTGAAGGGGTGATTAAAATAGATCACCCTTTCGTTTTAAATAGTTTTTTCACAAAAATTAACCTAATTCTGAGACACATTGGCACTAATTCGATAAAACTGAATTCAAATCACGAACATTTGTCCGTTACAATCATCTGCAGTTTGTTTGTATTTATTACAATTATCACTTTGCATTTAGGCCATAGAAAATGCATAACAAGTTTATCTGCGGATCATTTGTCTTTTTCCTTTCCATGGGTGTCTCTTGTGCGACTCCATTAAGTTTTGATAGCGCTCGACAAATGCTCTATGAAAACAGTCATAAACTTAAAGCCGATGAAGCCTATTTAGAAAGCAAACGTCAAGCTAGTGACGCATTGAAGACTGCTGGAGGTCCGACGGTTACTCTTCAAGCAATGCAAATTGCTGGACAAAAAGAAATCGATATTGGAAAAGATATTCAGGTTCCACTCGGTGCAATAAGTTTGCCGGTTTCGCTTTCTTTACAAGAAAAACTGTCATTGAATGGACCAAGAGCCAGTGCAACGGCAATGTGGCCGATTTATACGGGCGGGAAAATCGAAGCGGCTCAACGAGCTAGTAAATATGAAATAGACGAAGCCTATGCTCTAAAGCGAGTCAGCGCTGAAGAACTCGATGCTCAACTTGCTGGATACTATTTTGGACTCCAACTAGCAAATTCCATCGAAAAACTTCAAAAATCGATGTTGGTTCAGCAAGAAAAAGAACTTCAGCGAGCAAGACAATTCGAAAAACAAGGTGTGATTAGTCGCATTGAGCGTATGAGTGTTCAAGTTGCTCGCGATAATGCCAAGCGAGACTACCTTAAAGCCAAAGACAATGCACGAGTAGCCAAAACGCAATTGATGAGACTTTTACGAGACGATTCGATTAAAAATCTATCTACCCCACTTTTTGTTCTGAATAAACCGTTAAAGCCACTAGCCTATTGGCAGGATCTTGCACTTTTAAATAATCCGCAAATTGCCCTTTTAAAGGCTCAATCTAATAGGGCTGAACAAGGAGTAAAGATCGCTAAATCACAATGGATGCCTCAGCTTTTTGCATTCGGACAATACAACTTCATCAAACACTATCAAACTTTAGTAGAACCCAATTGGATTGCGGGTATCGGTGTTAATTTCACGTTGTGGAGTGCTAAAGATCGACGCTCCAGTGTTCGAAGTGCAGAAGCTCTTGTTCATCAAGCCGAAGCGGGAAAAGCCGAAGCAATAAATACGGTTAAAACCAGTGTGGAAGTAGCCTGGTTGCAAACACAAAATGCGGTAGAACAATACAAACTTTCTGCTTCAACCGTTGTCTTAGCACGTGAAAATCTTCGATTAAAAAGCAAGGGCTTTGGAGAAGGTCTATCAACTGCATTAGACCTAAGCGAGGCACGAAGTCAATTACTTAAGGCTGAAGTAGGACGAAGACTGGCTTCGTTTGAATTTATTTCAAGCTACGCTCTACTACACGCCATTTGTGGTCAAATGAATGAATTTATGTCTGATTTCAATCAGAAAAACGTCATTGTCGAAAACTAGGAATGAATATGACAGACGAAAATAAGACAAATCAAAATATAGATAATACAAATCTAGTGGTATTGGAACCGCCCTCCCGACTCGGGGTTCTTTTGATTCTTTTGTTGATTGCTTCTGTCGTTATTTTCCTGATTTGGGGCATTTGGGAAGCCTCTCATCCACCCAAACCACCGATTCAAGGTCAAATGGATGCACGTACAGTTAGCGTTTCCTCTAAAGTTCCTGGGCGCATCTATAAGGTTTTAGTCAAAGAAGGTGATTCTGTTCGCGAAGGGCAACCAGTCGTTGAATTATTGTTGCCGGAATTAGAAGCTAAATTAGGACAGGTGAAGGCGCAGGAAGCCGCGGCACGGGCTAAGCAAGATTTAGTTGATGAAGGGGCTCGTCCACAGGAAATCGAAGCAGCGTACGCTCAGTGGCAACGGGCGGAAGCGGCCTCCGCTTTGGCAGAAAAAACCTACCGTCGTATTCACACTCTTTATCAAGATGGTCTCGTATCCGCTCAACGATATGATGAGGTGAAGGCTCAGAGTATCGCAGCAAAGGAACTCGCAGTTGCCACTAAAAAACAGTACGAAATCGCTCAGATTGGTGCCCGTCAACAAGAAAAGAAGGCTATTGCAGACTTAACCCTACAAGCTTCTGAAGGAGTTAAAGAAGTTGAAGCTCTCACAAAAGACAAACTACTTGTTTCTCCACTTAGCGCAGAAGTCGATCATGTTCTTTTAGTCGAAGGTGAATTAGCGCCTTCAGGATTCCCGATTGTTACTTTGGTCGATCTAAAAGACCAATGGGCTAGCTTTAATTTCAGAGAAGAAGATATGCCTAAAATTGCTATCGGTAATACGCTCAAAGGCCAAGTCCCTGCTTTAGGTAAAAATAAAGTCGTTGAATTCCAAATTTATTACATTAGTCCGAGAGCTAATTACGCCACTTGGCGTAGTACCCGTCAGGATTCGGGATATGATATGAGAACATTTGAAGTCCGAGCCCGCCCAGTCGGAAAAGTAGAAGGATTACGTCCTGGTATGAGTGTTTTAGTCGAAAATCATCGCTAAACAATAGGAGTATTAACCTTGACTCCCGGGAAAT
>CAZBHT010000013.1:0-18616 GCA_964491655.1 uncultured Burkholderiaceae bacterium
ATTCACTCCAGAGGCGCTTTTGTTTGGGTTTTTCCTTCGAATATCAATAAGTTAAGTATCGGTTTTCTAATGGAATGCCATTAGAAAGATCATACTAAATTTACAGATTTAATGTCTAATGGAATATCTGGGGTTATATTTCTCTTCGTTTAATTGAATATAACCTTTGAAAAGGTATATCGCAGAATTATTGAGATTTTTAACCTCTCACAACATGTTGATGCAGTTGACTTAATAGTGTTTGGAGTTTGATTTAGTAATCAGTTTTTCAAGTTGCTCTAGTTTTTTTTCTAGATTTTCAATTTTTTTTATGGTTTCATTATGCTTTTTTTCAAGTAATTGATCGTGAAAATCCAAACCATGTTCCTCACTAACCTCACTCATAGTATTAGTTAGAACGGCAACCACGATGTTTAAAAAAATGAACGCACTAATCAGTATGAAAAATACAAAAAAGATAGATGCATAAGGATGTGTATCCATGATGGGGCGAGCAATCTCCATAGCCCAACCTTCCATTGTCATTACTTGGAAAAGAGTAAATACGGATTCGGAGAACGAACCAAACCATTGAGGGTGCAAATTTCCAAAGACTTTTGTGCCAATAACTGCAAAAATATAAAAAACAAGAGCTAATAGAATAGAAATCCAACCAATCTTAGTTAATGACAAAAGTAGTGACTGAACAATAATTTTTAGTTCTGGTATTGAGGAGATAACCCGTAGAACACGAAACACACGAAAAACTCGACAGATTGATAGCTCTGGTATTGTTGATGCAAGTGACAAAATTACCATTGATAGATCAAAAATATCCCATGCGTTTCTGAAAAATAAAAAACGACGTACTACCAATTTCCAAATCATTTCCACACAAAAAATACCTAGAATGATTTCATCAAGTACTTTTAAGTAGTGTCCCCAGTGATCGTTAAACCAGGTATTGGTTTCAAGTCCAATAGTAACTGTGTTAATAACGATTAATATGAGAATAGAACGACTAGCAATATTTGAATTAATGAAATCTAAATATTTCTTCATAGATCTCTCACGCTGGGGCATTTAGATTAATCAAACATAACAAGTTATGGAATTAAAAAATTGATAGCACATAACAAACCGACTATGTATTCAACTGCTAAATGATCCGCACCATTAATTGAACCTAATAAATTAAAGCTAGAGATTTGTGAACCTTTGTATATTTGACCATTTTTAATGGTCAAAACCTGTTTGAAGGAACTAGCATAATTGCCCTGGTAAACTTTGCCGTCGTTGATGGTGTAACAACAGTTGTTAGACGTAGTTGAATTGCCCTTATAAACCTTTCCCGGCTTTACATTGAATAGAATATTTGATTGGCTCGTAGATGAACCTTTATAAATTTTCCCATCTTTAACATTTGCAAGCATATGAGAGGGAGAAACATAGCCCTGATACAGAGCACCATTCTTGAAAGTAAGATCATTCAAAAGATTTTTCATATAACACTCCTTAAAAATATTTCATTTAAGTAAACCGTTTGAATAGTTGAATTTTTATTTGCGAAGAACATTCTTAAAAATTCAAATGACTGTCCAAAGGTGATTCAAGAATTCGTTGACGTTCTTTTTTATCTAATTGCTCTAATCTATTTTGTAGTTCATCAAACTGATGCATATATTTATGTATCAATTGTTTCTGGAACTCATTTAGTTTTTGTTTTATGGAGTCCAATTCACTTTCTGACGCAGGTAAAAAACACTGATTTGTATTGTTCGGAACTGTGGTTAGTTCGTTAACTTTTACTTCAATCTCTTTTAGACAAGCTAATTGACTGTTTATCAATCTTCGATATTTACTAATCAAGTTAGATAATTCTTTAGGCTTCTTATTGACAGGTATCTGAAATAATATTTCGGAACAACCTAGCCATTTATCACCTACTTTCTGAGAAATTGTCCAATAAATCCTTTGGCATGTATTTTGAATACGTTTGTCACTATTGAGCCCATGAGTACCAGTAAGGAATGGAACGATCATTATTAGTGTTTCATTATCCCAATAACCCCAACAATTTTGAGTATTACTTAATGAATCAATTTGATTTGGTAAAAATTCATCATCAACATTAAATGCTATGGTTTCCGGGGTATTTTTAACTCCCCATAAAGTTTTGAAATTTTCCTTTTCAGTGATACCAAAACAGATGATTAATTTAGGCTTTCGTTTTCGACGTTCGCTAATAAAAAGATCAGAGCGTAATTCAATTACCCTATCTTTGTATGCATAGAATGAATCACAGCCAGTCCATTCTTTAATAGAAATAGGTTCCGATTCATTAGCTTTGGTTCGAACCTTATATTTTCCCCAGTCACTAGCGGCAACAGACCTATCCTTAAACGAAATCGGATAAGCATTAAGGGCTAATGCTAAACCTTTTGGTCCTACAATTCCTTTTTTAGCTAAAATTTCCCATGACTGTTTATATGAGGCTTTTTCTGTAGAATCGGAATGTGAACAGTTATATAACTCGATTAATACCTTTATAAAATTTTGACAGTATTTGCTATGGCTAGACCAAAAGTTTTCTAGAAAATCCTCCAGAGAAACAGTTTGAATGCTGTCTAAGTAGTAAGGTTCTAGTTCTTGTTCAAGGAGTGGAACTTTAGGGTCGCATCCCCCCCCCACTCTAAACCACAAAGCCAGACGGGACTATCAACATTTCCGATAGTACTACCATAAAAAGATCGGGCTAACTTAACAAAACCTTCAGAGGGCATTGAACATCTCTCTCAAAAATGCGATCGCTACTGTCAATTGCAAAAGGATATCACAGTAACTAAACACAGCCTTCATTGTATCTATCAATTAATATCTAGTCTACAAAAACATTTTGTGGATGATCCTTTTTCTGAGGACCATCCCGTGAAGAGTTTAAATACTATTGAAAAAATGCAACGTCAAAGGTAATTTCACTGCGACGGTTTGGAGCTAGGCAGGGGATGATGTTCTTTCCATCGGCACACTTAACAACCGCATGAGACGAACCCATACCAGAAGTCTGAACAATCTGTTCTGGGATTCCCTTTGACACGATATAGTTCTTAACCACTTCAGCTCGTTTTTCAGAAAGAGCCTGGTTATAGGTTGTGGAACCTAAGTGATCCGTATAACCCTGGATTCGTACAGCGTCTAACTTAGTATTTGCTAATTGTGATATCAAGGCGTTTAGCACCGCACGACTTTCTGGTTTTAAAGCTGAAGAATTGAAATGGAAGAGCACCTTGTATGGTGAATCGTCCTTATCAAATTGCGTAAGCCAGTAGTTATTAATGATGTATCCTGATTGACCCACTAAGCTACGGGCATCCGCGTTGTAACGCAAACCATTACCTGCATATTGATAAGCATCATCATTCATTTCATCGTCTGGGAATAAGTTATCCGAATCGTCCAAAGTATCCTTTGAAATATCCAAGACGGGAACGAATCCCGGAACAATTAAAGAAGCATCACGAGACTCTAAATAACTTGTCGTCATGTATTTGCTCGGGCTTGTTGAGTTCTGGATAGTTAAAACACGGTCCATGTCTGAAGTCATTGATGAGTCATCAGGCATTGGTGTGTGGGTACCAGAAATCACGAAAACCGTATCAACGGCGTGTAAGTTTTCCGTGTTGATCGGACCTAAAGCATTGTACAAACCAAGCGAGTAGGCTGAATCAACAGATCCGGTAGAAAGAACACCATCAACGGTTGTGCTAGTCCGAGCGACACTAATTAAGTCACTCGTAGATTGAAGATTTCCGGTCTGAATTTGACCTTCTTCAGTCAAAATAGCAATCCGATGTCCACTTAAAGAGCCCGCTGTAATACCATCAGATGCGCTGTGATCGTAAAGATTCGTAGAAAGTTCTAACAAACCTTGAGACTTAATGTTCTTTATAGCCAAACGTTTTGCGTGAAGTGAGGTTTCACCTTGGACGTCAAGATCATTACGGATCGTGACATCAGAATCTTGACCATGAAGAACTAAGTTGCCATTAACGTAGCCACCAGTGTTTTCATTAATCGAAACGTTAGTGGTTGAAGAACTTAGAGCTAAGGCGATGTCGTTTCTTGCATTAATGTGAACATCCTTTATTTGATTACCACTATTATGTGCGGTCGTTTGATCGATAGCACCAAGGATAACGGATTGGCCAGCATTGACAATCAATTGTTCAGCCATGATTCCCTTGTTGGTATTGGATGCAACCTGTGTGATATGACCACCGGCAAACAAATCGACCTTATTCGTAAAACGATGACTTTGAGCGATGTCATAGCCAAGTCGGGTGTTGTCGCTCATAGTAATGTTGCCTTCTTTTGCTTTAATGGTTAAAGCGTTGTCAGAATACAACCAACTATCACCAGCCACAGAAACGTGACGAGTGGCTTCTACCATTAGATCGGTCGTAGCAAAGAGGGTAACTCCTTGAGTCATGTCGATATCGCGTCCTGATTGGAACGTCATCTTATCGATGGCATTAGAACTTACAGTAACAAAGGCTGAATTTTTACCAAATACGATATCGCCTTCATCAGTAGAGAAGTGAAGGTTCGAAGATAGGACATTCATTTGTCCATCGAGGAGGAGATTATCGTATGCGAAAACATCAATAATGCCGTTGGATTCTGGTTTACTTAGTAAAGTTACACCGTGACCGATCTGTACATCAGAATTAGAGGAATCCATATCAATGGAACGACCGCTAATTTTCACATCATCACCGATTGATACCGATCCCAATTCGCTTGAAATAATAATTTCAGTTTCAGCAGTTGCGTTGTGATCGATTAATGAAGCGCCTTGAGCAATAGATATTGGACCATTCTGAGTCATGATGTGAATGCTGTCCTTGGAATTGATCGTGGCATTTTCACCAATGGTAAGACTTTCATGAGCTAGCAAAATAACCTTGCCATTTTTTTCTGCTGTTGTTGTACCGAAAATGGCATTGCGTCCAAAACTCAAATCGCCAAAAGCGACGACGTTAATACCTAGTTCAGACGTTTCAATCCTAGAAAAATCACCAAATCGTACGTCACCTCTCTGATCCTTACTACCCGCAGTTAATAGCAACATAGTGGTATCAAACTGGCTGTTGTCACCAAACTCAACATTGCGACCTGCTGTAATTACCGTTACAGGCCAACCATCGTTGGTCGTAAGCAAACTATCCTGATCAAACTCTGTTTGGATGTGAGCATTCTCTTTGACGAGGATGTCGCGACCGGCATTTAAGGTAAATCCTTGGCCATCTACTGTGAAGTTCTTATCGAACAGAATATCTTGTCCTGCAGTAAATTCAACGAGGGAGTTTTCACTCGTTAAAGAACCAGATCGAGCAATATGAATATTGCCTTTTGACGCTTCGAAAATAGTTTTTTCTGCGTTAGAAATAACGGTAAGTTCCTCACCCATTGAAATGTTACCGGTTTCGGACGTTACGGTAACGCCATTAGTAGCTCCATGCAATGTTGCCTTATTACCAAAGAAGACATTATCTTTTGCCTTAACGATTAATTCATCCGCCAGAATCGTTGCGTTATCACCAATTGAGAAGTTACTACCAGCATCAATGGTGATGTTTCCGTAACTTGGATTGGTTGCTTCAAGCCCGGACAGACTACCTGCTTTAATAGTAGCTTGATTACCGATTGTTAGATCACCACTACCAGTCTTGATCATTGAATCTGTTTCAGAAATGATCGTCAAATCATCTTGAATGGACATGCCTTTTCCGCCGTAAACGGTAACGGAACCATCGGATGCCTTAATCGTAAGATCATTGTTAATAACGGATAACACACCGCCTGCACTAATGATAATTTCAGCATCAGATCCATCAGCATTTTTAGCCGAAACTTGTAATTCACCACCTAAGGTTGCATCACCTTTTACAAGAAGTTCGAGCGAACCGCTTGTAGATTCAAATCGATTATCTGTACCTACTTCTAATTCGCCGGTTATAAGGTCTACAGAGCCACCCGTAGTACTGACATTGTTTCCAAGTTTAAGAAGTCCGTCGATATCTACCGTAAGGTCTGTCTTAGCAGATAATGTAGAATTGTCCGCTAAGGTCAAAGAGTCGCTGACAATGGCAAGAGTTGAATCTGTGGCGGTCCAATTAATTGGATTGTCGTTCAGTTTGATATTTTGTCCTGCACTGACTTCAATCAAACCCGCAGTAATTGTATTAAGCCCCGTTGTTTTATCTGTCAAACTCGTCACGGTAGTTAAATCTACATTAGAAGTTTCTGAAGATAGGAGAAACGTTCCTTTTAACTCCGTTGGAACACTAACGTTATTCAGTTCTAATTGAGTCTTAGATTGAATAGAAAGTGACTCTGTTACGTCTAAAGTAGACTGTTTTACCGAAACTGAAGATTGTGTGGATGTGGATTCAATATCAACAGACTGTGCTTTAATACTTGTGTTTTCCGCTACGATTTTATTTTGAGCTTTGAGATCAACTGTACCTTTTTCTGCTGTTAATGTTGAATTGGAAGCAGAAACCGAATTACCTGCATCCATAGAAATTGAGCCCTCAGTGGTCGTGGTTTGTAAAGAGTCTGCGACAACATCCTGAAGCGCCTGTATCTCAACAGAACCTGATGTATTTAAGTGTGCTTTTTCTATCGAAACACTAGATTGGGCTGATTGAATATCAACTGTTTGTGCGCTACTAATAACTAAATCTTGAGCTGAAATTTGCTCTTGAGCCGTAAGATTAACAATACCCTTCAATGTTAAGTTAGCTTGAGAGATATTGATAGAACCTTCATTTGAATTGATGTCTAGTGTATTGGCCTCTACCTTTAATCCTTCAGCAATTACAGAATCATTGAAATTGATTACAGTAGCATTGCCTGCAGTGATACTTTGGTTTGAATTAACAGCTAAAGCGTTTCCGGTTAATTTCACATCGTTGGTTGCAACTAAGGCAGATCCTTTAGCCGATACTTGACCATCGGTTGCTTGAATTTCAATAGAACCATTCGTTGCCTTCAGATCGGCATCAACCAACACATCTTTTTGTGCTTCAAGCGTAATAGCAGTCGCACTGATTGTTTGTTGTGACAAACCTAATAGATCAATAGATCCTGCAGTACTCGTTATGCTCATGGCACCAGACATTGAGTCCAAACTTGCGTTTTTAAGTGATACGTCTGTAACTGCATCAACGTCGATTGAATTAACATCAAGCTTAGTTTCCTGCATTGAAACGCCGGAGTTGCTTGAGTCAATGTCCATAGCTTCTGCGGTAGCTTTTAGATTTTGAGCAGAAATTTGATCTTGAGCATTAAGAGTAATGCTTTTTTCTGCAGATAACATTGCATTAGAAGCAACAATTTCACCACCGTCTGCGGTCATCGTTATCGATCCTGTCGTGGCTGTCGCCTGTAAGCCGTCAGCTACAACATTTTGAGCTTCGATCGTTATATTACCTGCAGTAAGTACTAAGTCGTTAACGTTAACCTGGGTGCCTTTTAGAGTGACACTAGAGTCAGTCGCATCAATTGATGCCTTCTCTGTTTCGCTGGAACTCAGCGTTAATTGATCCGTTGTATTTAACGAGACATCTCCTTCAGATTGAATCTTCACTAAATGCAGATCAATATCATCGCTCGAAGTAATCGTTAATCCTTCTGTGCCGACATTAAAGGTTGTTGATTCTGTTGCAATCGATTGAGTAGAGGAAAAATCAATTCCTTTAGCATTAAAGGTGTTGTTTGAATCAATGGATAGATTTCCATTGGCATTAATATGTCCAGAAGATGCACTAAGGGTGATATTCTTCGAATCAATATTTACGCTTTCACCTGACAGAGCGATATCGCTATTTTCTGTATTCGAAACTGTCAAATTACCGTAAATATCAACGCTACCATTGGTTGATCTTAGAGTAATGTCCACCCCGTTTCCTGTAGACGTAATACTCTGAACAGAAATTTGATTTGTGGCGTCAATCGATACAGGGCCGTTAGCTTCTAAGTTCGACGTAACGATTACACCACTCGTTGAATCAATATCAACCGTTCCTGAAGATTGAATTAGATTGGAGGAATCCAATGAATTAACAGTAGTGCTGGCTCCTGTAATATCAAGATAAAGTCCACTAATATTACTGGAGACATAAAGTGCATTGACGTCATCTAGACGTAAAGCATTGCCTTCACTACCAATTGAACCTTTCGCTCCGACATTTAAGGCAAGAGATTGAGCTGAAATAACCCCCGTTGCCGTAGCATCTCCCATATCACGAGAAAGAATCGAGGCTCCGTCTGTAGTCAGAGTAGCTTGACCTTCTGTTGCTAATGAGGAAATCACCATAGCACCGGATACTTCGGTCAAATAGATATCTCCTTGAGCAGTTGCGGTGATCCAACCGTCATCAGCTGTAGATACACGAACTGGTATGGTTTGACGTGTTGCAGACTGGCCGATGGAACCTTTGCCACCGTGCAAGGTAATAAATCGTCCTGCAATGAGATTGTTCGCGTCTTTACCTAGGATGCCGGTTCCACTGGTTAAACGAACGTGTTCATCCGCATGGATGGTATGGAAGCGCAGTTGTTTGTTTTCAAGTGTTTGTAGATAAACACTCTTTGCTTCTGCATTGACGTAGGATTGATCTGAGTTACCTAAATCTACAGTAATCGGACGCTTTAGAGAAATAGTGACCGTTGCATTTGTTTTATCCCAAGCCACATCATCTGCATCGGCTCGAGCAAGACTTTCATAAAGTTGTTGACCAACAGCCGTTAACTGTCCATTACTATCAAGTATTTGCGTTTTGAGGTCATAAGTAACGGAATCTTCTTCCTCACCAATTAAGTGATTGATAGCGTTTAGCGTAATTGTTCCGCTAGCTTGAATATTCGGTGTTATAGCTTTTGAACTTGTTGAAGCATCAGGATTGATAATCGAATCGGCTACTGCATAAATCAATTCGGTCTTGTTCCATGCGTGGTAATTAGCTTCAGCATTAACTAAGGTATTTAGTAAGGTTCCTGTAGTTCCTTTTTCCTTTGTAAGCGCTTCATCAAGTGTAGAGCAACCTTCGAAACGAGTTTGCAGGCTAGCGTATTCCTGTTTTTGAGCCTCATTCATTGAAGATTTGAGGTTTTGATAATTGACGTAGCGAGACCAAGCGCCTTCGACTTCATTTTCAAGTTTTGTAAGATCTTCGGCGTAACGACTTTCTAGCGTAGTGCCGTCTTTACCTAAAATTCCTGCCTGAATCCAACTAGATAAGCGTTCTTCAACGGATAAGGCATTTTCTCCATCGCGTGGTAATGCATCAGTTAATGCACCATCGGTTACATTAATCGTTACGTTACTACCAGATTCAATTTGACCAATTGCTAAGTTACCAGTTGCATTGACTTCAATAGAACCAGAAGAAGTTCTAGCATCAAATCGTTGAGATTTATCACTCTTAACAATTTGTTCAACGCCTTGTGCTTTAATTGAACCGCTTAAACTCTTTAAGAAAAGATCAGTTCCTTTCAGTTGAGTCGTTTCGAGATTTCCGCTCGTAATAAGAGAAATGGAAGAGCCCGCATTTAAAGTGGCGACTGTTGAAGATTGACCATTAAGATTCGAACCATCAATAGAGATGAGTCCACCTGCTGTGGCTTTGAGGTTCAATTCCCCAGAAGTACTCGATACTCGAATGCTATTGTTTGACGAACCAACATCACCATTGGTTGCTTCAAGCGTGACACTCTTAGCTCCTGCAATGGAATTACCAGTAACAGTATTCAGAATGTTTTTACCGGCTTGAACTGAAACGGTTCCGTCATTAGCTGTTAGGTTACCACCCAAATAGACATTGCCTTTAGAAACTAATGTGATAGAGTTGTCCCCCGTAACAAAATCAGTTCCAATGGCTTGATCGGCCTTAACGGTGTAAAGGTACTGAATAACTTCACCAGTTTTTGTAGTCACTTCTGCGTGATGAGTACCTGTGCAATGGGTCCAATTTCTATAAGTTGTCCAGGTGTTTTCAACCGAAGTAGCTTTTTCATTTTTGACTTGGATGCTCCAAGCATAGAAAGATAAGTCACCATTAACATCTGTGGGACGTGTAATGGTTGTACCGACAGTTTCGGCAATATCTAAGCTTTCAACTACATCGGTTGTTGTATTTTCTGTCCATTTTAGATTTTCGTCATGGATATCAAATAATCCCCAAATGGTAAAGTCCTGTGAGGTTGTTTTTACCGTAGTTGTTGAAGTGGATTGTCCTTTTGCCCATGTGTAAAAGAGTCCATCCTTTGGAGAGTAAGAAGTCGATCCAGCATCTGCTACCGTTTCGGTATAACCGGATTGACTACCATCACTACGGTTAACGTCCCAAGTTTTGATGACCGTCTTTCCATCCGAGTTTCGTGTGTACTGAGTTACCTTAGAAGTAATCGAATCGCTCGAGTAAGATAGATCCGTTAATTGAATGGATCCCGCAATGGTTCCCGTTGATATGTTCCCCGCTTGTAAATCATATTGACCCGCATTAACGTTGACGGTAGCGTGACCGTCGGCTACGACAATTTTGCCACCACCCGTGTTGGCAATGCGCCCTGTGATGCTGACATGTCCACCTTGTGGGTTAATATCATCCAAAATGATGCGTTTATTAACCGGATCGTACCAAGCAGAAGTCTTGTAGACGTACTGATTATTTTCTAAAACATATCCGCCCTGGGAGATTTGATAGCTATCGGTACGAGGATTGATGCTCGAAGGCTTACCGCTGTTTTGCCATTGAGTTTCAATTTGTTGGATTTTTTGAATGACGGAATCCGTATCCAAATTAATACCATATTGAGCGTATCCACTTTGGATTAAACCATTAATGTTGATGATGTCGCCCGCTAAAATGATATCGCCACCAGCAATCATGGCGCCTTGACCGATTCGAACTTCAGTATTGCTAATCGATTGTCCGCTAGAGTTCTTATTCCAGAGTTCGTCTGTCTCGGATTCCCATAAGGTTGAGACATCTCCTCCAATATTCGTAATTCCACTGGTATAGGATTGTGTAATCGCACCTGAGGCGGTCATATTCAGTTGACCCGCAACGGAGACGGAAGCGGTTGATACGATGTCGCTTCCACTATTAATGGATAAGTCACCGGCGTGATTACTGATTTGACCATTCAAAGTGATTGTGACGTCAGGCTTAACGGTATTCGTCTGACCGTTAGAAGTCATCGTAATCTCACCATCAAAGTGAGAGTCGATGGTGAAAGAAGGACTTTTATCGGATTTTCGAGAACGAATTTCTCCCGTAAATCCATCAAAAGAACCCGTTTCGTAACCATTAAAGGTTAAGTGACCTCCTTCATCGAGAATGACGAGGTCTTGTAAAGCCAACGCCATATTTGATGTGTTTGTAACTCGAATTCCTTCGGCATTATTGGCATAGATCTTGCCACTACCTTCGACTGTGGAACTCGTGATATCAATGTTGCCACCGGAAACCGTAACATCACGTACGCTCACGGTCTGACGTTTTACTTCTGCATCTGTTGCAATAAGGTTCCCGTTCTTATCTTTAGTCGCAAAACCTCTTCGAAGCATTTCTTGGACCAGATAGTCGTCTTCGGCTTTTAATGCGTAGTAAATACTTTCATTTTCAGAAGAGGTATTTGTGATGGCATATTCAGTCATTTGATCGACCAGATATTGGTGGCGTTCCCAATATTGGTTCGCTACATCGACTTCACCACTTTCAATGGTTGCCGATACATTGGAATCCTCTGAAAGGATAATAGTTGGTTCTTTTTGTGAGCCTTCAATGGTTACACTATCTTTGTCATCTGTATCAACGACACCACTAATCGAAAGGTCAAATTTCGTTTGCGTCCCTGCAACTAGGCTTCCAGTGACCGTCAATCGACTGGTTTCAGTCATATTGCTGGACATTCTCCCGGACTCGGTGGTTGCGACTTCAACTTCGCCCCAATCGTCAGCAGAGTAAAACGTGTATAACCGTACTTCTTCTTTTGTATTGACTTCGCCTTGATCCGCATAAACTGTGATCGAGCGAGTTGCAGTTACATCACCAGCGACATTCACTTGGTCTGATGTTATGAACTGATTGTTATTTTCTGCGTTAACACCGGTAATAACACTGGAAGAATAGGCGTGTGAATAGGTTGTCATATCAAGTAGTGATAATTGATTGTCACTGTCTTGACCACTTAATAAATGAATTTCACCAGCACCTTCAAGTTTTGCACCTGCAGCAATATTGACTAGATTCTGTCGCTCGTAATGAGTCGACATAACAGCACCAGCACCACCTATCAAAGCACCTTGAACGTTACCAATTGTTTCGAAGTGATACTGCTCATTGCCTGAAGCAGACACGATAATTAATTCGTCAGCATTACGATTTTTAAGAGTAGCGTTAGAGCCAATATTAACGATGTTTGCTGTTTTTAAATTATGTGTTGCAGAAGCTTTTACCCCTTCAACCATCCCTGCAGACATTGCTTCTACACGCCAATCAATATCTGATACTGCCTTAGCATCGATTGCTAAACGATCATCGGCTATAACAGAAGATTGAGAACCGATTTCAATTTGGTTGACTCGGGTGACATTATTTTTAATATGGATACCCGTACCGGTAAAGGCTCCGTAAACAGCAGATTCCACTACAACGGAGTCTATTTCTCCAGAACTGTCCTTGATACCCGTTAATTCAACGTCAGAACGAGCACCAAGATACATATCCCCGCCAGAGGTTAACTGAGTGTTATCAGCAACCTTAAGGAGGGTACTGCCGGTCATTTCGTTATTAATCGCAGCCCCGGACCCGCCTCCAATGGCTCCCTTAATGTTATCAACTTTAGTTTGTAGTCGATTTGTTGATTGAGCAGAAGCATTGAATTCTTTGTCAGCAATAACCGTACCGATAAGATTAATGCTTGTTTCTGACAAGTCGGTGTGGTAAATATCCGCCGCGTTATCTAGGTTCTCCGTACTTCCTTCGATTACAAAGGTTGCACCACCATAACTTTCAGCAATTGCTTTCGCATTTTCTTCATTATGTGCAACAGCATCAAAAATATCGACTTGAAGTTCTTTACCTCTGGCATCAATCGTATTATTGATTTTTACACCATGATCGATTCGTACTTCAGTATTACCGGAGTAAATGCCAATAGCACCTCCGGCAACATCTGATTTTCCGTCATAGACAGCGTAACCTAAGACGTCTGTATCCAAGCGTTCTTGACGATTGCCTTGTTGAATTATGGCGTTATTAGCAAACGTCATTGAGGCTTGGGTGTAATTGTTTAATTCAGCGATGTTGACGCTAACTCCTGAAGCAGATCCACTATAGGCACTTGCGTAGGCCTTTAAACGTAAGGCTTGTGAATCATCGTTTCCTTGACGTCCACTAGAGGCTTGTAATACGGTGTTTTCAACATCAAATGTATTGTTCTTAGCGGTAACTTGAGTCGAGCCGGTGGCGTGCGTACGTACTTCAACGACTCCGATTGTTGCGATTGCGCCTCCAGCTCCCATAGCTTGTGACTCTAGTTGCATTTGGTTATTTGCATCAATCGTTAAATTCGTTGCTACTACTTTAGTTGAATCAACCACAATTTCTTGCGTACCACTATCATAAACTTTTGCAATGGCACCAATACCGGCAAAAGAAGCCCCATATCCGGCGGTGGTATCCGAGATGCGCTGTCCAGCACGTAATGAGCGAATCGTTGTATTACCCGTTAAACCGGTTCCATTTAGATAGTGACCTTGGATGTTTACGCGAGAAGAAGATCGGTCTTCAAGGTGACCTACCATGCCTCCACCTGTAATTCCAGATACTGTAATACCAAAAGCCTGAGTTTTAACGATAGAGGTGTCTTGGAATTCAATCGTACTTTGGTTAGACGATTTGATATCGGAATTTTCAATATCAACAAGTGCACCCCCGTCGATTACGATGTCAGAGTAGGCGGCTAACCCGGAAGCAATCGAGGCAGATGCCTGATAAGCACTTACGGTCTTAGTTCCATCAATATAAGAACCAACCGTTGTGTTTCCACCTTCAAGAATTGAAGAAGCGATCAACACATTAGCATTGTGATGATAACGTAAGGTACCTACAGAAGCAGCAACGACCAGACCCGCTAAGGAGCCAGAACCAACTACAACATCCGTCTTGGCTTCTTCAGAAGTATCTTCACCGGATTTAACGGTTAGATTATCGGTAGCCTTTAGTTGAGTAGTACTGATCGAGACATTAGTTCCCGAGGCACTCTTTGTTAAGGATGCGTTAGTAGCCGCGGCTCCCAGCAAAACAGTTTGTTCTTCAGCGCTTAGTAACGTTTCCGTTTCGGTCAAAATAGAATCAAGAAGTCCAGGATTATCGGTATCGCTTGAACTAGCGTAGGTATTGATATAGCTGTTAACCAGTTCTTCTGTGTCAGAAAGTCCGGTTTCACTTGTAGCGAATGCGTTTTCGCTAGATCCAACGTTATTTACGATAACGTTGGCTTGAAGTGCGCCAATGCCACCAGAAGCCATGACGGAAGTTGCTGTTAATTGACGGTTTTGCTGGGCTTGAATATCGATATTTTTGCTAATTAAAGTGGAATTAATCGCATTAACCTGAGCATCTCCATAAACGCTATTGACTACGACATTGGCTCCAGCCGTACCAAGAGCTACTTGTCCTTGAACGCCTACTAACGAGATCACATCGAGATTTTCAGCTGAAACCGTAATGTTGGAGTCACTTTCTAAATGAGTGTTTTCAACATTGGTTTGAGTTAGACCTTCAATCGTATTGACATTGACATAACCACCAAAGGCTACGAGACCTCCAGTGGCCGTTACATCAACCATTTCGTGGTTAACTTGACGGAAACCAACAATCGTTTGGGTTCCTGTTGTATCGATCGTGGAACGATACAGTGAGTTAATAACATCATTACCGTAGTAATTAACATTAACGTTTGCACCAACACTGGCAATAGCACCGGCAAGTAGACCACTCGCTCCATTAGAGTGCCCCAAATAATATGAATTCTGGCTATAGGTGCCACCGGTAATGGTTGAATCACTTACCGTTGAGGTGACATCAGATAAAAGCCGATTGACATTTACAGTAGGACTGACGGATGCATACAGAGATCCTGCTAAGCTAAGGATCAAGTGTGATAATCCTTCTTTGGCTTCCGCTTGGTGAGTGATATCGCCAGAAATCGTCGAATTTGAAAAATTAGCACTAACATCATGCTCGGTGGTAGTAACGTTCACCGAAGCTGCTACAGCCACTTGGCCTCCACTTGCGGTCGACATTGAAGTATCGACACTCGTGTAGTTTCCAACTAACGTATCAAGACCGTCTTCTGTAGAAATATTCGAGCCATCGATGGTTAAATTAGTAGAGCCACCACTATAGACGACATTACTCGTCCCAACGGCTGTGACCATGCCCGAACCCGCAGCGTTGATTAGGAACGTCTTAAAGGTTTCCGTACTGGTTGAAGTCATACTGATACCATCAACGGTTGCCTCGTCACGATTGTTACTTAAAGAAGCGACCGTTGAGATATCCGAAACAAATGCATCTTTAATGTGCTCGTCTTTAACACCAACTGTGATTTTTTCTTTTTCTGATTCTGTGGAACCCAGTTCAGTAAGAGTGGCATTGTTAACAGCGATATCCGTACCCCCCTTCTTTTCAGAGACCGTAACCGTTAAACCAAGCGCAACGGTACCAGATCCATTAGCTTGTCCACCGTAGGTGCCAATCGTGTCGTCACTACGAGCCTCAATAACCCCCACATTCATAGAGGCTTGGGTGCCGTCAATATTGACCTTGGTATCGGATTCAATGAGGTTAACTGCGACAGAACCATTAATGGCTAAGGTACCCGCACCGCCACCACCAACACCGACCGTATCAATATCGTTGTCGGTTACAGCAGACACAATCAGACTATCCGTAAAGAAATTGGATTTAGTGTCTCGAGTATCTAAAAGCGACGCTTGAGTGGTATTGTTGATGCGATTAACCGCAATGCCGGCTCCAACAGATGCCGTAGATCCAGCCGATACAACTAAACCGACATTATCAATGTCGGCATCTTCATAAGCTTTAACCACTAAACGATTTAATGCGTGTTGCTCAGCACTTCCGCTGGTGACATTAGCTAGTTGAGCGTTGACATTACGCTTGATTTCATTGGTACCTGCGACGCCGGCAATCCCTGCTCCGGAACCTGAAATACCCGTAGCTAACGTAATTCCCGTAACATGGTCTCTACCTAGAGCTTCAATGGTTAAATCAGTTTGTGTTGGAGTGTCTGTGGTAACGGTAACGTCAGATACATCAACGGTGGTTCCAACATCAGAACCTCCTGAAAGGGTATAAGCGACGGCACCGGATGCTCCCACAGCACCACTATAAGCTACAGAAACTTGTCCAGCCAAACTCCATAATTGACTTTCATCAGACGAAGAAATCGTGGCTGTAGAGATATTGTTTAAAAGTAAATGATCGATATCAATTGCAGTCGCATTTTTGACTCGATTAACGACGACAGAACCGCCGAACGTCAGTGAAGCACTGACTCCGGCATCCGCAGCAGCGGCCCAGGATTGAGCTTGATTGAGTGCCTTGATGTTTAAGGTTGCATTATTATAGTCATGCGTTAGATTAGAGGCCGTCACTTGTGCGGTATTGTTGGTATTTGCAACCACTACGGCCGCTCCGACTCCCATACCACTTTGTCCCGCAGAAACACCAACGTTACCTGCGACATTAACACTGATGGATTCATTACCGGCTAAAACGTTGTTTTCAGCAACGTTGACCTCTGAGTCTTTAATGATTGAGTGGGTTGCCTGATCAATATCAGAAACAATCACAGAGCCCGAAGCGGAGAATTTACTACCACCTCCTGCGACCCCTGCGACAACCGAAACGGAAACCACGTCCGATTCAGCCGATTGGGTATAAACCGCATTTGAAGTTTCGTTAACGTGTTCAATGTCGAGATTCCTTGCAGAAGTCGTAAAGGTATTATCAATATCGTTAACGAGAACTGCTGCGCCAAGCGCCGCTCCACCATCTGCGGACACACCCAGTGAAATGACGGTGGTGGATTGAACCATGTTCGCACCGTTTAAAAACTCGGCAACATTTTGTGAGCTCTTACGTTCTTCGTCTGTGATCAGTGCGACGTCACTGTAGTAGTCATTATTTTCTTTCGAAATTGCAGTTGTCGTAGCTTGGTCGCCGTTATAGGTAGTTAGCTGATCAAAAGCAAAATCAATATCTGTGATTTGATCCATCGTTTCATGCTCACTACTATTGGCATCACGAGCAATGATTTGAGCATGAGATCCATCACCAGTCAAAGTAATAGATGAATCAGAAATAGAAGCGTTAACGGTGTTGCTTAAGTAAGCTGAGGCAGCGGTTCCTGCTAAGCCTAAAGTACTGTTTGTCGCAGCGATCTGCGTATTAATCGCTGTAGTAACTTGCACAAGGGAACTTAAGGCTCGAATATCAAAGTATTTAGCTGAAATATCCGCATTAGAAAGTGTGCTTGTGATCGTGTTATCGATATCCGCAATAGCAACAATGAAACCAAGCGAAGCAGAGTTACCTGTTGTTCCTTGCGATAGCGATAAACCAAAACCGGTACCACCCGTTACTTGGGTGTCACCACTCCAAGCGGCTTGGTCATAGGCGTTTGTTTGGCCTTCAACGGTAGGATCAATAAGAGTTAATCCCTCAACCGTTGTTTCAGTGGTCGTTTGAGCAAAATTGGCTGAAACGTTTGCATCAAAGCTATAGGCACCTTTACCCGTTGCGGTAACCGATCCTGTTAAACCTTCAACTACGACAGCGCCATCGTTAATGGCATAAATTGCAACATTAGTGCCCGCATACTTATTGTCAGATGCAGTATTTTGTATGACTAAACCAGTGGATTCACTGTCTTCGCTTCTCTTTATTGAAACTTTTGAAGTGAAATCCGATGCATTAATGGCGACTGCGCCAGCGATACCGACAGAATGATTAGGGGAGACAACTGACAAAGGAGCGACATAGGTAATCGCAGAGGTACCAGCCCAAGTACCTACCCATTTATCAATAACGGCGTCCATATTGACCGTACTAGAATCCATGATCATGGAAGCAATGTCGATGACGACTTCATTAGTAGTATCTAAGTCGTTAAGCGATAAGGTACCCGATGCATTGATCGAAAATTGCTGTACTGCCCCGGTATTAACGTTCTGAGTTGGTCCTGTATTCGCTTGATTTTGTCCCGTTTGGGTTAAATCAACATACCCAGGATCGTTAGTATTTTGATTGAAGAGATTGTTATCAACGTGATTTTGACTTTGATTATGAGCTACATGGTCATGAATCTTTGTTCCGTATGAGTGAGCTTTGGTAACAATATAATCTTCAAAGAAAGACAACGAACGTAAAAGACCATCGACCTTAACCAGTGCTTTATCGATTTTCAATGTTTTCATGACCCAGTCGGCCGCTTTAGTTAAAGCGCCCGGAGTTGGGTCATTAGGATCGAA
>CAZBHT010000014.1:0-9795 GCA_964491655.1 uncultured Burkholderiaceae bacterium
AAGAGCTCATCGGTTGAGATTCGTTCAATGTGTTGAACTTCACCGTCTTGAGAAACGGCAACTACGGTGTTGTCGTATTTAGCGAGATCGACACCAATTGCTTTCCATTGAATGGACGGATCGAGTGTATTTTGTGTATATTTCTTTGTCATGATATGGATCCTTCGATAGGCTCGTTTTTGTTTCCAAACCTATTTTCTCCCTTTTGGGACTAGGAGTGATCCATATCATTAATCTAGCTTTGAGTTATCATTGAAAAACAAGGTGTAAGAATGTCGTCGAAAACATACTCTTACACCTTTGTTATATTTGTAATGAGGTTATTTGAAGTTAAGATAAATAAGAGACTCCAGGACCTTGTAAGGTACTCTTACCTGAACTTTGTCGAATTACTTCAATACGTGTTGGAATATTTTCCTTTAACTCTTGCATGTGAGAAATGACTCCAATCAATTTTCCTTGATGGTGAAGTTTGGATAGAGCATCAAGTGCTGTATATAAAAGTTGTTCGTCTAAAGTACCAAAGCCTTCATCTAGGAATAAAGAATCAATTCGAGAATTGTTACTTGTCATTTGGGACATACCAAGAGCAAGCGCTAAACTGACAAGGAATGATTCTCCCCCGGAAAGATTGTCAACACTGCGGATTCTTCCTTCTTGATACTCATCCACAATTTGAAGATCTAAAGGACGATTTGGGTTCCTAACCAATATATACCGAGAGGTAATCGCAGATAACTGTCGGTTAGCGTATTCAATCAATACTTCAAAAGTAAGTCCTTGAGCAAAAGTTCGGAAGTTATTTCCATCAGCAGAACCAATGAGCTTATTTAGGTTTTCCCAACGTTCAGTTATTTTTTCTTGTTCTTGATATAACTTAAATTTCTCTTTATATCTGTTTTTTGTTTCTTGATTTTGTCTCAGACGCTCTTGCGTTGCGCCCGCATTTTTTTGTGCAGTTAATAATTCTGCGTTTAAAGTGGAAAGTTCTTTTTCTAATTCGTCTTTTGGCTTCGTTGTTAAGTTTTTCTCAAGCTCAATGGATAGTTTGTTACTTTTATCTTGTTTTCGAGCCGAAATCGAGGCTTCTCTTTGCATTAAAGAATCATTTTCTTGTTGCAATTCTTCCCGCAAATTATCAGAAATACGTGCCGAAATAAAAGCTTGTTCCGTTTCAAAACAGTTTTCCGATAGAGCTTTTTGGAAATCTCCTTCTTGTGTAAGGATTTCGTTAGCCAGTGTTTCTAGCTGTGCTGTATACACAGCAATAGTATGTTCAATACCAGCAAGAACCTTTTGTTGCTCATCATTAACATCAGATGCTGTGTTACGGTTATTCATAGCCTCAGTGAGGGCTTGTTTGAGGTCTGAATCCACTTTATCGGGTAATTGATTTCCGAAAAGATCAAAACGTTCTTTTGAAAGAGTTTTAATCTCTGACTTAAGAGAGTCTGCGTCGGTTTGCAAGACAGAAATTTTTTCTTGTAGTTCCGAGTATCGTTTTGAAATTGTTTCATTAGAAACGGTATCGGTCTCTATCTGTTGCGTAATTAAAGCAAGATCTGCTTTCGTATTTTGCCAACTAACTTTTCTCTTATCTAAAACAGTGTAGTTCTGTTTTAGTTGAGATAAGGTGGTAGAAATTAAACCATAACGCTGGAAGATACGTTCTAAGGAACGCATGATTTCATCTCGTTTTTTATGAGCTTCTGATTCGATGTTGAGATTATTTTGATGTGAGGCTTCGTTTCCCTTTAAATCAGAAGTACAAACGAGAAGCTCTTCATTAATACTCGTTAAACGTTTGTGTAATGCATCTAAATTAGAGCGAATGCTCTGTAATACGGTATTCGTGGAAGCAACTTTGTCTAGCTTGCTTTCTAGATCATTTCGTCGATTTGTGAAAATATTCACTTTTTGTTGTATGACCGTATTCCAAGTGGCGGGTTTACGACCTCGAATACCGGTTAGTTCGTACTCTAATGCCTCTTGTGAGATGTCTTTTGTTAAGTTCTCGACATTTTGAGATAACTGTCCGATATGTTGTTTATTAACTTCAATTTCAGTCAATAAACGTGTATTTTCTTCATTGGCTCGACGTTCCTCTTCCATAGCAATATTCGCTTCTGAAATTGCCTTTTGGTATTTGTCGTCGGCTTTTGTGTCTAGTGAAAGACTTGTCGCATATGGATGATGAATGGCACCACACAACGGACAAGGACGTCCATTTACGAGTAAATGACGCATGTCTTTAAGATCGTCTACCGCTTTTTGGAAAGTAACGATTTCACGAGTTGTTTCAACTAGAGCGTTTTTGTCTGCCAATGTTTGTTTTGCTCCAGCCAGTTTTACCGCCGATAACTTCTGCTGAATAATAACTTTATCAAGTCGATCTTTATTATCTTCAACCTCTTGAATCATGGCGAGAAGACGTTCTAATTTTTCTTGTAAAACGGCAAATTTTTGTAGTTTTAAATTGTATTGATCCAGCTCTTTACGGATGGTTTGCTCTGTTTCACTACCTAATAACTTGATAAGTTCTCTTTCCTTTTGTAGTTGATCATTTTTAACGGCAAATTCCTCTTTTCGAATTTGAGCAATTTGTCCGTTAAGGTCTGCTATCGCTTGTTTATTGGATTCAATTATTTTTTGAATATTTTTTTGCTCGTGTTGAGCACAATCGATGCGATTTTGCTCAACATCAATTTGTTGTAAATTTTGAGCGTAAGAAGATAGATTTTCGATTAGCGCTTCGTCACAGTCTTGTTCTTCTAATCTTTTTTGTAATTTCTTTTGTTCCGCTAAATTATTAGATAATTTTTGTCTTAGGTTGTTTTGCTCTTCAGAGACTTTTGATAGCGTACTTTGCTCTTCTGCAATTGCTTTATCTTTTGCTTTCCTTAACGATTCTAATTCAGCGATTTTTGCATCAAGAGAACGTACATTTACGAGTAATGAAGAAGTATCGCTGTATTTTTTTTCAAGATTAGCGAGCTGTTCATCAGCAGACTTTAGGGTTATTTCTGTCGCTCTTGCCTTTCCTTTCGTAATTAATAAAGTTTTATTAGATTCTGCAAGATCTTTGTTGATTTTAGAGGAGCGCTCTCTGCGTTCTTTTAAAGTCTCATAGATAGGAGTAATAGAAAGGGCACGCCTAGCACTTTCTAATACAGGACGTTTTGGGGCGAACTGATCAATTCTGCTCTTAAGTTCGTGTTCTTCTTTATTAATTTTTTTCAGTTCATCTTGATAAACTTCAATCGTAGAGAGCCAGGTGATGGCTTCTTGCATTTGCTGAATGGATGCACCACATTCAGCAATGCGTTTCTGTGCATTATCTAATTGAGACTGCTCAAGCTTTTCAGCTTCCTCAGGCATGACTGTGATGCCTTTGAGCTCGTTATCGATAGCGGTTAACTTTTCCTTTTCCGCCTTAGTGAGCTCAAACGTTATTTTAGAAAGATCAGAGTAAATCGTTGTACCGGAAATATTTTCCAAAAGCGGACCCCGTTCTTTTTCACTAGCGTGCAGGAAAGCGGCGAAGCCTCCTTGTGCCAAAATTACCGTTCTAATAAACCGTTCGTAATTAAGCCCCGTAATTTCCTCAATTGTTGGAGGAACCTTAGAACGCTCACCAATGATCTTTCCGGTTTCGCATTCTGATAATTCCCATTTTGTATTCTGCAATCTTCCTTCACTGTCTCCCTTAGCGCGATGCTGTAGCCAAGTGACTCGGTACGTTTTGCTGTTATGTGAAAAACATACCTCGGAAGAACAACTTGATGCGAGTCGCGACATAATTTCATTACTTGAAGTATTGACTCGGTCAAGACGAGGAGTTCGTCCATATAGCGCTAAAGTGATTGCATCAAGAACAGTCGACTTACCGGATCCCGTTGGGCCCGTTATCGTGAAAATTCCATGATCTTCGTATTCTTTTGTAGTGAAATCAATTTTCCATTTGCCATACAGTGAATTTAAATTGGAAAACTCTACAGATAAAATTTTCATAATAATCGACTAAAAATGAGAATCTTTTTGTAAATAGGTGTGCAATACCTTTGAAAAAAGAGAACGAAGGTCATTGCATTGTGCTTCAGGTATGCCGGCCTCTTTTAATCTTTTTTCAAAAACATCTTCCGGTTTTAATTCATCAAGGTTTTCTCCAGAAAAACCAGAGGAGGTAAGGAGTGCCACTCTACGAGCATCATCCCTGATTCTTAAAATGTTAAGCGAATTCGATTTCAGATTTTTTAAAAGACGTTCTCTAAGATTAGAGATGATTTCGTCTCCTGTGTAATGAATGTCAACCCAGGCAGAGCTGTTTTGTTCACAAAGCTCAAGCAATTTGCCGTAAATGGTATCGACAGTTCCTTCGATTTGCTCAAGTGTTTGAAAAACAGGAACGGTAATTGTCTCAACCGATGACAGTTTATCTTCTTTGAAATTAACCAAAATGACATTTTTTTTAGAGTGACATTCATCAAAGCTCATAGGATAAGGTGCACCACTATAAAAAATACGCTGACTTTTAGCAATTTCTTGTAATTGGTGTAAATGTCCTAGTGCTACGTACTGGAAAACAGGATCAAAGGTGTCTGCAGTAACTCGTGAAAGATTTCCGATATAAAGTTCACGAACTTCATCGCCTTTTTGTACACAGCCCCCTTGAGCAAAAAGATGACCAGTTGCTAAACAAGGAAGATTTCCTTCTTGCTTCAACAGGTGTTTGGCTTGTTCTGCAACTAATTGATAGTGCTCTTTTATACCAGCTAATAGAGCATCTTCTTTATCACTACGTGTCTCACTACCGAAGACACGTCGAACATCACGATCTCGAAGGTATGGAACCGCACCGATAATCCCGATGGGTTGATTATTTTGATCCCTTAATAACAGAACCTCGTCAGCAGGATTACTGAGCGCTGAGCCAATGATATGAATCCCAATATGTTCAAGTATTGCCTTAGGCGCGTTCAATAATGAGGGGGAATCATGGTTTCCTCCAACGACAACAATGTTAGAACAGTTCGTTCTTTTTCGTACTGTATCGAGAAAATTGAAAAACTGTGTTAACGCACGATTGGACGGGACCGTTGAGTCGAAAATATCTCCAGCAACAACCAGTACATCAACTTCATTGTTGGTGATGGTATCTACCAACCAATCTAAAAAAGCTTGAGATTCTTGTAAACGAGACTGCCCAAGCAACTGTTGCCCAAGATGCCAATCAGAAGTATGAAGAACGCGCATTCGTTTTTGTCTTTAGAGATAGGCGGTTAATGAATAGCCCATGAAAACGAATGTAACAGCTAGGATAGTCCATCCCATTGTCAGAATTCGTAGGGTTTTAATGACTTGTTCGCGCTTAGCGGCGTCAACTTTCGGATCTAGCAAAATTTGAGTAAAGTCACTCATGTAAGAGCCCGAAAAGCCTCCAATAATGCCAGGAAGAATGGCCCACCATAAAGACCACTTAAAATGTCCCATCAGGAAACCGAATAGAACTAAAACGGCAAGTAAAACGATATATTTAGAAAAATTTTTAGACATAATTAAAGTTCAAAAATTACTTTTAGTAGTCCGTAGTATAAAGGGGATGATAGGTGAGTATCCTCTGTGCGATTCTATGATATAAAAATTGTAAAAGCGAATTTAAAATTTCATAAAACGTATAGATTCGATTTTAGAATTATACAGAGAAAACAACTATACCTAGTGTATTATTGTTATGTAGCCTACAAAATATTACCAATGAGAGATTTTTATGAATAAGAAAATTGAACTAAAAGATGAAGAAAGAACTCGCTGTGAGGTTTGGACCCGTGTGATGGGCTATCATCGTCCAACTTCTTCTTTTAATATTGGAAAGCAGGGTGAATTTTCTGAACGCGTTTGCTTTAAAGAAGCAAAAGCGGTAGAAGCGGTGACTAAACATAAGGACTGTTAGTCTTTTGGCGGTGTTTATCAGTGTATGACATGGGTTCTTGATCGATTATTCGGAAGTAAGTTGGTTGCTCCTAGTTTGGAGCGTAGAAACACCGAGATTATCCAAAATTGGATTCGATCCAAGGGGTGGGATACTGGTTTAGTTTCTTACCAAATTATTGACGATCCAGCGCTATATCGCGACAACAATAATCCCTTTGCTCTTTTACGGGTAGAAGGTGATGTACCTTTAGCTTTTTATTTGGAAATTGGTGAGAATTCGGTTACCTATGAGATGGGTATTCCCGAAGGGATGTATCGACTTTCTAGTCGGGTTTGTACGGGAGCCATCAATAGTGGTATGAATTTTTACGATTATGCTCATTTGATGCATAAGGCCTATTTGAAGGCTTGAGAAAATCTTGGGGATTGATATGAAGTATCTTAATGCGAGTTTTTTAAAACAATTAACTATAGATCTTTGTGTAATTCCAAGTGTCTCAGGCAATGCAAAAGAAGAAAATCGTTGTGCTGAGTTTATTTTAGAAGAACTCAATAAGACAATTTGTTGTACTGGAGCTTTATTTACCGCTGAAATTTTTAAGTGCGAACATGATCCATTAGACAGGAGGGCTGTTTTAGCTTTGTTGCGTGCACCTAAAGCGACGAATCGTACGGTTCTTTTAACAGGACACTTTGATGTTGTAGATACTGAAGTTTGTGGTGACTTGGCTCAAAAAGCTTTTGATTTGGAGGCCTATACCGAAGCAATCAAATCGAAAGATCTTGCCAAAAATGTCCGAGGTGATTTAGAGAGTAACAATTGGCTCTTTGGTCGTGGCAGTAATGATATGAAGGCAGGGCTTGCACTGTTTATTGCAACCATTCGCGAATTAGCCCTAGATCCAGAGCTCAATATTAATATTGCTTTTCTTGCTGTTCCAGATGAGGAAGCCAACAGTGCCGGTATGCGAGGTTCTGTTAGACGTTGGTCGGAATTTATACAGGAAGAACGTCTGGAGGTTGTCGCAGCTCTGACCGGTGAACCTTGTTTTTGGACGAGCGAAACTAAAAACAGCCCTGCCTACCGTCCTTACTATACGGGTACCACAGGCAAAATTATGCCTCTTTTTATGACATTAGGAGCAGAAGCTCATATTGGATGTTATTACGAGGGGTTCAGCGCCGCTCTTCTACTAGCGCATTTAGTCACTTGTATAGAAGGTCATCCGGAGTTGATTGCCGGGCAGGGGGACAATGTTCTAACGCCTCCGGCTTGCCTATCAATGCAAACACGTCGGTCTGTGTATTCTGTGACTTTACCAGAGCGAGCCGTAACGTATTTCAATGTTCTAACTATCGAAAAAAGTCCTGATGAAGTCTTGGACTGGTGTCGTAACATGGCTGCGATGGCTACAATGAACGCCGTCAATCAACTTTCAAATAGTGCTCGAGCGTATCGCCAGAAAGGCGGTATTGCACCAGACGTTAAAGACGTTGGTATTTATACTGTTCAAAACATTCGTTCAATTGCTGAAGCTAAGTTGGGTTCTGAACAACTACAGAAAAAAGAATTGGAATTTTGTGAAAGCCAACCTAAAGACCTAGATGCAAGAGAACTTTCGATTCGAATGCTCGAACATTTGGTTATGAATGCTGACGTTAAAGGTCCTGCGATTATTGTTGGCTTCGTCCCACCTTATTATCCGGCTCGACTTAATACTCAAAAGAATGAAAACGAAAAAAGATTACGTTTACTTATGGAAGATTTAACGCAACAGGCCTCTCAATTAGCCGGAGATGGTGCGGTCCGTTTAGTGGATGTATTTGGTGGGATTACAGATCTTTCATTTTTGGGTTTTGATGGCGATCGGAATGCTCTTGATGCTCTCGTAAAAAATATGCCTGGCTGGGGCAAAACGTATTGGTTACCGATCGATGAACTTTTATCGATGGATATTCCTGTTGCTAATATGGCTGGAGCGGGTCGCGATGCGCATAAAGCGACAGAACGACTTGAATTGACCTATTCTTTTGAAATAGCACCTAAGTTGCTTTTACAGGCGATTCGTAGGTTAGGTGAATAGGTCATAGTACGCCACGAAATAGAAACGAAGTCTCGTATTATGAGATTTATTGATTTTGTTTCTGGCGTCGTTTCGTTGTAGTTTGTCCACCAATTCCCCAATTATCCATAGGAACTTCTTCAATGATAACAATGGTTGTCTCTGGATTTTTACCGAGAACCCTTTGTAATAAATCTGTAACACCTTGAATTAATTCTTCTTTTTGCTTTAAATTTGGGGCTTCTGCACCGCCTGTAACCTTGATATTGACGTAAGGCATTTTGACATCCGAGAGTTACGATAGAGAATATTTAAGTCAATTTAACATAGTAAGAGATATTTTTTTCAGTTTAGAATCTACAGCCTCTACTCATTGAATGGTAAATGATCTGTTAGAGTTGCGTTGCCGTTGGTGAAGTAGTACAAATCAAGAAAAAGAATTTGGCCAATACGAGTTAATCTAAATCAGATTGTTTAAATTCTTTTGTTGGAATAAATAATTTGACCGAATAGACACTAAGTTGTTGATCTCGGAGATATTCGTTACAGGAATATAGTATGCAACCTCAGCTGGATACATCTAATTTACCCAAGATTCCTTTATGGACAAAAGTAAGAGATTTTGAAGACATTATTTATGAAAAATGTGAAGATGGAATTGCCAAGATTACGATTAATAGACCAGAAAAGCGTAATGCATTCCGTCCATTAACCGTTCGTGAAATGGAAATGGCTTTAGCCGATGCTCGTGATGATGAAAAAATTGGCGCCATTATTCTAACGGGTATGGGAGAAAAGGCATTCTGTTCAGGTGGGGATCAAAGTGTCAGAGGTACTGGTGGCTATGTGGGTAATGATGGCGTTCCTCGACTGAATGTTTTAGATTTTCAAAGACAAATCAGAACTTGTCCTAAGCCAGTTATTGCTATGGTTGCAGGTTGGTGTGTTGGTGGAGGACACGTACTTCACATGATGTGCGACCTAACGATCGCCGCGGATAACGCCATGTTTGGCCAAACAGGTCCTAAGGTTGGTTCTTTTGATGGTGGTTGGGGTGCATCCTACATGGCTCGCATTGTTGGTCAGAAGAAGGCAAGAGAAATTTGGTTCCTATGCCGTTTCTACAATGCTCAGCAGGCACTCGATATGGGTCTTGTTAACACCGTAGTACCTTACGAAAGTTTGGAAGCAGAAACGGTTCAGTGGTGCCGAGAAATTTTAGCGAATTCTCCGATCGCGATTCGTTGTCTGAAGGCAGCTCTTAACGCTGATTGCGACGGACAAGCTGGTTTGCAAGAATTAGCAGGAAACGCGACTTTACTTTATTACATGACCGAAGAAGGTAGAGAAGGTAAACAGGCTTTCCTAGAAAAACGTCGCCCAGACTTTAAGAAATTTAAGCGTCTACCTTAATTAAAAATGTCGGTGAAAGATTTTTCGATATTTTCTGCAGCAAACGAATGCCCAAACTCGCTCGCAGTTCGTACTAACGAGCGAGATTGGACGTTTTCAGAGATAGCTTGTTTAGTTCAGGAAAAAATAAAAAAAATCCCCGAAAACGAACAGGTTTTTCCACTGATTGCTTCTTCTACGTTGGATACGTTGGTGGACATATATGCTCTCTTAGAGCTTAGAAAAACAATATTATTGTTACATCCGAAGCTAACCGAGTTAGAGATAAAAAATCTACTTTCTAGTTTTCGATGGTCCGAAGGCGGTATCTCTGAAGATTGTGCGGTGATTCTTTTTACTTCAGGAACAACTGGAAAACCTAAACCGGCAATGATTTCAAGACAGGCAC
>CAZBHT010000014.1:9895-18025 GCA_964491655.1 uncultured Burkholderiaceae bacterium
TTTACTTCAGGAACAACTGGAAAACCTAAACCGGCAATGATTTCAAGACAGGCACTAGTAGCAAGTGCCGAGTCTTCTGCTCGCAACGTTCCTTTAGAAAGAGGGGATGTTTGGCAACTTTCGATTTCTCCGGCTCGAATTGGAGGATTTTCGATCATTACCCGTTCATTGCGAGCAAGATCTGCTATTAGCTTACCTAGTAAGTTTTCGCCGGAACATTTTGTGGAAGAATTGATCGATCAAAAAGTGAGTTTTACTTCATTGGTTCCCACGATGTTGGCTATGATTTTTGATCGTTTTCCAAACTGGACACCTCCTAAAACTCTTAAAGCGATTCTTTTGGGTGGTTCCTCGGCCTCCCGAGCGTTAAAAGAAAAAGCCTCAAGACAACAAGTTCCTATCGTCATCACTTACGGGATGACTGAAGCTTCAAGTAATGTAGTTACGACTCCCTATCAAAGTCGTTTTGAAGTAACTGAAGGTTGTGGTCAGCCTAACACAGGAGTTCAACTCAGAATCAACCAAGGTATTGTTGAAGTTAAAGGTTCGATGCTTATGGATGGATACTGGGGGATGGAATCGATAAATCATGAGGAATGGTTTCCCACAGGTGATATTGGTTTCCTAGATGAAAAAGGAAATGTTCATATTCAAGCTAGAAGAACCGATGTGATCGTCAGTGGTGGAGAAAATGTCTACCCTGTTGAAGTCGAAGAAGCTTTAGAGACAATTGATGGAATCAAAGAGGCAAGAGTAGTTGGTATGTCAGACGATATTTGGGGTGCTGTCGTGACAGCTTTATTGGTTCCTAAGTCGTCCGAAAAGATTTCAAATGAGACGATTGTGAAAAGTCTTTCAGAAATATTGGCGCAATATAAGTCTCCTCGCCGAATTGCCTGGGTGTCTCATTTACCAGTACTTTCTAATGGTAAACCGGATCGTACGGCAAAAATATTAGAAGGTTTAACATTTGAAACACTCCACTATACGCATCATTGATAGCGATTTATTGCTTCATCGTGCATCAAGCGGAGTTACAATCGAAAAATCAATGGGAAAAATGGATAAATAATGTCTGATTATCAAGATTTTCTGCATTTTGGTTTAGCTCCAGAAATTGTTAGTGCAATCCAGACGTTGGGTTATGAAAAACCGACACCGATCCAAAGTAAAGCGATTCCAATCGTTCTTCAGGGAAAGGACGTGATGGGGGCGGCTCAGACCGGAACAGGTAAAACCGCTGGTTTCGGTTTGCCCATGTTGCAAAAAATTATCAATAAACAGACTAGAAGCGTATCTCCAGCACGTCATCCTCTACGGGCCTTGGTGTTGGCACCGACAAGAGAGTTAGCAGAACAAGTTGCGGGAAATATCAAAGGTTATGCCTCAAAGAGCTTGTTGAGAGTTGCATCTGTGTATGGAGGTGTCGATATCCGCCCTCAGGGCGAAATTCTTCGACAAGGTGTCGAAGTGCTCATCGCTACTCCAGGACGTTTATTGGATCATTTAGAGCAAAAGAATATTTCTTTATCTCAAGTTGAAATTCTGGTACTAGATGAAGCAGATCGAATGTTGGATATGGGATTCCTCCCGGATATTTCTCGTATTGTTCAGCAAATTCCTGCATCTTCGCAAAATTTGATGTTTTCAGCCACTTTCTCTCCTGAAATTAAAAAGTTGGCTAAGAATTTCCTCAAAGACCCTATTATGGTTGAGGTGGCTCGTCAAAATGCGACAGCTTCAACGATTCAACAAGAACTTTTTTTGGTTCACGAAAGTGAAAAAACCGATACTCTTTTGGAACTTCTCAGAGACCGTTGTGAGGATGTCGGTAAAGTTCATCAAGTTATCGTTTTTGTTAATGCCAAGATCACCGCTCGACGTTTAGCACGACAGCTCGAGCGTTTTGGCGTTAGTGCAGATTCTATTCACGGAGATAAAACTCAAGAAGAGCGTTTAAAGACATTACAAGACTTTAAAGATTGTAAGGTTAATGTTCTAGTAGCAACCGACGTTGCGGCTCGTGGATTAGATATTGCGGAATTACCGGTTGTTATTAACTATGATGTTCCGTTTAATGCAGAAGACTATGTTCACCGCATTGGTCGAACGGGTCGAGCTGGTTCTAAGGGTTTAGCTCTTACCATCATGACGGGAAGTGAAGAAAGGAACGTAGAAGCTATTGAGTTGTTGACCCGTCAGAAGTTTGATCGAACGGTTTTCAATCCGGAAACGGCTCCAAGATACGAAAGAAGAGAACGAAAGAATCGTAATATATTCCGTAAATCCCCTGATGCTTATTCGGTAAGTGTTCGTAAGGCAACAGAGGATCCATTCTTCTCACAGCCTTATGTACCGAGTCATTCGGGAGAAACCGAGACCCATAGGGCGGATTGGGATGTAAAAAGAGAACCAAGTAAGTCTCCAGTCGCAGCTCTCCTGAGACCTTTACCGAAAAAGGCAACACAAAATTAAATTATCTACAGTCCGTACTTCTCTTTCCAAAGAAGGGTGGCTCGCTGGTAAAACTGCGTCAGGTTGTCACAAGGAAAGGAACTAAATCCAAGATGATTCCACGCAGATAGCAAAGCCTGTTCAATTTCCGTAGGATTGACAGGTTTTGCGTTATTTTGTTTCGATAGTTTATTGCCATCTTCTCCTAGAACGAGAGGAATGTGCATATAAGACGGTGTAGAAAAGCCTAAAGATTGTTGTAGTGCAATTTGTCGAGGCGTGTTATCTAAAAGATCTTGTCCTCGAACAATGTGATTGACTCCCTGAAAAGCATCATCACAAACCACTGCAAGCTGATAGGCCCAAAATCCATCGGCTCGTTTTAAAACAAAATCTCCCACTTCCTTTTCAAGATTCTGTTCAAAATAGCCACAAATTCTGTCTTGAAAAGAGATCGTTTCATTTTTTACTTTAAAACGCCAAGCTCGAATTGTTCGATTATCCGTGCGATTTCGACAGGTACCTGGATAAACATTTGAGGGTAAACCGAGTAATTGTTGTTGCTCTTTAATCGATTTGCGACTACAAGAGCACCCATAAACTAGTTTTTGTTGAACTAATTTTTCTAATGTTTTTTGATATGCATCGAGTCGCTTTGATTGATAAAAAATAGGCCGATCGGAGCGCATTTCTAATCGTTCAAGAAGATCGAGTTGATGCTCAATAGCCCCTGATTTTTCTCGAGGTGGATCAATATTTTCGATTCTTATCAACCAAATACCTTCGTGGGCTCGAGCATCTAGAAAACTCGCTAAAGCGCAAGCTAAGCTTCCCGCATGAAGTTCTCCAGTGGGAGAAGGGGCAAAACGTCCAACATATTGATTCATTTTGATTTAATACTGCTTTGATCTAATCGAAAGAAATATATGAAAATTTTTCTTGAATGCAACGTTTTTGTTCTCCTTCAATTTCCCTGCGTTTACCAATGTACCAAGCTATAAACTTTTGAACTCGATGCAATTTTCCGGCTTCACAGGTTGAAGCGATATAGTTGTCTAGGTTGGGGATATGCCAACCATCTAAAACGGGTACTAACTGTCCAGACATAATTTCACCAATACAATGGTGTAAAGGCATATCTAGCACAATGCCACAGCCCTGTTTTGTTGCTTCCTTTGCTAGCAATATATTGTTAAATCGAATCTGAGATTTAAATTTAAATCCGGATTCTTTATCAAATCGCTTCAAAATAGCAGAGTGGGGGCGAACATTACCAGTGTATATTACTCCAGCGTGTTCACTTAAGTCTTCTGGTGTATGTGGGGTGCCATGGGCTGTTAGGTAAGCTGGGGAGGCGCAAGGAATAAAAGCGGAGTGTGTTACCCAGTGTTCAATCAGGTTTGGATTATCAACCGGCCCATAGTAAAGCATAATGTCCGACTGTCCTTGCATAAATCCTTTAGGGTCGTCATCTCCAATCACGTCAAAAGAAATACTTGGATTCTGTTGTTGAAATTCTGCAATAAGCGGGACTATTTGAGTTTGTAAGAATCCCGGCATGGCGCCGAAACGGATGTTGCCACCTTGTGCATTTCGGTCGGAATGTATTTCAGAAAGAGTATTCTGTAATTGTCGAATTAAAGGTTCAATTCCGTTTCTGGCTATAAGAGCGGCCTGCGTTGGACGAATTTTCTTTCCCGAGTGTTCGATGAGTTTGCAATTAATTTCGTTTTCTAAAGCTGAAATTGTTCGGGAGATTTGGCTTCTTTCAAGATTAAATTGTCTTGAAGCTCTACTGAACGAGCCTTCATCTAAAACCTTAAATAACATTTCCCAAATACCGAGATGCCATTTCTTTTGACTATTTTTGGACATGATTTGTCTCTAGTTGCATGCGTGCATAAAATACACGATTTATTGATTGAATTTTAAACATATCTATTGTTTAAAAAATCTTTATGAAACTAGAAGTATTGTAGCTATTCGGTTGAGAATTAATCATCAAAAATTAGAAGATTATTTTTAATACCACCTGCAGATAATCTTATTATCTGTGTAAAAAATTCATTATTTATCTGTGCATAAATAGAACGATAAGGGTATCTCAATGTTCTACAATATTCGAATACTTAAAATAATGCAAAGGAGGGATTATGGCTATTTCTACGATTCCCTGGGGACATGATTGGCCTCCTGCAACGAGTCGTGAAGCAGAAGAGAAAAACTGGGGTTACTGGCAAAATCGAATTAACCGTGCCTCGTTGGTGATGCTTAAAGAAGAGGGTATCGTCAGTCCTGAGGATGCTGAAATGATTGCTCGTGCGCAGGTTTCTGCCGAACAGAGGCTATCGCAACCCGGTGTTGAACCGATTAGTGATATCATGCCACTAGAAAAGATCCTTATTGAGGAATGCGGACCAAAGGCGTCGCTTATTCATACTGGTCGTTCTCGTCAAGATATTTTCGCAACGCTTAATCAGGCTCGCTTACGGTTGTCATTTTTGGATTTTGCTCAGGCATTGAACGAATTCCGCAATGAATTATTACTTATTGCGAAAGCTCATACAGAGACATGGATGCCAGCTTATACCAACGGTGTTCAAGCTATGCCGATCACTTTAGGTTTTTATCTTTGGGCTTTTTTAGAATCCTTTGAACGTGATTTCGATCGTATTCAAAGTGCATGGAGTCGTGTGAATCAATCGGCATTGGGATCAGCTGTTTTAGCCAATTCTAGTTGGCCCCTTTCTCGTGAACGCCTTGCAGATTTATTGGGTTTTGATGCTCCTATCAAAAATGCGATGGATAGTTCTCAGGTCAGTCTCTTTGATATTCCTTTGGAAGCAGCTGGCATTGCTTCGAATATAGCCGTTCGAATCACGACGTTGATGCAAGATCTTGCCCAACAATATTCGCAAACTCGCCCGTGGTTGTTGTTGGATTCATCGGCTGCGTATGGTTCGTCAGCTATGCCACAAAAACGCAATCCCGGTATTCTCAATAAAACCCGTGCGAAAGCTAGTGATGTAATCGGTGCTACTCAAACAGCGTATATTCGCGCCCACAACTTGCAATTGGGTATGTATGACAACAAAGAAAGCGTATCGGAAGATAACTCGGCTGTTTTTGTTCAGGGTGTGCATATGTTGCAATTAGCTCGTTGGGCTTTCCAAATGTTAAAAATTTCTCCAGAACGCGCTTTGGAAGAACTCGATAATGATTGGACATGCACAATGGCTTTAGCTGAAACATTGCAACATGAATATGCTGTACCGTTCCGTGTAGGACATAATTTTGCTAGTGGTATTGTGACAGTGGCTCGTCGTGAAGGTTATTTACCAAAGACTTTCCCGTACGAAAAAGCTGTTGAGATATACAGCGAAGTGGCAGAGCGTTTCGGTTGGAGTTGTAGTGATTTACCGCTTAATGAAGCTCAATTACGTGAAACCCTTAGTGCTGAATATGTAGTGCGTACGCGTATTGGTACGGGTTCACCTGCTCCAGATAGTGTTCGCAATGGCCTTTTGGATTCAGAAAAGCGTTTGCAGGCTGATTGTCAATGGTTGGTAACTAAACGCAAACATCTAGAGGATTGCGATAAGCGTTTAGACGAACTTTTTATGGCTTTAATGATGAATTCTCATAGCATTTAACACAAGGGAGGTTTGTATGTTATGGATTGGTGTAGCCATTGTCATTTTGACATTTTGGTTTATATATAAAAATTATGAGGCTCGCTTAGTGCTTGTTATTTCCGGCGTATTGATGACGATTCTTGGTCAATGCGTTGGTTCTGCTACAACGATTGACGTCGCAGCTAATGCCTTTATTAAACAGTTGGTGGGCGGTACGCTCGTAACTACAATCGTGACAGTAATGGGCTTCGGCTATGTCATGACTTATACGAAGTGTTCGGATCATTTGGTCCATGCTTTAGTGCGTCCACTTACTAAAGTTCCGATGGTTGTTATTCCTGGTGCTGTTTTAATTACATGGGTTTTAAATATCATCCTTCCGTCTGCCGCAGGTATTGCAGCTTCTGTTGGTGTGTTGCTGATTCCGGCATTGATCGCATTGAAAGTTCGTCCTGTGATGGCTGCCGCCGCAGTATTCCTCGGTACATGGGGTTCTGTTATCAGCCCGGGTTTAATGTTCAATCCTCAGGTTGCACAAATTGCCTATAAGGCAGGTGAAATTTCATCGCCCGATGCTATGGTTGTGATTATGGCTGAGGCAATGCCAGCTGCAGCCGGTGCCGTAGTTGCCGCTATCGTTTTAGCAGTACTTTGTATGACCTTGAAGGAAGGTGTTGGTTCAACAGCAAATGAAAAAGCTGGTTCTGACGAAGAATTAAAGAACTTCAAGGTAAATCCAATCATGGCAATCATTCCGGTGATTCCACTTTTCTTACTCGTTATTGCTTCTAAACAGGTGGGTTGGTTGCCTACAAAAACGTTCTCTGTCCCAGTTTGTATGTTAATTGGTACAGCATGTGGCCTGCTCGTTTCTTTAGTTCGTAAGCAAAGTGTTGGTGAATGTTCTAAGCGCTTCTGTCGTGGTGCTGGTGACGGTTTCTGCGATGTAGTCGTTTTGATGGCCGCGGCCGCTATGTTTGCTACCGGTATGAAATCAATTGGTTTAACAGGGGCAATCGTTGACGCAATGAAAGGTTCTCAAGAAGTTGCAATGTTCTCTGCTGTCATTGGTCCATATATCATGGCTACAGTTTGTGGTTCAGGTAATGCAGCCGCTTTGGCGTTCAACGAAGCCATTACTCCGTACGCAGCAGATTTTGGACTGACTGTTGTTCAATTAGGTGCCGTAGCTCAAATGGCTGCAGGTATCGGTCGCACTATGTCCCCAATTGCTGGTGGCGTCATCATCTTGGCTGGTATCGCTGGTGTGAATCCAATTGAAGTAGCTAAACGTACAGCGCTTCCGTGTATTGCGGCAGTGATCGTCATGGCTGTCGGTATGTTTGTTTTCGGTTAATTTTGATTTAACTGTGTAATTAGAGTATGCCCATGATCTAGATCATGGGCATACTCTTTGTGTATAAAGCTTCTTCAGTAGAGCATAAGTTTGAAAAAAATTAAGTTAATTCTTTTCAATAAATTGATTAATCAATTACAAATTAAGAGGAATCTATTTTTGATCGTTTATGTTAATCGTGTAATACGGGCTCGGAATTACAATGCCATTAGTAGAACAAGCGTTATTAATTGCATTTAAAAATGAAGCTTCAAGCCGATAAGGTTCCATCAGTTCTTCCGGGTTAATCCAAACAACGAGTTCACAATTAATTCCAAAATCACCGAAACTTGTGATACCACATTCAACTTCATGGTGTTGATCGGGAGGAATGCAATAGGGGACTGCGATCGCAGCCTCTTCAATGACTCTCTTTACTTTCTTTAAATCGCTACCGTAAGGAACTGAGAATTGAAAAGTTTGTCTTGTACCTCGAGGATTTAATGAATAGTTTGTAAAGTCTTTGTTAATCAAACTAGCATTAGGAATGATGATGTTTTGTCCTGTTTTCGTTTCAATACGAGTGGCTCGAATGGTAACCATATTAACGCGACCGATATCACCTTCAGGTGTACGAATGATATCTCCGATACTGACGGCCCGTTCTGACATAAGGATTAAGCCAGCAACAGAATTATTAACAAT
>CAZBHT010000015.1:0-17814 GCA_964491655.1 uncultured Burkholderiaceae bacterium
AAGCTTGAAGAAGATTGGCGTGCTAATGTTGGGTTACGTTATAACTTCTAATAACCTAAGTTAGAGCCCAAATAATTAGGCTCAATTCAAAAACAAGAACAGCAGATTCGGTGAAAATCGGTCTGCTGTTTTTAATTGATTTTATTGCGTTGTATGTACTTGAATATATTTACCAATTTCAGAATTACTTTGAATCATTTGAGGTAAATAATTCGTTTGAAACTTTTCAATAAAAAGCTCGGCAATCTCATGAACCAGTGGTTGAAATTTACTGGATCGTCCTGCAATTAAAAGCTGTTTTTCTTCATGAATGCCGTGTGTAGGGTGAATTGTGATCCGATCGAGTTGATGTCGGATACTCCATAAATTCATAGGTGGTAGGATTGTCCAACCTAAGCCATTTTTAACGGCTGAAGCTAGGGCTCGAGTATTTTCTAATTCATAAGAAACGGATGAATGTAATCCTAGGCAACGCAAAATTCTCTGAGTAATCCGGCGATCTTGAGAATCTTCTCGGTAAGAAAGAAATGGTAATTTCATTTTTTCTTTCAGAAGATCAATACTTAAATCATTTGTATTGATTTCAGCAGTTTTAGGATGAATGATTAAATAGTTTTCAGTTACTAATGGTTGAAAGTAGGCATCATCCGAAGAACTTTTTAATCCGGGAGCAATTGCAATATCTAAATTTCCTGAAGCAAATTCATCTTGAATTTTTGGAATCAAAGCAGAGCGACAACTAAACATCTGGAATCTTGGAAGAAAAGAAACTTCCATGTCAGAGGCAAAAAAGTCTTGAGCGGTTTCAGAAATACCGATATTTAAGCTTTCAATTTTTCGACCAGCTAAAACACTAAGTCGATGAGCAAATCGATTTTGTTCTTCGTTTAATCGTTCGGCTAAAAGTAAGAATTCTTTCCCTTCTTTTGTCAGTTTTAGGGGGCGAGTCTCTTTTTCAAAAAGGATAAATCCTAAATTCTTTTCTAATTTATGAATTTTCTGAGAAAGAGCCGACTGTGTTACGCCTAGATGATGACCAGCTGAGGTATAGGATCCGGTTCGGGCGATTGTAATGAAGGCTTTTAAAAATCCCGAAGGAAGATCCTTATTTTGGTCAATCATGATTCTTTCTAACGCAGAGTGATAAGTAAATCTAATAGTCTTTGAGGTTTGTTACTTAGACTTTTATCTTAAGGGGTAATCAGGAGTTTTAAATATGCAAAGTGTACTTTTAATTTTGCCAGATTTCCTCATTATTTTATTAGGCGCTTTTATTAGCCACGTTTTAAAGTATCCGAGAGAATTTTGGAAATATACGGAAAAATTGGTTTTCTACGTTTTATTTCCACCCTTGTTGTTTTTGTCAGTTTCTAGTGCTCATTTAAGTCTTTCAGAAGCAAGTCAGTTCTTATTAGTTGGGATCGGTGCCATGCTTTTAGCCGTAGTTTCTTCATGGCTAATTCGATACGTTGCACCCGAAGATGGAGTTACCAATGCATCCGTTTTCCAATGTGGATTTCGATTCAATACGTACATTGGTTTTGCGCTTTGTTTGAAGCTTTATGGGGATTCCGGGTTTTCTTTGTTGGCTCTTTTAATTGCAGTTTGGGTCCCGATTAGTAACACCATTGCAGTGGCGGTTTTAGCTACTGCGGTTTCAAAATCGGTTAACAAAGAAAAGAAAATCCAGCCAAGTTACATTATTAAAACCGTCCTTAAAAATCCGTTGATTATTGCAACTGTATTAGGACTGGTTTTCAATGTAGCTCAATGGGAGTTACCTCAAGTTGGAACCTCGCTTTTTAGAAGTTTAGGCAATGCTTCTTTGGCGGTCGGTTTGTTATGCATCGGTTCTTCTTTACAACTACATGATCTTAAGCGCTACAGTCGATTATTACTGACCTGTACAGTGCAACGATTGGTTGTAGTTCCAATCATTGCTTTAGGAGTCGGTGTGTTAATGGGGTTACCTGTTTTAGAGACGATGGTTCTCGTTCTTTTTGGGGCTTTACCGACTGCGCAGTCTTGTTATGTGATGACCTCATCAATGGGAGGTAATGCAACAGCAGTAGCTGACGTCACTACGGTGCATACATTAGCCTCTATGGTGACACTTCCAGTGTGGGTTGCTATTTATCTAATGCCTTAAGAAATAATGAGATCACAATCAAAAAATGGTTGTGATCTCAAATAAACATTATTGATTCCAGAGCTCTTCTATGGTTTGACGGATGGTAAATGCGTCTACATTGTAGGAACCTTGAACAAAGTTTCCATTTCCACCACCTCGACCTTTTAGTTTCTGATTAAGAGTCTTGCTTAATTCTCGCATCTGGTTTGCTGGTCCATATAAGACGTAGCTATAAGTTGTATCTGCTGTTGCAGACAAGACGGCAATGAATGGAGCCTTCTTCTTTTCAGCAAGAAGTGTGCAATAGCGACGCAGATCTAAAGGTGCTAAACCTTCTTCAAAGAGAATGAGAGGCTCTGTTTGAGTTGGAAGAGAATTTGCCTTGAGTTCGAATAGCTGATTATTCAAATTCTGAATTTTGAGCTTTAATTTTTCGACTTCAGAAAGTGTTTTATCAACAGCTTTGCTAATTTCAGTTGGTTTAGCAGACAGTAGCTCAGATACCTTTTGAATTTCGCAAATTTTGTTTTCGTAGTCGGTAATAGCACGAAGACCACAAGTTAATTCGATACGTACACCGCCACGATGCTTCATCATGGAGAGTATTTTAAAGATCCCAATTTCACCGCTTCGCTTAACGTGTGTTCCACAACAAGCACATTGATCACAACCAGGAACATCAACAATTCGAACTTGTCCACTGAGTTCTTTTTTACTACGGTAATCAAGTTGAGCAAGTTCTTCCGCAGTTGGTAAAAGGACGCGAACAGGAATGTCAGCGAGAATCGCTTGATTTGTTTCCTTTTCTAATTCCTTTAATTCTTCTTCGGTGATTGGACCATTGAAGTCGACTGTTACACTTTCATCGTCCATATGAAAACCGACATTGTCATAGCCAAATTTTTTATGAATAAGGCCTGAAAAAATATGTTCGACTGTGTGGTTTTGCATATGGCTGAAGCGTCGATCCCAGTCAATATTGCAGTGTACTAAACGACCCACTTCTAAAGGTGCTGTACAAAAATGGATAATTTTCCCCTTAATGCGACGAACGTCTGAAACAGGAATGTTTTCAATAGTCCCGGTATCGGCTAATTGACCACCTCCTTCTGGATAGAAGGCAGTGTTATCTAAAACGATCTCAAAGCCTTTTTCAGTTTCCTCAGAGGATACAACATGAGCATCGAAAGAACGAATATAAGGATCCTGATAAAAAAGTTCGTCGAATAAATCCATAATGATTCCGTTTCAAAAGCAATATTCAGAAATTATTGATAGGGTAGAGCAAAAAACGTAGTACCGTTAATTTATAAAATGTTTTTTGCAACGAGATGTTGATACACATTAATGAGTACTATAACTGACATGAGCCAGAAAAGAAGTGCACTAATGTGATTTAACCAAAAACTGAAGCGAGTACCCTTTAAAAAGCGACAAGCACTTACTGCTAAATAGCTATATACCAAATGTACAACCCAACATATAAAAACAAGTAGAGCAATGAGAATCCCCATTTGGATTTCATAACTTCGTTCTGGAGAAACAAATTGGGGAAGTAGCGATAACACAAATACGATAAGCATCGGGTTTGTGGTTTGCAGAAGCAAAGCAGAAAAAAAGATCGAGCGATTTTGTTTTGGACTATAACGAGAAGCGACCGCAACGGCATCTGAAAAATTAACGCAAGGGGCTACCCAATTGCGGTATCCTAACCAGATCATCACGAGACAACCTAAAATCTGCATTAAGGAAAAAATTAATTCATTAGCTCGGATTAGGGCACCAAGGCCACAGGCGGCAATGAACGCCATAAAAAAGACTCCGGTGGCAATTCCAAAAGGAGATACGTACCAGCTCTTTTTGCCATAGCGAAAAGCATTACTGAGCGTATACAAAACACCCGCACCCGGCGTCATGCAATTCACAATGGCGACAAATATATAAAACCCTAAGTGATCGATCATTGTTCTCTTTATTGTTTAGAACGTTTTGTCACTCTCAAAATCATAAGCCTTTAAATGGACAATGTAGTTTTTGGGGTTAACAAATGTGTTGATTTCCTTTTTAATGAAAATATTGACCCCAATTAGAAGTGAAAGGGTAACAACGAACTTTTAAAGATGTTTTGATAGATGAACCATTTAATATGGGTCTATTGGTAAAATCAAAATCTGTTTGATGCCTCAGTTGGTGTTGTTTAGTAGAAGAAAGTAGATTTAAAAATGGGACTTAAGGTTTATAACTTCCGATGTGCGGAAGGGCATGTATTTGAAGCTATGCTTCCAAGTGCGAAGGAGGCGGATCGACAGGCATCCAATGCGCTTTTAACTTGTCCTATTTGTGATTCAACGGTAAAACGTCAGCTCTCAGCACCTCATGTGAAGCGTTCTCAAAATAAAGAGATCTCGAATTCAAACTCTCATACATCTGACGTAGAGCGTCTTCATGCATTGCTCAAGCAGATTGAGGAGATTGCAGAAAAGAGTGAAGATGTAGGTGAACGCTTTGTTGATGAAGCTCGTGCGATTCATCGAGGCGATGCTCCGGTACGTAATATTCGAGGTGGAGCGACCGGTGAAGAAGTACAAGAACTTTTAGAAGAGGGCATTCCAGTGATGCCCTATGTTCCTAAAAAAAATTCAGTTAATTAATCGCTTCCATTTGTTCAGAAAGGTCTAACCATTCTGCTTCCAAATCGTCGATTAAAGAACGTAATTCACCGTGGCGTTTGAGAACAACAGCAACTTCATCCGGATTACTTTCATAGAATGTCGTATCACTGATTTTGACCTCAAGTGTTTGGAGTTCTTTAGAGTATTGCGCTAAAGTTTTATCAATTTTTTCAATCTTTTTCTGAAGAGGTTTTCGAGCAATAGCCAGACGGGTACGTTCTGCGGCTTCGATTTGGCGCAACTCTTTTTTGCTGAGCGTTTTTTCTACCGGATTTTCCGTTTTTCCTTCGGTCGATTTATTGCGTCTTTCTTCCAGAATAAAACTTGAGTAGCTGTCTAAATCTCCTTCATACGGTTGTAATTTACCGTTATGAACCAGCCATAATTCATCGCAAGTGGCTCGAATTAAATGTCGATCATGAGATACCAAAAGTACCGCACCCTCGTACGAAGATAGAGCCATCGTGAGTGCTTCGCGAGTTTGCATATCTAAGTGGTTCGTTGGTTCGTCTAGTACGAGAAAGTTTGGTTTTTCCCATGCAATTAATGCCATAGCTAAGCGAGCTTTTTCTCCACCAGACATGGGACCTACAGGAGAGGTTGCCATATCGTTACTAAAACGATATGCCCCCAAGAAGTTTCTTAGTTCTTGCTCTCGAACATCAGGGGCAAGACGAGCTAAGTGTTGCAACGGAGTTTCATCGTCTCGTAATTGATCTAATTGGTGTTGTGCAAAATAACCAACCTTGATGCCTTGAGCGCAACGAAGTTCTCCCGTGATTTTTAGCAAAGTACCGCACAGTGTTTTAACTAAAGTGGATTTACCAGCACCGTTTACTCCCAAAATACCAATACGAGCATTTTGACCAATGCTGAACTTAACTTTGTCTAGGATGGCTTTGCCTGAATAACCACAACTTAAGTTTTCAGCACTCATTAAGTACTGAGGTACTTTTTCTGGAGTGGGGAACTCAAATCGCCATTCTCTTTGAGCTCGAATGGGTTCAATCGCTTGAAGTTTTTCAAGCATTTTGATTCGAGACTGAGCTTGTTTGGCTTTAGTGGCTTTGTAGCGGAATCGATCAATGTAACTTTGCAAGTGGCTTGCGGTTTTTTCATAAGCCTTAGCCGCAGCGGCTTGTAGGCGGAGCTTTTCAGCTCTCATTACCTCAAAGTCTGAATAATTACCGCTATAACGATGAATTGTATGATCTTCGATCGACCAAATACTTTCAGAAATATGATCTAAAAATTCTCGGTCATGTGAAATTACTAAAACCGTTGCTTGTTGATGACGTAACCAGTTTTCTAACCAAATAACTGAGTCTAAATCGAGGTGATTGGTAGGTTCGTCCAATAGCATCAAGTCAGCCGGTGTCATCAGAGCTCGAGCCAACGCAAGTCGATTACGCCAACCACCAGAAAACTCAGATACTAATTTACCAGTGTCACTTTCTGAGAAGCCTAAACCGTGAAGAATATCCTTAGCTTGAGCAATGATGGCCCCTTCGTTTAAGTCCGCTAAGGTTGCAATGCAGTGAGCTAACTCCATGTCATCATGCTTCTTTTCTGCTTCAGCAAGGTTTTTTTTAGCATTAACTAAAGGGTAATGACCTTCAAGGACAAAATCGATGGCTTTAGAGTCTGTTTCTGTGATGCGTTGCGCAACGTGAGAAATTCGATCCAATTGCGGAGTTTGAATATCTCCGGCTTCGGTTGAAATCTCTCCCAGAATTGCCGAAAACAGCGTGGACTTACCCGATCCATTAGGACCAACCAGTCCAATGCGTTCCCCTGGAGAGGTGACTAACGAGACATCTTCATAGAGAACGCGAACGCCACGACCAATCGCTACATTTAGAAATCGAAGCATTAGGGTAAATCTTCCTTGTGAACGAGAAATACCATATCGTCACCGGCGCTCGTTGTTAACCACATAGCAGGAAGCTCAGGGAATGCTTCTTCAAATGCCTGACGACCGTCTCCAATTTCGACAACTAGAACGCCACCATCATTTAAGTGTTCTTTGGCGTCAGCAATTAAACGTTTTACGATATCCATACCATCGTCTCCAGCGACTAATGCCAAAGAGGGCTCATGACGATATTCCCCGGGCAATTCATCCATTGCCTTCTGTGTGACATAAGGTGGATTAGAAATAATGACATCGTATTTTTTGCCCTCTAAATTGCTGAATAGATCCGATTGGATTGGAGTGACAATGTCTTCTAAACCGTAATCTTTGATATTAATTTGAGCTACTTCTAAGGCATCTAGGCTAATGTCTACGCAATCAACGGTTGCCATTGGGAATGCGTTAGTAGCCAAAATGCCTAAACAAGCAGAACCCGTACACATATCCAAGACACTATTAACCGATTCTGGTTCTGCGATCCATGGAGCAAGCTGATCTTCTAAAAGTTCAGCAATAAAACTTCTTGGAATTAGTACACGTTCATCAACATAGAAGTCGTATCCAGTTAACCACCATTCGTTAACAATATAGGCCGTTGGAACCAATTGATCACATCGACGAGAAATAGCGGTTAAAACTTTCTTGCGTTCGTTTTCCGCTAAAGCACAATCTAAGAACTTAATCTCGGAGTCTAGTGGTAAAGAAAGAGAGCGCAAAACTAAAAAGGACGCTTCTTCCATCGGGTTGTCGTAGCCATGCATGAAGGTGGCAGGACTCTCATAAAGACGAGTCGTAGCGTAACGGATAAAGTCCCGTATTGTGCGAAGTGGTTTGGTATTGGGTTCTGACATAGTTAGGATGTTAGAAGAGTTTCTAAAGTTTTGTAATAAATATCCGTTAATTTATCGATTTGATCAACGGGGATATTTTCATTAATTTTGTGGATTGTTTCGTTGGTAGGACCAAATTCAACAACTTCCGGACACCAACGACTGATAAAGCGAGCATCACTCGTACCCCCCGAAGTTGAAAATTCGGGTTCAATACCACAGACTTTCGTAATAGCCTGAGAAAGTGCCTTAGAAAGTTCTTCTCCTTTTGTCGCAAAAGGAGTGGCACTAATTTTCCATTCAATCGAATAATTTGATGTGTATTTGGCGCAAATTCCTTCAATTTGCTGGATCAGTGCTTCAGCGGTCAATGAAGGATTGAATCGGATATTAAACGTTACCGTGCAATCTGCCGGTACCACGTTTACAGCACCGGTTCCGGCATGAATGTTGCTGACCTGAAAACTGGTCATCGGGAATCCTGGATAAGTTTTCCCCCAAGTCGTAGTAGCGAGTTCTGAAACAATTTGCCCCGCAGGATGAATCGGGTTGGAGACTTTTTCAGGATAAGCTACGTGACCTTGAACTCCCCTTACAGTAAGTTTGCCATTTAAGGAGCCACGGCGACCATTTTTAATGGCGTCTCCGAGTAACCGACTACAACTTGGCTCTCCCACAATACACCAACGAGGTTGGATATTACGAGAAGCGAGCGTGTCAACGACAAATGTCGTTCCATCGTATCCATCTCCTTCTTCGTCACTGGTGAGTAACAAAGCAATAGAGCCACGATGGTTTGGATGGTCTTTGATGAAACGCTCAACGGCACAGGTAAAGCAAGCAATCGAGGTCTTCATATCTGCAACCCCTCGAGCGTACAAGTGTCCATCTCGAATGGTTGGGATAAAGGGAGGAGAATTCCACAAAGATTCGTCGCCCGAAGGCACAACATCGGTATGACCTGCGAAAATAAAGAGAGGACCTTCGTCTCCTTTTCGAATCCACAGGTTTTTGGTGTCGTTTCGATGGATGCGTTCTGCCTTAAAACCAAGAGGTTCTAAAATCTGGACGATTTCATCCTGACATCCCGCATCATCCGGAGTGATAGACCTGCGAGATAAAATCTCGCAGGTTAACTCATAGGGGTTTGTAGACATTAATCTCTCAACAATTCGTTAATGCTGGTCTTAGAACGAGTTTGTTCATCAACACGCTTAACGATAATGGCACAGTTCAAGTTGTATGTACCATCCTTGCTTGGCAAGCTACCAGGAACAACAACAGAACCCTCAGGGACACGACCACGATAGATTTCGCCAGTTGCACGGTCGTAGATCTTCGTGCTTTGACCAATGAATACACCCATAGAGATCACACAGTTGTCTTCAACGATAACGCCTTCAACGATTTCACTACGAGCACCAATGAAGCAGTTATCACCAATAATGGTCGGATTGGCCTGAAGTGGTTCTAAAACACCACCGATACCAACACCACCAGACAAGTGGCAGTTAGCGCCAACTTGAGCACAAGAACCAACCGTAGCCCAGGTATCAACCATGGTGTTGTCACCAATGTGAGCACCGATGTTGACAAAAGATGGCATCAAAACAGCGCCCTTACCGATGTAAGCACCACGGCGAACAACTGCACCAGGAACGGTACGGAAACCGGAAGAGGCGATTTCTGCATCATTTTTTTCTTCAAAAAGAAGAGGAACCTTGTCGTAGTAGGCCTGAATGCCATTACGCATAACACGAGTCGGCCAAATCTTAAAGCTCATTAAAACAGCTTTCTTAACCCATTGATTTGTGATCCAGGCACGACCTTCTTTTTCGGCAACACGTAAGGTACCAGCCTCGAGTTTATTTAATACGTTATCGACGGCGTTAAGAACGTCAGCACCATAGTGTTCAGCAGGAATATCGAATGCATGTTCAATTAACTGTTTATCAACTAACATAATTTTCTCCAATTATCGTGTTAAATCAAATTCAGAAATTCTTTGAGACGCTTCTCGTACTTCGTCTGTTGTGGCTACAAGAGCAATTCTTACGTAACCTTTTCCGGGGTTGACGCCATTAATTTCACGACTTAGATAAGAACCTGGAAGTACTGTAATCGCTTTTTCTTCGTAAAGACGTTTAGCGTACAGCTCATCATCAATAGGTGTTTTAGCCCAAAGATAAAAACCTGCATCAGGCATCTGAACTTCTAAAGTCTTAGAAATTAAGGGAAGCGCGGTCTCAAATTTTTCTCGATAAAGACGGCGATTTTCAATAACGTGTGCTTCATCGTTCCAAGCCACGATACTCGCCTCTTGGAATACGCCAGACATAGCACACCCTTGATACGTACGATAAAGTAAGTAAGGTTTTAAAATCGAAGCGTCTCCGGCAACAAAACCACTTCTCATTCCCGGAACGTTACTACGCTTCGATAAGCTAGAAAAGACTAAAACATTGTGGAAACTATCTCGGCCTAATAGACGGCATGCATCTAATGCACCTAAAGGAGGCTGAGATTCATCGAAATAAATTTCGGAATAACATTCATCACTTCCGATGATAAAGCCATATCGATCGGACAATTCGAACAGTTTTTTCCAGTCTTCAAGTTTTAGAACTTTTCCGGTTGGATTGCTCGGGGAGCAAACAAAAAGAAACTGAACGCGCTTCCATTCGGCATCGCTTACGGAATCTAAATCCAAAGCAAAACCGGTCTCTGCCGTGCAAGCAATATAGAGCGGTTGTGCTCCAGCCATAAAGGATGCACCTTCGTAAATCTGGTAGAACGGAGCCGGCATTGCTACGATCGGATTTTTTGTTCGATCTACTGTAGCTTGCACAATTGAGAACAAAGCTTCACGAGAACCCGAACAAGGCAGAATTTGGCTATTGGGATCAAGCATGACACCATAACGTCTTTGAATCCAGCCAACAATTGCTTCTTTTAACTTCAAAGAACCCGCTGTGGTGGGATACTTACCCAATAGTGATAAGTTAGCAGTTAAAGCTTCTAAAACTACAGCGGGAACATCATGTTTTGGCTCGCCAATAGAAAGCGAAATATGGCGCAAATCCGTTGGAAGAGTCGAATTTTCGAGCAACTTCTTTAAACGGGTAAATGGATATGGTTGTGTCAGCGAAAGGTCGGGATTCATCATTGAATGCGCGTTTCGTAATATTTAATAATTTTTAATGTTTTTAGCCACGAGTTGGACAGTTGGTTTCAAAATCGGGAAGATCGATTGAAGCCTGAGGCACCCAACCTTCTTTGCGATGTTCAACCACGACGGTTGTGTAGATACCACCACGAACCCACCACTTAGCTTTAAGTCTCATAAAGCGTGGCTCTAATTCTTTAACGAGATCATCTAAAATCTGGTTAGTTACGGTTTCGTGGAATGCCCCTTCTTGACGGTAGCTCCACATATAAAGTTTCAAAGACTTGAGCTCAACGTTTTTCTGATCAGGAATGTAATCCAATAAAAGCGTTGCAAAATCCGGTTGACCGGTTAATGGACAAAGTGCTGTAAATTCCGGAATTTCAATGTGAATTAAATAATCACGATTGGGTTGCGGATTTGGAAAAGAGGCCAAAGTCTTAGAGGGTTTTGTCGACATATTTAATTATTACTCCAGTAAACCTACTTATTATAAAGATTACGACGCATTGTCCCGCCATTTGTTAGCAGGAATTCCAATGAATAAAAGGATTTACAACTATTTTGAGCGTCGTTTTGAACTTCTTTTAGGGTTCGGTTCGTAAGGAATATACCAAATTGAAGTCTTTTTAGTTCTTTTGTTTCGATGAAAATAAAAGTTAGAAACTACTTTTATATAAGTTTCTACGAAATTGGTAGATTTGAAGATAATGAACTAGTAGGTGCTGATATAGCATATTCAAAGATATAAAGAGACGTTAATATTTTTAAACAATTAGAAATACAAATTGACAAATAATTGACGACATTTAGTCCCAAAAAGGGGGAAGATTAAAGACAATAAGAACTAAGTTTTAGGGTAAAACGAAATAGAGCCATAAAAGTTAAAACAGAAAAGGAGCGTTCTATGGAAATACTATCGAAAATTAAAGGACCGTTAGTGACGGTTTTATTGGGTTTGACGATCTTTTCTGTACAGGCAAAGACGCATGTAAACGTGAACGTAAATCTAGGAGATCCAGGCTACTTTGGTACTGTTCCTCCAATGCCTGGTTACACCCCAAGAGTCTGGAATACGAATCCAGTTGTTGCAATCGGGGCTGCGATTGCAGGCGTTACCGCTCTATACCTGAATGTGCCAAATACCCATCGTAAGAATTGGTCTCGCTATTGTGGTCAGTATGATGCTTGCGACAAACCCGTACATTTTTTACAAGGTAATTGGTATCGTAAAGTCTATGCACCTCAGTACCGAAAACAACATCGCCCGAGTCACCCCAATCCACCACATTGGAATGGACAACGTGCTCCGAATCATCCAATGATGGGACAGCCTCCAAGACAGATGCAACCGCAAAGACCTCAGGCTCGTCCACAACCAGGTGGTCGCGCTCCTGAGACAAGGGGACCTGGCGGAGATCGAGGAGAACGTAGTCCACAACATATGCCACCTCACGGTCGTTAGGTTTTAAAGAAATGAAAAACGGGCGCCTATGCCCGTTTTTCATTAGTACCAGCCTTGTTTTTGACAAGGATTTTTGACGAACGGATTTTCGTTCTTTTGAATTCTTTCGATTCGTTTAGCGCGAGTACATTCCCATTTTTCAACAGGGAATTGTTGATTCCAAGCTTCCATGAGACGTTTTTGTTGTCGACTCATTTGATAGTTGGGATAAGCCCAGTCCATGTATAGGTAGGTTCGAGCAATAGCGCCTTTAGCTCGATTGGGTGGCTCTACATGGTTGGAATCCAGTTTCATTTCACACGTACCAAAGGCAGAAGGGACGTGTTTGGGTAATTGAGCAAATTGAAGGTTAGAGCGAACCGCATTGACCGATCCAATCGCAGGATACAGGTTATATAAGTCCGATTGCATCAAGCGATAGAGTGGATTGGTTTTTGAAGCACAATTTCGCCCCTTGAAATTTCGCCCACGGTTATCCACACATTCAGGACTACCATTTCGCCATTCAACAAAGGTTTTTCCAAAGTGCTCTGCAGGGACTACGTGTTCCCATTCAATCTTAGAAGAACGTTTTTCATGGCGAGGCGCTTTAAATCCTTCAGGTAAATCAACTCGTTTCTTTTTATCAAATGAAGCACCGCAGTAAAACGTGATTCTTCGATCGAAAACAACTTCTTTTTCTAATGTTTTCTTAGCTTTATTAAAACTATCAATGGTGGTATTTCCATTAGTAGGAGAAGCAATCGCAGTATTGAAAGAAAGGAGTGAAACTAGAAAAGTGATGCTAGTAAATTTCATACAGGTACAACAAATAAAAGGGGTGATATTATATTGAATTAGGAAGAGCAATAATCTTTAAAAGTCACGTTCAAATGTATTTAAATGCTTGAGGATGTACATGAAAAATACATTATTTGATTGCCTTAATTCTTGGTTCTGGAGCGATCTCTAATGGAGAATGTAAGGTGATCCACCGGGCGAAAATTTCAGAAATCAGTTCTTTGGGTTGAGCGACGAGTTTGCCACTTCCCATGGCATGGTGTTTGTCTCCTCCTGAACTTAAGAAAGTATTCGTTGCAACAATGTAATTGCGATTAAGGTTTAGGGGGATCCAACGATTACTTTCATCTAAAACTTCAATCGAAACCACTCGTTTTCCCACAGGAGCTTTGGGTTTATAGGTATATCTGAGACCCGCTGAATGAATGATTCTAGGACCGATACCGTCCTGATCAGAAACACCGTGCTCAATTGCTTCTCTAATTTGTTTGCCTGAATATTGGCGAATTTCAAGGATATCTTTGAATGGTTGAAGGTTATCTAGGTCACTCTTTGTGATTTCTCCGTGCGGAAGGGCACCTCGAATACTGCCACCATTGAGCATGGCAATTTCAGCTCCCTTTGATTTTGCATAATCCAAAATAGCTTGCGTGATTAGGCTTGCGGATAGACAACTTCCATGACGACAAGCCGTAAGACCATCATAGGCTTCAATGTGGTTTTCTCCGATAACAAGAGCGTTTCGGTGAAAAATTTCGTCAGAGGCTTCATTGATGATTTGGGTAATTTGAGGACTTCCCCCGGCTTGTTCTATTTCGATCGGCTCTCCGCTCCAAGAAATAGGGATACCGACATCATTAAATTTCACCTTTAGGTGTCCGAGATATTTGGCTTCTCCCGATGTTGTAACAATGAGAACCGGTTGTCCATCGGGAGATTTTTCTACTAAAGGATATGCTCCGATAGGTGATCCAGGTCCAATGTAATCATGACTATGTCCACCAACAATAATGTCGAGCCCCTTTACTTCTTTGGCTAGGTTTTGATCAAAGGGCAAACCCATATGAGAAAGAACAACAATAATGTTGGTGTTTTGAGACTTCAATGATTTTACGGCATCGCTAACCGCTTGTATTGGATCAATGAATTTAGTGTGTTTACAAGCACTTGATTCATAAACAACGTTTGGATTCGCAATGCCAATAAAACCAATTTTTTGATTGCGATAATTTTTAATGAGATAAGGTGTAATCGAAGTTTCTCTTAGAGGACAGCCTTTTTCAGGTTTGAGATTCGAAGCAATAAATGAATAGTTGGAATTCTTAATAAATTCAGAAAGTTTTTTACATCCTTCATCGAATTCATGATTCCCTAAAGTAGCTAAATCGTAAGACATTAAGTTATCAATTTGGCTTACCAAAGGGGATTGATAATTTATATAAAGTAAAGAGCCTTGAAATTTATCTCCGGCATCTAAAAAAAGAAGATCTGAATTCTTTTTTCGAGCTTTCTGAACGTAACTTTGAATGGCTCCGTAACCACCAACACAACCTTCTTCTTGAATGCATGCATTGTTATTTTTGCTCCCGGCAAAATGCGAATGCATGTCGTTAGTGTGGAAAATCTCAATCTCATTTTCTGAGTTCTGTTGAACCGTTTGGCATCCAGCTAATGCAAAGAAACCAAGAATTAAAAGCCATTTGCTTTTAGCCAAGAAGTCGTAAAAAACACCAGAAAAAGACATATTGAAAATAATGAAAAACCAAACCGAAAAATCATGGCATAAGAATACTAGCATTTAACTAGGTTTGGCTATGGACTCTTTATCGATAGTCTTTTATTCTAGAAAGTGGAATGGATGATTGAGTCATTAGATTTTTGTATCGTAATGCAATTCTGAGGTGTCCGTAGCTTACGATGTAGCGGTCCTTTTAAGGTTCTTAAAGCGAATAAATCAAATCTTAAGTAGCTATTTCACTATGCAAAGTTAATCAAATTTAAGCCAAATACCTCAACGAAATTTAGCCAAATACATCAATAGATTTTGGCCAAATACCTCAACGATAAAAATAATTGTTTATAATTATGAGGTTGTAAGAGGTGTGAAATGGCAAAAGAATATCGTCGTCGTGTATTAGATCAGCTGTTAAAACGTAAATTAAAGGGTATCGGTGCTGTACTGATTGAAGGTCCTAAGTTATGTGGAAAAACGACAACCGCAGAGCAAATTGCTAAAAGTATTTTGTATATGGCTAAGCCAGATGAAATGCAGGAAAATATCCGATTAGCAGAGCTGAATCCAACGCTTCTTCTTGATGGAACATTCCCCCGATTGATCGATGAATGGCAATTAGCGCCTCAGCTTTGGGATGCTGTTCGGTTTGAGGTAGATCACCGTGATAAAACGGGACAGTTTATTCTTACGGGTTCTGCTGTACCGGCAGATCGATCTAAAATTTTTCACACAGGAACAGGACGTATTGCATGGCTAAAAATGCGAACGATGAGTCTTTATGAATCAGGCGAATCTAATGGAATGATTAGCCTGAAACAACTTTTTGATGGTCATCGGTCCATTGTTGCAAAAAATACCTTAAACCTTGAAGACATTGCTTACTTAATATGTCGTGGTGGATGGCCAACAGCATTGGACCAGGATAAAGAGGAAGCACTCGAACGAGCCTATGATTACTATGATGCGATCGTGAATGTAGATATCTCTAGAGTTGATGGTGTTAAGAGAGAACCAGAACGAACAAAGCGGTTAATGCGTTCGTATGCTCGAAACTTAGGTACTTCAGTTTCATTATCTGTTTTGCGTAGTGATATTGTGGCTAATGATGAAAAATCTCTTTCTGAAAATACCGTCCTTTCATATTTAAAGGCTCTTAAACATATTTTTGTCATTGATGATCTTCCCGCATGGAACCCTAATTTACGTTCTAAAACGGCAGTTCGATCTGCAAATACTCGTTATTTTTCGGATCCGTCGATTGGAGTTGCTGCCTTAGGTCTGGGTCCGCAAGACTTGATAAAAGATTTAAAAACATTTGGTTTCTTCTTTGAGACCTTATGTATGCGCGATCTGCGAGTGTATACAGACGCATTAGGAGGTACTGTTTATCATTTTCGCGATAAGAACGGATTGGAATGTGATGCAGTAATTCATTTACGAAATGGTCATTATGGTCTTATTGAAATTAAGTTGGGTGGGGAAGAACTAATTGAATCTGGTGCTTCGACTCTAAAGAATCTAGCAGAAAAAATCGATACAGAAAAAATGTATAAACCTTCGTTTTTGATGGTATTAACCGCAGTCGGTCGTTTTGCATACCAACGAGAAGATGGTGTTTTAGTTGTGCCGATTGGATGCATGAGGGATTAGCCACGCTAGAAATATAGTTTGATCTTGAATCATTTTTTTTCATCACGGATATTTAAAAATGAGTTGAGCGTTACTTTTTTGTAAATGTAATATCCCCTTTAGTTTGGCAGTCCGTGAAATAAGTTCCACTTAATTCAGATTTGTCTCAAATATTTAAAACTACAATGCACATATTTGAACTCTGGTCATCCACCATTTTATCCACCATAAGGAATGAGATTTGTTTGGATGTCATGAGACTTCTTTGGATGTTATTTTGAATTAACGTATTGAAAATAAAGAAAATCCCAGACGTCTTTAGACGTTCTGGGAAGTAGTCTTGGTGGGGCGGCGAGAATCGAACTCATGTTATAAATCAATGAGTTACATTTATCTTATTGCGCAGACCATCAAAAAGACTATCATAAAATTTAATTAGGGAATTCCCTAAGCTTTTGTTCCCTTTTTTGTATCTGACACTTTTCTACTTTAGTAGAAAAAAACACGCAAAACACCGCAAACACCGCAGATTTAAATTGTAAGAAGAATTCTATTGTAAAACCATGGTTATATGGCTTTAGATACTATGACGTACGAGAAGTAAGTTCCTCCTTTTATTACTTACTTTGCTTCTGGTAGTTCCAATAAACTCGTACAGTAGTCTGCCCATTCTTGAAGTATTATTCGTCGTTGTCTCATCAGTGATCCCCGTCGATAAGCCCCGTTATGTTTGTCATTGGAATCTTTATGAGCTAAGCAATGTTCAACGACTGTTAGGTCTTTTTCGTTTTCTTGAGCCCACGTCATAAAGGCGGCACGAAAGCCGTGCGGTACAGCTACTCGATTGTGTTGGTTGGGATCTCGGAATCCGGTTTCACCGGCTGATTCGGTTACTTGATTAATTTTACGAATACATTTACGAAGTGAGGCGTCGGAAATCGTCTTTCCTTTGTAAGTAAAAAGTTCACTATTGGTTTGGTTTAATGTTTTCAGTAGGGATTGTGCTTGCGAACTCAAAGGCACATCGTGTGGTCGATTTTGACCTTGTTTTCCTTTCATGTGATTTGCAGGGATATGCCACTCTCGGTGTAAATAGTCAATTTCATCCCATTGAGCCATTCGGACAGATTGACTACGAGATGTTGTGAGAATACAAAATAAAAGTGCTTTTGATCCGATACCTTTTGATTTCACAAGTTTTGCAATAAAACGGGGAACTTCTCTCCAATCGATCGCAGGATAATGCTCTACTTTTCCACGAAGTTTGATACCTAAGTGAGGTTCGATGAATGAAATGTCGGTTGGTAGACGTTGGGATGGGTTGAGTAGACGCTTTGATGTACACCAACGCAAGAATTGACTTAATGCTGTTAGGACTTTTTGTTGAGTGTGCTCAGTGTTATTAATAGCTAGACGAAGACAAGAAACTACGTCTTCACTGGTGATCTTTCTGGGTTTCTTATTACCGATAATGGGGAATATATATTTTGT
>CAZBHT010000016.1:0-17615 GCA_964491655.1 uncultured Burkholderiaceae bacterium
CCTTGAACTGCTAGTAGTCTTACAAGATCTTTTCCCGCTTATTCCTGAAGAACCAAAAACAATTTATAAAGTTCTTTACTTTCAGGTGGTTACTTAATCTTCAACATTAAGTAACTCTTTTTTTTATTTTGAAGATGAATCAAATAGCGTAGAACATTTGGCTCAATAACATTACTCCCCTTCTTTTCTAATAACTTCATTCTTTAAAACTAAATTTTTTGATCAATACTCAAATTTACGCACTTACGGTCGAATTATTCGTGATACTTTCTTTTCAATCAGTGAAATTTTCCTTTCATTTTCCCTTTTTTTGGTCTAGCATGATAAATGTGTCGAATAGTTACAAAACACCCCTATTCGACTTTCGGTATTAATAATAAGGAAATTGATATGTCAGTAAAGAAAAGTGTGTGGCTGAGTTTGCCTATGCAGATGCTGTATGGGCTTGCACTCGGTGTCTTAGTCGGTGCTGTCGTAAGTGCAGAATTTGCGACAACCTATTTGCAACCTTTAGGAACATTGTTCATCCGATTGATTCGTATGGTCGTGGTTCCTTTGGTTCTTGCTACTCTTATTGCGGGTTCCGCTGGTTTAGGCTCCGCTGCTCGTATCGGTTCGATCGCAGCTAAGACCATTTTGGTTTTCATGGTAACCAGTGCTATCGCCGTGGCAATGGGTTTATTCTTTGCCAACATGATGGAACCAGGTCTTGGTTTAACTATCTCTGTTGAAGGTTTACAGGCTAAGAATATTTCCGCTCCACCACTTTCTAAGGTATTGCTTGAAATCGTTCCAATTAATCCAGTAGAAGCCTTTGCCAAGGGTAGCATGTTGCAGGTTATTTTCTTTGCTATGTTCTTTGGTTTCTGCTTATCCACTATGGGAAAACAAGTTCAACCATTGGTTGACTTCTTCCAGTTAGTGGGTGACGCTATGATCAAGATGACTAACTACGTCATGCTTTATGCTCCTATTGGCGTTTTTGGTTTAATTTCCTACACGGTTACTCGTCACGGTCTTGCTGTTCTTCTCCCACTTGGTAAGCTCATCCTTTGTGCTTTTGTTGCTACAGCTACCTTCGTTATCGTTACTTACATTCCAATCGTTAGAGCGATCGGTATTAAGATCGGTGACTATGTCAGAGAAGCCTTTAATCCTTGGTTGATTGCCTTTACAACTTGCTCCTCCGCAGCTGCACTCGCTGTAAACCTTGAAGCCAGCCGTAAGATGGGTGCTTCTAAGGCTATCGCTTCCTTTGCGATTCCTTTAGGTAATACCATCAATATGAACGGTACATCCCTCTATATGGGCGTATGTGCTGTCTTCGCGGCTGAAGTTTACGGTATCGACCTTTCTATGACAGAACAGTTCCAGATCGTTCTGATGGGGGTCCTCGCTGCTGTGGGTACCGCAGGTGTTCCTGGTGCTGGTTTGATCATGACAACTCTTGTCTTTACACAAGTCAATATTCCTCTCGAAGCTGTTGCGTTAATCGCTGGTGTTGACCGTGTCCTCGATATGATCCGTACCTCTGTTAACGTTCTCGGTGACAACTTGACTGCTCTTCTCGTTTCTAAGATGGAAGGACAACTTGGAGTCGAAAAATACGATCCTGAAGCAAACTCATAACTAAGTTCATAGTTTGATTTAAATCAGGTAAGCTGGATGTGGGGTCATCCAGCTTTTTTATTTATACTTTTCCTCTGAGCATATTTTCAAAAATAGATCTATGGAGCTTTTAAACACAATTTCAATAAAACTCTCTAACTTTATAGAGACAGCTTTGTATGAAATATCGACTCGATTAAATTTAACGGATCTTTTTGTTGCTTTTAGTGAGAAAGACCTCCAGTCACTTTTTTGGTCAATAGTTGACTGGATTTTTACTATTATTCACTATTTAGCCTATAACGTTGTCGGTGGCTTTTGGAATTAAATACCCTAGTCTCTACAGTAGATAAGGCAAAATAAATTAGATTCCGAGATCTTTAAGAAGATCATTGACGTGTGTAAGTGGCTTTACCTTACGATAAATGGAATGAATGATTCCCTCAGAATCAATGACGAAAGTTGAGCGCTCTGTTCCCATGTACTTTCGACCATACATTGATTTTTCTTTGATCACATCATATTTCTTACAAACAGACCCCGTTTCATCTGAAAGCAATAAAAACGTCAGTTCTTGCTTTGTTTTAAATGATTGATGCTTTTGAAGACTATCTCTTGAGACTCCCACAACAATATAGCCGGCCTTTTTAAAGCGATCTAAATGGGTTTGAAAAGCTCTAGCTTCAGTTGTGCAACCAGCTGTATTGTCTTTAGGATAAAAATACAAAATGATGGAGTTACCCTTATTCTCTTTTAAATGAAAATCCTTGCCTTCATCTGTTGGAAGAATAAAATCCGGAGCCGGATTACCAATGGTTAACTCCACCATATCATTCATACTATTCCCTCTTATTAAATGGATCTAAGGTTTCTGATTCCGATGAAATAGTACTCGATGATTCAGACTTATCTTTCTTGAAGGAACCAAATCGAGAGATTAAGCTCGCTTTAGGTGTCTGTTCCTTAACTGGGTTAGAGGCCTTACCATCCTCTTCTTTCTTAGAAAGAATTGGAGAAGAATTCTTCTTAGAAATAACAGCCTCTTTGGGCTTACCAAAACTACATAAATACAGAAGAAGACTTAAAACGGCGCCAGCTCCTGTAATCGCAATGATGAAATACCATTGTGGAAGCGAAATTCCAACTCGAAGCATTTCAAGTGGTGTATTAACAGGACGGAAGAGCCAAATCAAACCACTTAAAAGCCCCCAGAAAAGTAGATTCAAACTAAAGACCCAGTGAGACGCTTTTCCTTTACCATTAACAGCACAAACACCGATACCTAACAACAGAGTTACAAAGCCGACAATAGCATTTTCAACTAAAAGCATCCCAACCCAACCCGTTTGAAATGACATGTACTCTTCTTTCGACTGAGGTAGTTTCTGAGCAGGTATTGATTCATCAGTACGTACTTCTGCTGGAACTTCATCTTTAACTAGTGGCTCAGTCTTCTGAACACTTAAAGTACTCAAAATAGAACCTTCAGAATTAGCGTTATCTTCTGCTGGAGCTGAAGCGTTCTTTGCCTGTTCTTCTACCGACTTATCGATAATATGAGCATTTTTTTGTCGAAAAATATCAAAGGACACTTCGCCTGTAGTCTGTTTTTTAGCAACCGCTACTACCATACCTTCTGGTTGAAAAATGCTCTCACCCTTAAGGTAAACGTAATAGCCAAAAAATCCGTGAATAATCGTAGCAATAAAGCATACGAGTGCTAATAGTATTTTCAATTGAAAACCCCTTACATTTATATTCATTGTTAGCGTAGCACAGCCTGCCAGAGAGAATAAAGTGATTATGAAATTTTGGTCAACTCAATAGCTGTCTATTCATAAGAATCAATTGATAAAATGACACCCGTTATTTCTGATGAAGTAAAAGCCATGGATATTCGTAAAGATAATGAAATGTATATGCAAATCGCTCTACTAACTGCAAAGCGTAGTTACGCTAAGCGATTACAAGTAGGTTGCGTTATTGTAAAAAACCACTCTATCATTTCTTTTGGATGGAATGGAATGCCGACTGGTTACGATAATTGTTGCGAAATGGAAGTCGATGGCAAACTCGTGACTCGTCCAGAAGTACAGCATGCTGAATTAAACGCAATTGCAAAATTGTGTCAAAACGGCTATTCATCACAAGACGCCAGTATTTTTATTTCACATTCTCCGTGTATCCACTGCTCACTATTAATTCAAAAATGCGGTATTAAAGCCGTTTACTATCACGAGCAATATCGAGATGATGCTGGAATTCGCTTCCTAAGAAAGGCTGGAATTCAGGTTGAACAACTCTGATTGATCCCATCCCCTTTAATAGATGGTCTACTAAACGGGGTGTAGTTCAAAAAAAAAGGGGGGCTTTAGTTTTTATTTATGAAATTTCCTACTCTAGAACTTGGGCAAGCTCTTCTGTATTTCGAACTAAAGCAATATTGGGAAGTGCTTTTAATACTTTTTCTGATGAGGCACCACCTAAAATACCAATGGCATCACACCCAGCATTTTTCGCCATTAAGAGATCGTGTTCAGAGTCACCAACCATCACCATGCGCTTAAGCATGACTCCCATCTCATCTGAAATTTCCATCAGCATTGCCGGATTAGGTTTTGAAAAAGTATCATCTCCCGTGCGAGTCACTTCAAAATATTCTGCACAATTAAATTGATCTAAAACTCGATTCAGCCCTACTCTACTCTTTCCGGTTGCAATCGCTAATCGATAGCCCTTGTCAGACAAAGTTTGGAATAATTCCCGCATTCCATCCCTAATGTCTAGTACCGCTTCTTCACTTCGATACCATGAAAAATACCGCTCGTAAAACTCTTGCCAACGTTCCATAGGACAGTCCGGACAAATTTGTTGCATTGATTCTGCTCGACTTAACCCAATTGTAGATAGAACGCAATCAGCACCTGGATCTGGATATCCCATTGCAAGACAAGTGGCACGCATTCCTTTTGTAATAAGCGATGTTGTATCTGCTATGGTTCCATCCCAGTCAAAGACGACAACATCCCAGCGCAGTTGTTTTTTAGTCATCAGAGCACCAAAACATCATATTTTTCCTGCATATATTCACTTGCTAATTGCAGGGTAATTGGTTTTTGAATTGAGTCACCTAATAAGGCAAGAGCTTCACTTTCCTCATCTAAGAACAAATCAATTACTGTTTGAGAAGCTAGAATTCGGAATTCTTTTGCATCTTTAAACTGTTGATGTTCTCTTAAAACCTCACGCAAAATTTCATAACAAACGGTACGTGCTGTTTTAATTTCCCCCTTTCCACCACAGCAGGGACAGGCTTCACAGAGCACATGAGCTAAAGACTCTCTTGTGCGTTTGCGAGTCATTTGAACCAAACCTAGTGCCGTAAACTCACTGACTGTAATGCGATTACGGTCATCTGCAACAGCCTTCCGCAATTCTGAAATAACTCCTTGTTGATGTTCAGGATTTTCCATATCAATGAAATCTGCGATGATGATACCGCCTAAATTTCTAAGTCTTAATTGGCGAGCAATTGCATGAGTTGCTTCAAGATTGGTCTTATAGATCGTATCGGAAAAATCTCTTCGACCAACAAAAGCACCGGTATTAACATCGATCGTCGTCATTGCTTCGGTCTGATCAATAATGAGATAACCACCGGACTTTAAATCAACCCGTCTAGAAAGAGATGCCTCTATTTCCTCTTCAATATTAAATTGGTCAAATAAAGGGCGTTCCTTGTCATAAAACTCTAATAACGGTAAAGCTTCTGGAACAAACTTTTCAGCAAACCGTAGTAATTCGTTATAAACATCAAAGCAATCCACATAAATTTTAGTGGTACTTTCGCCTACCAAATCCCGAAGAACTTTTTCTGCAATTGATACGTCTCCATGTAACAAAGCGGGCGCCTGTACCACATGTGTTTTTGCTGAAATATCCTCCCATATTTTTCCGAGATATCGGAAGTCAGAAACAAAATCTTCGACAACTGCATCTTCTGCGCTAGTACGGACAATATAACCGCCCTTATCCAGAGCATTTTGAGTAATTAATAACTCTTCAACAATATCTTTTAGACGCTCTCGATCGAATTCATTTTCGATTTTCTGGCTAATTCCAACACGAGATTCATAAGGAAGGTATACCAAGAAACGTCCAGCTAGGCTAATATCGGTCATTAACCGAGCTCCTTTAGTTCCAATGGGGTCCTTAGAGACTTGAACGAGAACGATTTGACCATCGTGAAGAATTCGCTCAATTGGAATCAAAGAACCATTTTCTTGTCGAGCTTGTCTCATATCGGCTACGTGTAAAAAAGCAGCTCGGTCTAAACCAATTTCTACAAAAGCGCTTTGCATGCCTGGAAGCACTTTAGCTACAACACCTAAATAGATATTTCCAACAAGACTGACATTGGAATTACGTTCTATCCTTAATTCCTGAAGAACCCCTTCAGTTAAAAGGGCAACACGAGTCTCATGTACTGAACAATTGATGAGTATTTCTTGCATCTTCTTTCCTCTAGTATGAGTGATTTTAGACGCTTATCTCAAATTGATGGGTTTTATAGTAACCTTTCTAGTAAATAAATTATTCATTTATTCTTAAAGCTCCTATTTCTCCATGATCTGAAATTTAAAACAGGGGATTGCCGTATTTTTTCGATAAAATTCAACATGTAGCCCCTCATAAAACATAAAAAGTCTTTTTGCCTTTTATTGAGCATTACTATGACTAAATATTTGATCAATAATCAATGTACCGGATGCGGAACTTGTGCGCTTGTTTGTCCAGCAAAAATTATTACTGTAGAGAACGGTATTCCCTCCATTGCTGAGGAATTTGAAGACCGTTGCATTCAGTGTGGACAATGCACGGCTTACTGTCCAGAAAAAGCAAATTCATTAGTTGGTATTCGTCAAGACAATATTGATTTAGAAAAAGCTCCTTTATTTAGATCGTCCGATACTCAACGACTTGTCGATTTATTAAAAAATCGTCGATCTTACCGAACCTTTTCAAAACTACCGGTTCCTCAAAAAACAATTGAACAAATTGTCGAAGTTGCTAATTACTACCCGTCTGCCCGCAATGTACGTCCTGTTCGATGGATCGTTATTAATAACCCAGAAAAGGTGAAAGAATTAAGTAGCCTTGTTGCACAGTGGTTTATCAAGCAAGCGATTCAGCATCCAGCTAATGCCAAATTAGCTAGTCTTAAAAAACGTTATGAACAGGGGGATGATTTTGTATTTAGACAAGCTACGGGTGTTGCATTCATGGTCACTTCAAAAACTGAAGTTGATTGGGAATTAACCGATAGCGCTATGGCTTGCCTGTACTTTAACTTAGCTGCGGAAGCCTTCGACATCGGCTGTACGATTGCTGGATACGCTATACGAGTCGCACGACTCGAAGCTGAAGTTCAGAAATTCTTAGGCCTTTCAGAAAACGAAATCGTCCAAAGTGGACTTTTCTATGGACGTAAAACTTTGCGTTCATTCCGCATCCCTGCTCGTCCTGAACCAAAGGTTACATTCCTTTAGTCTATCGACCGATAATGGCGTTATAGCTCTACATATTTTTATGTAGAGCTCTTTGTTGACGAGTAAGAAAATTACTTAGGGAAAAGCTTAGTCGCTTCTCCATTGTGATTGTGTATTGAATGAAAGATGTAGAAAAAGAAAGAAAATGCATCAGAATAATTTTTTTGAATCCGATAACGAAAGTCTTTATTTTGATAAAGAAGACAGAAGACTATTAGCAATGATCAATCAAGAAATTGATCACACCTTTTCTACCTCGGTCGAAAAACAAATCTTTAATACAACACTTCATCCGCACGGAATTCAGAATTTAGCAAATTCACATCAATTCCGTATGGCTTACGCGGTTATTAATTTACTTGGTAAATTAAATCAATCTGGTACCGCAGAGGAGCGTCTTCAGGCCCTTCACGTGCTCTATGATGAAGTTTTACATAGTGCACAAACTACATTTCGTTTCAATACGGCTCGCGTACTAATTCAAATTATGAAAGAAATCGTACGCTCACGTGGAAACCAAGAAACACAACTGCAATTGATTCACGACTTCCGTAAGGTTGCTTCTGGTAATCCTCGTATCGTTCGGCAATTCTTATCTAAAAATTACCTATTAGAAATGCCTGAAGAGTGGAATCAGAAAACCTTTGATGACCACGTACATGATTCAAATACTCAGGGTCGAAAGAATTCGACCTACCTCATTATGGATGCCTGGGTTAAAGGAATTCGACGGCTTACCGTGGTGTACTACAACTATGTAGAACCGGAAGTAGCTCGAGAGTTACTAAAAGCCGCGGAGATCGTTGGTATCACCGTACGAATTGGCCTAAAACTAAAAGCAATCTTTCGAGGTCGGTATGTGGAGTTCCTATGGACTCCCCGAGGATTCACTGGACCAGAAGCTTTCTTAGAGTTTCTCTCTGATCCCGACATGATGCGTTTTCAGGCTGAAGGCCATCTAGCAGAAGAATGGGCTAAAGATCAAATGTATGCAACACTGGACCGATTTAATCAAGTTCATGCTCCTGAAATTAGTCGATCTTTATCTTTGACCTTACCACACTTTGAAAAGAATCAGTTTGATGAATTTCTTGCTGGCGGACAGAGCTCACTTTTACGTGTCGCTGAATTTATTCATCGGGCGATCTATCCTACTTTAGAAGCTCGAGTTGATGAACTAAAACTAGCTCTTGAAAAATCAGATGATAAAAAACGCTCTGAAATAGAACGTCAACTTGAGCAATTAGATCAACTCAGCCCAAATCTGATTTACAACCAATGGATTGCACCTAACCAAAACCCAGATATTCCTTCAGTAGAAACTCCTGGAGAGGATGACCGCCCATCATTATTTTGTATGGACATTCCAACGTTAGTTGCTCGACTTCATGAGCTAAGAGTCAGTCAGCGTCTTACTCTTCTTTTAGGAGGACTTGATGCTAAAGACGTACTAGAAATACTCTGGGATGCACAAGGTGCGGTCACGCATATTGAATTATTCAATATGCGTGAATGGCTTAGTGGTAGACTTGAATCTATAAAAGAAATCAATGAGTTACAGTCCGCAATCAATCAGCAAGGAAGTGTTTTAAGACTCAAGCCAATTATTCGCAATATGCGTTCTGAACTTAAATCGGAAGGGAATCTAGAAAGAAAAGATAAATTTACAAAGATCCTTGAAAAGATTCTTACGCTTCAAGCTTTCTATGCCCATGAACCTTTAGGTAGTCGAATTGGCACCGATTCAACCAGTCATCTCGGTACCCGGTATGGAATGGGTATTGCTGTATTAGATACGCTACCAAACAGCGTGGCAAAAATTAGCAAAAATAATGCAGATTTCCATCCCGTTAACTTACCCCTAGAAGTTAAGCTTTCTTATCAAGAAAAATATAAGAATGTTAACTGCGGTAATCACTTCATTCGTTGGATTCGAAGTACTTTAGGACTCACTCATTTTGGTTTATCAAAAAAAAGAGAATGGTCTGCCGGACTTGCTAACGCTACCTTTTCAGATCAAGGTAATATGATCACGATGGGGGGGCTTGTCTCTGAAAAGAGTAATGGTTTTTCACCTTTAGCTGACACTGATGTTAAAAATGAAAAATCAAGCCATAAGACTAGTTACCTCAATACAGCTCTTGTGAATGTTTTAAAAATATCTTTTGGATTTATTCCTGCTTTTATCACATTCATGCTTACCCAAGATTGGTGGTTCCTAGCCTGGTTCGGCGCACTCATCTGGTTTGGTATTACCGGTGTTCGTAACATCATTCAGGCCTTAATCTCAGGTGGGTTAAAAAAGAACATGTTATTGAGCTGGAAACAACTCATTAGCTGGTCTAGAGTTAGTGATTCCCTTATGTACACAGGTATTTCTGTCGTACTTTTGGAAGGTATTACCCGAAATGTTATATTGAGCGATATTCTAGGAATTACGGTAGATAATGCACCCCTACTGGTTTTCTCGTTAATTGCTTTAGCAAATGGCATTTATATTTCCTCTCACAACATTTTTAGAGGATTTCCGAAAACTGCGGTTATTGGAAATTTATTCCGTAGCGTATTGGCAATTCCTGTAGCGATGGTCTACAACGCAACCCTAGCGATTATCTTACCGATACTAACTGGTATGTCTGCTGAGTTGATTCTAGTCCCCGCTGCCGCAATCGTATCTAAATTTGCTTCTGACACCGTAGCCGGCATTATTGAATCTACAGCAGATCGACGCAATAACGGTCGTCTAAGAAGATGGGATTACAAATCGCAAATTTCTCGTCTTTTTGATTGTTACACGCAACTTGAAGTTGCATTCCCTAAAAAGAATGTTTTAGAGGCTCTTTTGAACCCCAAAGACTTCATTCGCCTAACTGGAGAACAAGCTCGTAAACTTGAAATTAAGTCTATTTTGATTTCTTTAGACCTAATGTATTTCTGGTACTACCTTCCTTGTGCGCAAGAAGTCCTGGTCGATTGTGTAAAACATATGTCCCATGAAGAGCGTTTGGTTTTCGTTCGCTTTCAGAGTGTCTTAACTGATTACCAAGAAGTTTCGAAATTATTTTTGGACGGCATGTTAGGGGATGACTTTTCACAAGCCCTATCGTTCTATCTAAATAATTATCGTGATTATGTTTTAAAAATTGAAGAATTATGTCTTAAGTCCGAAATGAAATAAGAACAGACTGAAACACTAAACTTTGATGATTTTGGGTTATTTAGATTGAATACTAAATAACCCAATCTTTTTGGATTCTGAAAACTTTAAGCACAAAAATACCCCGCAGAACAATAAACGATCATGCGGGGTTTAAGGATTATTTAATAATCTTTTCTAGTAGATTACTGTGGTGTCAAAACCTTTAATCCGCCCATATAAGGTTGTAATGCTTCAGGGACAGTCACAGAACCATCTTCATTCTGATAGTTTTCTAAAACAGCAACCAAAGTACGACCAACAGCCAAGCCAGAACCGTTGAGAGTATGAACATATTCTGGTTTACCGTTTTCACGTTTGAAGCGAGTCTGCATACGACGAGCCTGGAAGGCTTCACAGTTCGATACAGAACTAATTTCACGGTAAGTATTCTGAGCAGGAAGCCATACTTCTAAGTCGAAAGTCTTAGCTGCGCCGAATCCCATATCCCCAGTAGAAAGAGCTACGACACGATATGGTAATCCAAGCAATTGAAGAATATGTTCTGCATTGCCAACCATTTCTTCAAGGTGTTGATAGGATTCTTCAGGTTTAACGATACGAACCATTTCAACCTTTTCGAACTGATGCTGACGAATCATGCCACGAGTATCTTTACCGTAAGATCCCGCTTCAGAACGGAAGCAAGGTGTTTGAGCCGTGATCTTGATTGGAAGATCAGTATCTTTAAGCATCATGCCACGAACTGAATTAGTTAAAGTCACCTCAGAGGTTGGAATCAGATAAAACAGCTCGCCCTGTCCTTCCTGCCCACCTTTTTTAGCTGCGAAGAGATCCTCTTCGAACTTAGGCAACTGTCCAGTACCAAGAAGTGTTTCTTGGTTAGCAATATATGGGGTATAGCACTCTGTATATCCATGCTGAGATGTTTGAACATCTAACATGAATTGAGCTAGCGCACGATGCAAGCGAGCAGTAGCACCCTTCATGAATGCAAAACGCGTACCAGCTAATTTAGCACCCGTGTCGAAATCTAAGCCAAGTTTGGCACCAACATCAACATGATCCTTGATTTCAAAATCAAAAGTTCTCGGAGTACCCCAACGACGAACTTCCACGTTTTCTGTTTCATCCTTTCCTACAGGAACAGTTGCGTCTGGGAGATTAGGAATACGCATTAATAATTCATGAAGTTGTTCTCGAATTTCGCTTGTACGAGCTTCCAAGTCAACTAATTCCTTAGCTACCAAAGAACCCTGAACCATCAATTCAGAAGCATCTTCGCCTTTTTTCTTAGCCATACCAACTTGCTTAGCCAGTTGATTACGCTTTGCCTGTAACTCTTCAGTCTTAGTCTGAACAGATTTACGAGCTTCTTCTAAAGATTGATATTTTTCCGTTGGAAAATCGAAATTGCGCGTTTTCAAACGAGCAACCACTTCATCGAAATTTTTTCTAAGCAGATTTGGATCAAGCATTTTTTATTTAGTCTGTAAAATCAGAAGATAATTTTTTAATTGTACGCCATGCAACGGCTTCACAAAGAAATTTGGCCTTCAGAAGTACTTTTAAATGTATTAATTTTTCATTATGACTTCTTATTTACCCCGGGATCTGAAGCATGAGCCGTTCCACGAGGTTTTCCACTAGGAAGTTGACCACTTTGACGTGCTTCAAAATTCAACCTTTGTAAGGCCTTCATTTTTTCTGCAATTTTTATTTCAACCCCTCGGTCAGTTGGCTGATAGTAACGCAATTCAGGTAAATCTTCCGGGAAGTACTTTTCCCCCGCGGCGAAGGCGCCTGGTTCATCATGGGCATATCTATACCCTTTTCCATATCCCAAATCTCCCATCATCGAAGTAGGAGCATTTCTTAAATGCATTGGTACAGGACGAGTACCGTCCTTTTTTACGAAAGCTTTCATTTGGTTAAAAGCCTTATAAACTGCATTAGATTTTGGGGCGACAGCTAAATAGATACAAGCTTCCGCTAAAGCGAGTTCTCCTTCAGGGTTACCAAGACGCTCATAAATTTCAACCGCATTCTTAGCAACCGTCATCGCTCTCGGATCGGCTAAACCAATATCCTCAGTAGCCATTCTCATGAGGCGTCTACCTAGGTAGAGCGGATCGACACCTCCATCAAACATTCGACAAAGCCAATAAAGAGAGGCATCTGGATCCGAACCTCGAATCGATTTATGCAGTGCAGAAATCGTATCATAGAAATTCTCACCGCCTTTATCGAATCGTCTTACAGTAGACGGTAACGTTTTCCTTAAAAAGGAAACGTCAACTTCCTTCAAACCGTGAGTACAGGCTAAAGTTGAAACAATCTCAACTGTATTCAAAAAACGTCTTGCATCACCATCTGCTAAATCAATCAGTAATTCTTCAGCTTCAGATTTAAACGTAATCTCGATATATTTTCTTTCAATCGCCCTTTGGAGAAGTTTTTTTAAATCTTCTCGATTTAGAGATTGCAACACATAAATAGAAGATCGAGATAGTAAAGCGCTATTAACTTCAAAGCTAGGATTTTCTGTCGTGGCACCAATAAAAACAAACAACCCACTTTCGACATGAGGTAAAAATGCATCTTGTTGACTTTTTGAAAAGCGGTGTACTTCATCAACAAAAACAACAGTTGATTTTCCTGTTTTTTCTCTATTGATATTTGCCTTCTCTACTGCATCACGGATGTCTTTGACTCCTCCAAGCACAGCAGAGATTGAGATCATTGGAAGATGAAAAGCATCTGTCATCAATCGAGCTAGTGTCGTCTTACCCGTACCTGGAGGGCCCCAAAGAATCATTGAATGAGGATGTCCTGTTTCAAAAGCACTACGAAGAGGACGACCCTTTCCTAATAGGTGTACTTGACCAACTACATCTTCGATAGTCTGAGGGCGTAACCGTTCTGCTAAAGGAGAGGATTGATCATACTTTGATTTCTTTAAATTCTGATTACTTTTTAATGAATCATCCAAAACAGATTCAGTCGCAGGAGTCTCTGCTATATCAAATAAATCTTTTTCAAAATTCATATACGAATCATTGTATTAAAAACACAGAAGCCACTTACTCTGTATAACGTATTACACCTCATCAACCTCAATAAACTTACCAAAGGCTGGACTTTGTCACCACATGGAATTTTACATAAATAAACTTTATTTGAAGAGTTCAGATACATACTTGAATCAGAATATTTTAGATATCAAGATATCTAACCAGATTAGTCATCTAAACATTTACTTCATAGATAAAAATTATCATAGCTGACATAAAATGCTCATTATTTTCATCAATAACAGGCTAAGAACTCTGATTTTTTTATAATCACTGCATATTGCACAAATCCAGTCGTATGAGTTCTCGAATTATTCCAATCATAAATGCTACCCGTGTTATTCCTCTAACCGGGAACATATCCCGTCAGAATGGTCACTGGATTGACCTTCGAGGGAGACCATTTCGTGATTTGAGAATCTCTGTCACGGATCGTTGTAACTTTCGGTGTCGCTATTGCATGCCAAAAGAAAAATTTGAAGAGTCCTCTCCTTTTTTAGCTCATACAGAATTATTATCATTTGAAGAAATTGAGCGTATCACCCGCATTGCGGTTCAAAATGGAGTTGAAAAAATTCGATTAACCGGCGGTGAGCCACTACTACGTCGCAAAATCGAAAATCTTGTTTCCAAACTGACTCAATTAAAAACAGCTCAAGGTAAAAAGCTCGATGTTGCCATTACAACCAATGGTTCTGCTTTACATTCAAAATCAGTTGCTTTAGCCAAAGCAGGTCTCTCACGCATTACCGTATCACTTGATGCTATTGATGAAACACTTTTTCAAAATATTAATGATGTTGGCTTCCCTGCTTCGAAAGTCATTGATGGAATCTTATCGGCTCAAAATGCAGGTATTCGAGACATTAAAGTCAATTGCGTTGTAAAAAAAGGTATTAATGAGCAAGAAGTTTTAAAGCTTATTGAACGATTCCGTCACACGGGGATTATCGTTCGCTTTATTGAATATATGGATGTCGGGACACGAAATGATTGGAAAATGGACGATGTGGTTCCAAGTTCTATATTAATCCAAGAAATTCAACGCCATTATCCGATAGAACCTCTTGATCCAAACTATCTAGGAGAAGTGGCGACACGTTGGCGATATAAAGATGGAGCCGGTGAAATTGGATTCATTTCTTCTGTCACACAACCTTTCTGCCATAGTTGTTCTCGTATGAGATTATCCGTTGACGGAAAAATGTACCGATGCTTATTTTCTTCAGAAGGATTTGATCTACGACAAATGCTTCGAGGGGGTGCTTCAGATACAGAGATTGCAGAAGCGATCGGACGCATTTGGTCTGCTCGAGAGGAGCATTATTCGGAAATAAGAACCGCTCAATCACAAAGTCATACTCAACGAATTGAAATGTCGTATATCGGAGGTTAATTTCCGTTCACAGTTACGATTATTCCTTATTTTTCTGAGTTAATCCTTTTAAAAACTTAAGGATCAATTGAATTTTTCTTGTTTTTTTAGCCGTAATTTGTTTTTTAATAAATTGACGAATTTGAGATGAATACGGTGGATTTAGTAACGAAACCATCGAAAAACGGCTCTGGTAGAAAACAGGTTTAAAGTGGCTCAGTGAATCAAAACCCGTTTTACCGGTCCAAGATCCCATACCAGAATGTCCAACTCCACCAAAAGGAAGTGTCGATTGAGTAGCGTGCCAAAGAGCATCGTTGATGGTCACACCTCCGCATTTCGTTTTACGCAAAATATCTTCAATTCGCTTTTTATCATTATCAAATAGATAAAAAGCTAACGCATGAGGTCTTGAGTTAATGAAATCAAGTGCCTCTTCAACCTTCCCATCTGGATAAGCTACGATAGGTAAAACTGGGGCAAAAATTTCTTCTTGCATCAAAGATTCATTCAGCATGGGATTCGTGACGACTTGTGGAGCAATTTTTCGCTTTACCATGTCTACTTGCTCACCAGAAAATATCGGATAAATCTTAGAAGACATGGATGCTTGCTGTAATTGATTCAAAATTCGTTCAAAATGAGTTCGATTTGCAATCGAGGTGTAGTCGTTTTCGTGTATCCCGTTAGGATAGAACTCTCGACCAATTTCTTGTAACAGCCCTAAGAATCGGGGAACTGCACGATGTTCAATCAGAACATAGTCCGGAGCGATACAAGTCTGCCCTGAATTTAATAACTTAGCAAAAAGGACACGCTCTGCTGCGTGGCGTAGCGGATAATTCGGAGTAATTAAAACCGGAGATTTTCCTCCCAACTCAAGCGTTACTGGTACTAGATTACTAGAAGCCATCGTCATAACCTTTTTACCAACCGAAGAAGACCCTGTAAAAATTAAATGGTCAAAAGGCAAGGAAGTAAAACGACTCGCAATTTGCTCGTCTCCTGTAATGATGCACATTTCATCAGGACGAAAATACTTCGCAACGAGTTTTTTTATCAGATCCGCAAATACAGGTGCAAACTCTGAAAGTTTCACCATACAACGATTACCGCTTGCAAATACATAGGCTACAGGCCCCATACTTAGTAGTAATGGATAATTCCAAGGAGAAATAATGCCTATAATTCCCTTCGGTTGAGCCATCATTAAACTATGAGCCGGTAAAAATAAAGCATCAGCAAAGTGAAAGCGAGGCCTCATCCAATTTTTTGCTTTGCGCTTTAATAGACGAATGTGATTTAACAATGGTAATACGTCAAGCATTTCAGTTTGTAATGCAGACCGATGACCAAAATCAGTATTAATCGCTTCAGAAATTGCATCTTGATTTTCAACAACCAATTTTTCTAAACGCTCTAACAAAGATAAACGTTCCTTCCAACTCGGAAAAGGATTCTGAATAGTTGCTTCTTGAATCTTTTCGAAGTCTGTTTTGATTTCAGAAAAAACCTCATCAGGGTCCGTAATTAGAGGAATTTGCACTTTTAGCCTACTCTGTTTACTTAAAATTTGGGTTGAAATAACAATTTATTGTCGAATTATGTCTCAAATCCCGAGGATAGACATTTTAATAAAGTATGATGGAACAAATTGTTACCTGATATTGAGAAAGTTGTTCAAATGAGTTGGGATCCCACTTCCGTTACCTTTATTGGTTATTTAATTGCTATGGTATTGATTGGTGTCATTGCCTGGCGCTATACACGTAATTTTAATGACTATATTTTAGGTGGCCGTCGCTTAGGAAGCTTGGTCACTGCTTTGTCAGTTGGTGCTTCAGACATGAGTGGATGGCTTTTAATGGGACTTCCCGGAGCTGTATTTCTCTCTGGTATTTGTGAAAGCTGGATTGCTATTGGTTTAGCACTTGGAACCTTTTTCAACTGGAAAATAGTTGCTTGTCCTTTACGTGAATACACTGAAGTGGCTCATAATGCATTGACGCTTCCAGATTACTTTACTCATCGTTTTGAAGATAAGAGTCGGCTACTACGAATCATTCCAGCTATTGTTATTTTGCTTTTCTTTGCAATTTACTCAGCTTCTGGTATGGTCGCTAGCGCTCGACTTTTCGAAAACGTCTTTGATCTCCCCTACACCCATGCTTTAATTCTGGGCACGATTGCAACTCTTGCTTACGTCTTTTTAGGTGGATTTTTAGCCGTAAGCTGGACGGATACGATTCAAGCCACTTTGATGTGCTTGGCGTTAATCATTGCTCCAGTAGCCGTTATGGTGGATTTAGGCGGTTTCAGTGACGCTATCGATCAAGTCAAAGCGATTGATCCTAATCACGTCAATATGTTGCAAGGCCAGACCGTTGTTGGAATTGTTTCACTTCTTGCTTGGGGATTAGGATACTTTGGACAACCTCATATTCTGGTGCGTTTCATGGCAGCTAAATCCGTTCGAGTCATGCCGAAAGCATTTAATATCAGCATGATTTGGTTGATTTTCTGTTTGAGTGGTGCCGTTGCAGCTGGCTTTTTCGGTAGTGCCTATTTCCACGCTCATCCTGAATTTGCAACTGCAGTTAACGAAAACCACGAACGTGTTTTTATGGTTCTGTCTAACACTCTTTTCAGCCCATGGATTGGTGGCGTTTTACTATCCGCGATCTTAGCCGCAGTGATGAGCACACTTTCTTGTCAATTACTCGTTTGCTCTTCCGTTTTAACTGAAGACTTCTATCGTGCTTTTATCCGTCCTAAAGCAGGTCAAAAGGAATTGATTTGGATTGGTCGCGCCACAGTTATGGCCGTTAGCATTGTTGCCATCATCATTGCTT
>CAZBHT010000017.1:0-17436 GCA_964491655.1 uncultured Burkholderiaceae bacterium
ATTATTAGGAACATAAGAAGCTTCTAAAAACGCATTAATCGTTTGATTGAGTTCCTCAATGCCTTCTTCACGACTTGCTACGATACCAACAACCGGACAACCTAATTTTTCACTCAACACCTTCAAATCAATACCAATCTGACGTTTTTTTGCCACATCTAACATGTTGACAACCACGATCATAGGTACCTGCATCTCAATTAATTGAGTGGTTAGGTAGAGGTTTCGTTCAAGGTTTGAAGCATCAACAATATTGATCACTAACTCGGATTCATTTTGAAGAATATAGTCACGTGCAACACGTTCATCTTCACTTGAAACAGAAGAAGGTTGTAAAGAATAAACACCGGGTAGGTCAACTAATGTAATATCCCGATTTCCAAGTTTAAAAGATCCCGTAATCTTTTCTACGGTCACACCAGGCCAATTCCCGACGGTTTGATGCGAACCCGTAAGTGCATTAAATAACGTAGTTTTGCCGCAATTCGGATTGCCGACAACACAAATTGTGTTTTTTATCGACATAATCTCTCCTATATTCTTTCTACTTCTAATAATTCGATTTCGTCTTTTCGCACACTGACATAAGAGCCACGAACCTTAATTTCAACTGGATCACCTAGTGGTGCAACACGAACTATTTCAAAAACCGTGCCAGGTAAGATTCCCAGTGAAAAAAGGCGTCTACGGTAAGCACTCTGACCAGACCGAAAACGAACAATTTTTCCAGACTGACCTGGACTGAATTCCTTAAGCAACATCTCTTATCCTTCACTCAAATTAATGGATGATGATCTTGATTTGTGTACAAACTTCACGACTTACAGCAATACGCGTATCACCAATCTTCAGGAGAATCGGTCCCTTGAAGTTTGAAGAAAGTACTTCGACAGACGATCCACGAGTCAGTCCGAGCTGTTGTAACCGAGACAACTCCTCTAAGTTCTCAAGTTCGAACTTAACTACTGTTGCTTTTAACCCCGGTTCTAACTCAGATAACCGATGTTTTTCACGACCTAACACAGGTTTTACCTCCTGGATATAATTTAACAATCGAATCGATAATCATTATCAATCACAATAATACACCTTTTATTGATAATGAGAAATGTTCTCAATTAATTATGAGGCAAAAGATCATCTTTTTGAGTTTTTTATGATTTCTGAACTTTTTCAGAGTTCTCTATTGTTCGCTTACACAGCGAGTCAAAATCCGATTACGGTAACGATGTGACCATTGTTCAAAATTGGTATTCGGAGGAAGAATTTGAACTTCTATCGGACCTTGATGGATCTGTTGAGCATGAATTTGTTGAAGAGATAATGCACTATATGAAATTCGGATTTCGGATCGATTCCCTACCTTCCATTTTTCAAATTTCAAATATCCTCCTGGTGCATTTTCGTTAGATGCTCGTCCAGGAATTTGCCAATTTAGGTCAAATAATGCACCTAGATTGGATAGATTTGTATCGTGTCCGACTAAAAAAGTATATTTTTTCCCTTTTTCTAGGGAATCTATTATTTTGGAAGCTAATGCAGAACCTTTGTATTGGGCGACTTCTATATCGCGATTTAAAGCAGAAAATACTGCAACACGAAGTGGCATTAACCGTCTTAGAACAGTTTCATCCACCTGGTTCCAAGCCACTAGTTGTCCTGGCCACTGTCCCCATTCCAAAGCAAATATTCCAATCACAGATGAGGCTAAATAAGGTTTTCCTTCGAAACCAACTTTGTATTTAGAAGCCTTCCCTGTCAAATTCCCTTTAAAAGAAATTTGCGTGATTCTTTCTAATTCTTGAATTTCCGAACTAAAACGAATGGGAATTTCATAAGCTTTTTGCGTTAACTTTTTCGCTAAATGCTGTGGATGTTTAATTTCACAAACTTTAGCTTTTAATGGAGAAAAAAGAGCAGAAGATTTTTCTGATGCTACTTCTATAGGAATAAAACACCCAGGATACAGACCGTCTAACAGAGCGTGTGCAGTACGAATCGTTCGTTCATCGACGTCTGCAATAACTTGAATATTTTGAGCATTAGGACACCCCGTGTGTATAAAAGATTTTTCTTTTGCTACAAAAGACCAGGTTTGACGGACTAATTCATAGCCTCGTGGCGTTAAATAGGCACGTTTGACACCCCAATCTGGCCATGGATATCGACTTAAAGTAGCGAGTTTCTTTTCCGATTGGGTTGGAGCTCGAACGCCATGACGACTTACCACAACCACAGCTTCCAACTCCTCTAAAGGAGCTTCTTGAGCCTCCACAATAAAAGGAAAATAGAAAAGAAAAAGGGAGGAAACAACTATCTTCTTTATGATTTTCATGATCAACCCCTTAGGGTTGATCATGAAAAGATAACAGAGGCCAACCCCAAGAATATGAAAAAGCCACCTGAGTCAGTGATAAACGTCAACAAGACAGACCCGCCCATAGCAGGATCTCGTCCCATTTTCTTAAGTGTAAGAGGAACAAGGATCGCAACAATGGCACCCATCAACATATTGAGCACCATAGCTAAGAACATAGTAATCCCTAACAATTTCCCATCTGGACTTTGGTAATAAAGCAACCAAGCAAAAAGTCCTGCAATGACACCCCAAATCAGGCCATTAATGACTGCAACAAAAATTTCTTTCTTAATAACGTCGGTCTGGTTTGACTCAGTAATTTGACCCGTTGCCATAGAACGAACCAACAGTGTCAGTGTTTGGTTACCAGAATTACCTGCGATACCCGCCACGATTGGCATCAACGCAGCTAATGCCACTACCTTTTCAATCGTACCGTCAAAATAAGAAATAACGCGAGATGCGAAGAAGGCTGTACATAAGTTGATACCTAACCACAACCAACGAGCTGTAGCGGAAGACCATATTGATTCGAAAATATCCTGATCGTCATCCAAACCCACTGCTCCGTAAGCTTCTTCATCACTTTCTTCTCGAATGACGTCAACAACTTCGTTAACAGTAAGCCGTCCAACTAGGCGACCAGTTTCATCAACTACAGGTGCGCTCACCAAGTCGTATCGTTCGAAAGCCTGAGCCGCTTCCGTATCCGCATCCAACGGATTTAATGTCAACATATCCGTGATCATCAAATCCTGAACTCTAGCTTCTGGTTGATTTGTAAGGATTCGATCTACCGGTAAAGTTCCTTTTAGTCTTTCATGTTGATCAACGACAAAAACCTGGTCTGTATGGTCTGGAAGATCTTTCAGTCGACGAAGGTACTTCAACACCACATCAAGCGTCACATTTTCTTGGATCGAAACAATTTCGAAATCCATACGAGCACCCACGGAATCTTCGGGGTAACTCATCGCCGCTCGCAACTGAGCTCGTTCCTCGTGCGAAAGGCCCTCTTGAACCTCTGCTACAACATCCGGAGGTAAATCTTCAACAAGGTCCGCAATTTCATCCGTGTCCAATGCCTCAACCGCATCGACCAATTCATCACGGTTCATTGCATCAATCAAGGTTTCTCGAACACCCTCATTGACTTCAACCAAGATTTCACCATCCCGTCCTGCCCGTACACAATCCCATACGACAAGACGTTCATCCAAAGGGAGCGCCTCAAGCACATAAGCAACATCCGCTGGATGCAATTCAGCCAGAGTATCTCTCAGTTCTTTGCGAACTTCCTCACCAACGACTAAATCCTTACGTTCTTCGGCCTCTTCTCCTCGGTCCAAAAGTTGCTGGACGAGTGCCAACCCGCGAGCCGCTTCCTCTGGCTCACGAGCTAGATTCGAAGACAGATCAGTCTTTAATTTTTCAGTCGTGTTTTCGCTCAACACCCACCTCTGACTGCGGATATCTCCACATCCCTCTAACCACAATAGGTTAGAAGGGTGAATACATTATGTTTTTATTACTTATCTGAAACAAGAATCTGCTTACGCAATGCTTCATACACGGAAGCGGTCTGAGGACGACGTCCTAACCAAAATTCGTACGAATCCGCCGCCTGCTCCACCAACATCCCTAAACCATCTGAAACAATCTTGGTGCCCGCCCTTTCGGCCATCTGCATAAAAGGTGTGGGTTTACTTCCGTACACTAAATCATAAGCCACTTCACAATTGTTAAAAGTAGACTCTTCAATAAGGGGAGCCTTATTCTGCAAACTCGTCGGAGTTGCATTAATAATCAGGTCGTACTCTTCGGCTCCCGTTTCATCATAAAGAATGCATTGAACACCGAACTCATCTTGCAACTCTTGAGCTCGAGCTAGTGAACGATTCGCAACCGTTATCTTTCTAGGACCAGCTTCAAGAAGACTAGGTAGAATTCCACGGACAGCACCTCCCGCACCTAGAATCAAAATAGACTTATTTGCAATCTCAAAGCCTAATCGCTGTTGTACGTCCCGAACAAATCCTGATCCGTCTGTATTGTCCGCAAGGATTTTGCCTCCTTCGAACTTCAAGGTATTAGCGGCTCGCGCCTGTCGTGCACGACTCGTACACTTTGTTGCACTCTTAAATGCATCAACTTTAAATGGAATCGTAACGTTCACACCGAGGTACTCGTCATCGATTAAATTATCTAAAGCTGTATCAAATTCTCCTAGCGGAACTTCGATTTTTTGATAATCAATCGAATCTCCGAACTCTTCTGCGAATAATTTATGAATCTCTGGCGATCGACTGTGTGCTATCGGATTACCTAGCACCGCAAATAAAATCTTCTTAGCCATCGCAATTCCTTTCACTATCGTAGTATTGCCTTGAATATATATCACTTTCGAACAGGAAAAAAGAACTTTTCTCAGAATACCGTTCCTATATAGCCTCCCTTAGGTATTCCGTTACTGAAATATCACACCTTAAATCAGCCTTGATTCTCGGATTCCGAAATTTCCTGAGTACCATCTGACATATCAGAGTCTTTTGGTTCTACCTCTGTTTCATCAGTGATTTCTTCTTCCAATTCACTAGATTCATTCAAAACTTGTTTTAAACGACATTCCATAACAAGTTCTACAAAATCGAGAGCTAGAACTTCTAAAATTACATTCTGCCCCCTAGGCAATTCTGGTAGCCCCGGAACGCGTTGAGCCATCGGAAGACCATCAATTCGTACTAAATCGCCTTTAGCAACGCAGGCTTTGACATCTTTGATATTTTCTTGCTCTAGCCAACGCAACGACCAATATCGATCCATTCGAGTTTGGAAATCTAAGAAGGTTGTATACGCAGAATCAAAGGCTGAAATAACGGCGAAAAGATCTGAATCATTTTGCTTATATGGAGGTATTTCTCCCTTAAGGACGGCAATTAACTGCCGTTGATTTACCATATCAACATAGCGTCTTAAAGGAGAGGTAGACCAAGCGTAATAATCTACTCCAATACCATCATGAGGTCCGGGAACTGAAGTTAGCTTCACCCGTGACATATGTTGGGTTCGATAGATACCTACAGTCTTTTTCTCATCTAAAAAGGCACCCCAAGTCGAATTAGCAAAGATCATCATTTCCGCAACAAGAAGATCCAAAGGCGCACCTCGTTTGCGTCCTTTGAGCATAATTCGAGAGTTTTCTCCTTCGCCTTGAAGATCAAAGAACCAATCAATACGACCTACAGCTTCAGGACGACCGCGCTTGATTTCGCGTTTATTTAATAAGTGTTTTGAAAAATGCCATAACCAAATGATTTCTGCCCCAAATGGAACCGACAACATCCCCTTTTGAATCGCTTCCTCTGTTACTTCACTTTCTATTTTGTCGTACCAAAGATTCTTGGCAACACGAATTCTTTCAAGACGACTTTCCGTGGAAATAACATCTAAAGTTTCATTATCTACAACGGCATAAAGTGAAATAACTGGAGAAACTTTCCCCTCATCTAAAGAGAATGCTTTGATCCAAGCTTCTGGCAACATTGTCGTTTTAAGACCAGGCGCATAGACAGTTGACATACGGTCTCGAGCAGCGATATCCAGTGCACTATCTCTAGAAATTCCAAGAGCAGGCGCAGAAATATGAATTCCAACACAAGTCCGATTTCCAGACATTGGGGTCACTGATATTGCATCATCGACTTCCGTTGTATTGGAATCATCAATCGAAAAGGCCTGGACGTCTACAAGAGGTAACGCCTCATAATCATTGTCTATTACGGTCGTTAAATTCTTAGAAAATTCTTTTCCTTTTGGAAAATTGACTGAAAAGAAACTATCAACGTGCCATACCCAGGGACTAGCAATCGCTTTGGTTTGCAAAAGAAGTCGTAATGGAGAGATACCTAATTCATCACTAGCTTCTTTGACAGCTTTCCACTCGATTGAATTCTTATCGGGCTTGACCATAAGAGAAATCGCACTGGATTTGATCTCTTCGGGAGCAATTTTTGCGTTAACTAATGACTGAACATATTGATCTTTGAGAAGTTCTTGCTGTTTTTTTCTCTCAATCGCCGCTAACGCCAACCGTAACGTCTCAGCTGGTGCCTTTCTGTAGTTTCCACGTCCTTTACGATAAAAATAGACTGGATTGGCGTGCAAACGCATGATCATCCCTGCGACTTGCAACGCAGTAGGTTCTTCACCAAAATAATCTTTTGCAATATCTTTTACTGAAAAGTCCTCTTCTGGAGCAAATTCCCATAGCAAGTCAAGATCAATCGTCTCACTCATCTCCTGAGCCTGCTTCATAAACTCCGCACAAGATGGAGTCGTAAAGGTCACAAAAATATGAGACTTTTTTACTTTTATTCGTTTTCCACTTACTAATTCGACCTGACAAGAAGAGGCACTGTAACTTAATTCAACTCCAACCTTAAAAGCTCCATCTTCATCAAAAAATAAATTGGTCATAAAACCCTTTCTCCTCTTACGAGGACACTAGTCAATCAGGTATTCGATATCAAGCAAACGCTTGGCATACTTTCATAATACGAGGAAGCAACTCTTCAAAATTAGAAAACCGATGATCTGCTCCCTTAATAATCCATTGTTGCGTTTGAGCATAATGCTCTTTTGCCATAGTCCAGTCGAGTACTTCATCAGCATCTCCTAGAACTGTCAAATAGTTCTGAGGATTACGAAGTTTTGCTACGTTTAAAGTTTTTAATTCTTCAACGTACTCTGGCCTTACTTCAATTTCAATTTCTTCTGTAACCTTGTGAACACCCAAATAGTTATTGATCGTACGCCACGGACAAACTGCTGGGTTAAGTAGTATCGCATGGCATCCCATTTTTTCGGTAATCCACGTTGCATAAAATCCACCTAACGAAGAACCAATGACAACTAAACGTGTGGAATTAAGATTTTTAATAGTATCTTCGATAATTTCAGATGCCTTCTTTGGACCACAATGCATGGCTGGCGCTAAAAATCTAATACCTAACTTTTCATGAGCTTCACGTAACAGTCGGCCTTTATTTGAATCTGGTGTCGAACAAAATCCATGTAGATAAAGCGTGGTCATTCTTTGACTTCCTCTAACGCTTTTAAAAGCTTCTTTTGTACGCCACCAAAGCCACCATTACTCATCACTAAAAGGGTATCACCCTCTTTAGCCTCTGAGACTACAGAAGATACCAAAGAGGCTAGATCTTGGAATACGGCAACCTTTTCTCCCATCGGAGCCATAACCGAAGAAACGTCCCATTTTACGGAAGGTGACTGGTAACAAAAAACCTTATCTGCTAAGGCAAAAGATAAAGGAAGCTCTTCTTTCATCGTACCTAATTTCATCGTATTGGAACGAGGTTCAAACACAACGAGAATGCGACCTTGCTTTTGAATTTCTCTTTGCGCCCGTAATGTTTCCGATATAGCGGTAGGATGATGAGCAAAATCGTCTACTACTTTGACACCATGAACTTCTCCACAAAATTCAAGACGTTTTTTTACACCACAAAAATGAGATAACGCTTCAATGGATTTTTCAGGAGGCACACCAACCGTGCTCGCTGCCACAATCGCCGCTAGCGCATTCAACCGATTATGTTCACCGGGAATGTTCAATGCCACCGAACCAATTTCCCGATTTTCATGAAAAACTTTTGAGGTTTCTGAAAAGCAGATTTTCCAATCCGAATCTATTTCACCCGTGGAAAAGAATTCCACCGGGCTCCAACACCCCATATCAAGAACATCCTTTAAGGTTTCACTATGAGCATTAACAACTAAATGCCCCATAGAAGGAATCGTTCTTACTAGATGATGAAACTGTCGTTTGATCGCATCGATGTCGGGAAATATATCGGCATGATCGTATTCAAGATTATTCAAGATAGCTGTATACGGTCGATAGTGCACAAATTTACTTCGCTTATCGAAAAACGCCGTATCGTATTCATCGGCTTCGATTACGAAAAAAGGAGAATCACTATAGCGAGCAGAATGTTGGAAATTTCCTGGCACACCACCGACTAAAAATCCGGGATGCAGTCCTGCATATTCCAAAATCCAAGTCAACATACTTGTCGTTGTAGTTTTTCCATGGGTACCCGCTACAGCCAATACTTTTTTACGAGGCAGTAAATATTCTCCTAACCACTGAGGAGCCGACATATACGGTTGATTCGAATTCAAGATAGCCTCTAAAAGAGGATTACCTCGAGAAATTGCGTTTCCAATAATCCATAAATCAGGTTGGATTTCCAATTGTTGGACATCGTAACCTTCTATTAACTCAATACCAGCAGATTGAAGTTGATCAGACATCGGAGGATACACATTGGCATCACAACCACTCACTTTGTGCCCCATCGTTTTGGCTATTTGTGCGAAACCACCCATAAAGGTTCCGCAAATCCCGAGTATATGAATACGCATTAAAATTTCCTTTCGATGTCCGTATAGTATTCTGACATTTTACGGAGTTTAGAGCTCGTGACTCACAAATCTTATATTACAGAACAACTCGTGCAGTTTATTGCTTGTGACGGACTGGATTGGCGTTCTGCTCGAAGTAAATTATTAAGATCTAATCATGGACTACGTTCATCAGATATGCCTACTGATGAAGAAATTGAACATACTTTACGCGAGTACTATGCGATTTTCTGTCCAAAAGAGCACGCTGAAACTTTAAAGTCTTTGAGATCATTAGCTCTTTCATGGATGGAGCAATTTGAACGTTTTTCACCTCGTTTAATACGAGGTGTACTAAATGGTTGTGCCGACCGATTTTCTAATATTTATCTGGAAATCGTTGCTGAAGACCTCAAAAGTTTTGAAATTTTCCTTCTTGATCACGATATCGAATACGAAGTGATTTCGAATCCGCTACAGAGTCGACGAGACTTTTCCGAAACTATTTTCTTTCCGACAACTACGCTTATCGGAGGAAAAACAAGCGAAACTAATGTAGTTGTTTCCGTCTATGAATACCTTCCTATCAAACCGAAAAAAGGGAAAAAGCCGGATTCATACCAACATCCACTTGAAACACTAAGTTCAGCAACGATTAAGGAACTAAAAGAACTCATCAACGTAATTGATCTACAAAGTATCCGCTAGTTCGGTTATTTTCTGTTAACTTTCTTCTTTAATTTTTTTCAAAAAAATACAATTTTTACCCTTTTTCTCTTCTTAAATAAAGGGAATTAAGTGCAAATCGGCAATTTTTAGCCTTTTTTTGGGCAATTTCTCGGATTATACTTACACGAATTGTGGTGATAGAGTGATTTCACTTAAAACACCGAAAAAGGAATGTCCGTGGTAAAGATACTTTTGATCAATGGTCCCAATTTAAACCTTCTTGGACAACGAGAACCTGAAAAGTACGGTTCAGTAACTCTAAGGGAAATTGAGGAAAAGCTTTCATGCTTCGTTAAAGCGAGAAATGCGGAACTGTTGTGCTATCAGAGCAATCACGAAGGAGCAATTGTTGATCGAATTCAACAGGCTCGAGTAGAGGGTGTTGATGCAATCATCATTAATCCTGGTGCTTATACACACACAAGTGTCGCAATTCGTGATGCTTTTTTAGGTGTGCAAATACCTTTTGTTGAAGTGCATCTTTCGAATATTTTTCAACGAGAGAGCTTTCGACATCATTCGTATTTATCGGACATTGCTAAAGGATGTTTTATCGGTTTGGGCGCTAAAGGCTATTTTTTAGCGACTGAATACCTACTGAATCCGACTATTTAGACAGATATAACTTCTTTGTAAGGAAAATCAAGGGAAATTAATCATGATGGATCTTCGTAAACTCAAGACACTTATTGAACTTTTTGAAGCTTCTAGCATCGTTGAAATTGAAATCACTGAAGGTGAAGACCGCGTTCGTTTGGTTAAAAATTCGGTCAAAGTTGCCCCAGTAGCAGTTGAAACAGTGGTCCCACAGATCGTTGCTCCTGCACCAGCCGTTGCACCTACTCCTGTAGCCCCTGCAACCCCAGTTTCCGAGACAAAGCAAGTTTCTGGACACCAAGTAACTAGTCCGATGGTTGGTACTTTCTACCGTGCTCCAAGTCCTGGTGCTGATCCTTTCGTTGCTGTTGGTACCCAAGTTAAGAAGGGTGACACATTGTGCATCATTGAAGCCATGAAACTTCTTAATGAAATCGAAGCCGAAGTCAGTGGTGTTGTTAAAGAAATCTTGGTTGAAAATGGTCAGCCGGTTGAATTCGGTCAAACACTCTTTGTCATCGAGTAATTTTCTATGTTCGGAAAAATATTAATTGCAAACCGTGGGGAAATTGCCCTTCGTATTCAGCGTGCCTGCCGAGAGATGGGAATTAAGACGGTTGTTGTCCATTCTCAAGCAGACACAGATGCTAAGTATGTACGTCTTGCAGATGAATCGGTCTGCATCGGACCAGCACCGGCACACCAAAGCTATTTAAACATTCCGGCTATCATCAGCGCCGCTGAAGTAACCGATGCGGAAGCCATCCATCCTGGCTATGGTTTCTTATCTGAAAATGCAGACTTTGCAGAACGTGTGGAGTCCAGTGGCTTTGTATTCATTGGACCTCGTCCTGAAACCATTCGCATGATGGGAGATAAAGTCTCTGCCAAGCAGGCTATGATCGAAGCCGGTGTTCCATGTGTTCCTGGTTCTGGTGGTGCTTTACCAGAAGATCCTAAGGAAATCATTCGAATTGCTCGTTCAATCGGTTACCCAGTAATTATTAAGGCCTCTGGCGGTGGCGGTGGTCGTGGTATGCGCGTAGTGCATACCGAAGCCGCTCTTATCAGTGCTGTAAACACCACTCGACAGGAAGCCAAGGCGGCTTTCGGTAACGGAACTGTTTACTTAGAAAAGTTCCTTGAAAATCCTCGCCACGTGGAAATTCAAGTACTTTCAGATAACTTCCGTAATGCCATCTGGCTCGGCGAACGCGATTGTTCTATGCAACGACGCAACCAAAAAGTACTTGAAGAAGCTCCTGCTGTTGGTATTTCTCGCCGTCAAATTGAAAAAGTTGGCGACCGATGTGCAGAAGCTTGTCGTCGAATCGGTTACCGCGGTGCCGGTACCTTTGAATTCTTGTATGAAAATGGCGAGTTTTATTTCATTGAAATGAATACTCGTGTACAGGTTGAACATCCGGTTACTGAACTGATTACTGGTGTTGATATTGTTCAGGAACAGATCCGTATCGCTGCGGGTGAAAAACTCCGTTATCGCCAACGTGACATTCAAATCAAGGGACATGCCATTGAATGTCGAGTTAATGCTGAAGACCCGTACAAGTTCACTCCAAGCCCAGGTCGCATTACGACATTACACACTCCAGGTGGTCCTGGTGTGCGTGTTGACAGCCATGTCTACCCTGGCTACTTTGTACCACCACAGTATGATTCAATGATTGGAAAGATCATTACCCACGGTGATACACGTGAACAAGCAATTGCCCGTATGAGAACCGCTCTTTCAGAAACAGTTATCGAAGGAATTTCCACCAATATTCCTTTACACCGCGAATTGATGGTTGATGAAAAGTTCATGCAAGGTGGCACAAGTATTCATTACCTTGAAAGCAAGTTATCTCATCGCAAAGCATTAAACAAATAAGGAACTGAGGCTATTTCATGATCAAAGAATTTTCTGTGTTAGTTGGCAAGCTTCGTGCAGAAGAGGTATCGGATGCACTCATGGAATCCGGTGCTTACTCGGTCAGTATTGAAGATGCTGACGCAGAAAGTGAGCAAGAAAAGCCAATCTTCGGAGAACCAGGACTAGAACCTTCGGTCTGTGCATGGGACAATTCACGTCTGAAGGTTTTAGCAGATTCTTCTTTTGCAATTGAGCCTGTTTTACAGAAGATTACAACAGAGCTTGAAATCGATCATCCGATTTTAGAAGGACGTGTTGAAGTCCCAGACAATGATTGGGTTCGTATCACTCAAGCTCAGTTCCAACCCACGCAAATTAACGAGAAGCTTTGGATCGTGCCGACTTGGCATGAACCACCGAATCCTGAAGCCGTCAATATTCGTTTAGATCCTGGTGTTGCTTTTGGAACCGGAACTCACCCAACCACTCGACTCTGTCTTGAGTGGTTAGCTTCGCACGATTTACAGGGTAGATCTGTCTTGGATTACGGTTGTGGTTCGGGTATTTTAGCCGTTGCGGCAAAGAAACTCGGCGCGGAAGTCGCCTGTGGTACGGATATTGATCCACAAGCGGTCTACGCAGCTGAAGAAAACGCTCGTGCCAATGATGTTGAAGCCCACTTCTTCTTACCAGATGATCTTTCTGATGGTCAGTTTGATGTAGTTGTTGCTAATATTCTTAGCAATCCGTTAAGAATTCTTGCTCCTGCTCTTCTTGCTAGAGTTGCTGATGGCGGTAGTTTGATTCTTTCCGGTATTCTTGAACGTCAAGCCGAAGAGTTAATTGAGATTTATCGAGAAAATGATCCCACTTTGCCTTTACAAATTTGGAAAATTTGTGATGGTTGGGTATGCTTAGCGGGAACTAGAACCACTAACTCTTAATTTGAGTATGACGGAACCAACTTTTCGTAATCAGCAAAATAGCTCGATAACTTTTCCGAAAGAACCTTCTTTAAGTAGTAAACCTCAAGCAAAGGATGAAACTCCTGCTACAGGAGTTCATCCTTTTTGTGCGAGTAGTGGTTCACCTACTTCTATCAGTCAGCACAACCGAGACTTACTGAAGTCCTTATCGAAAGACTTAGAAGATTTATCAAAGCCCTATGAACCTGAAGAAGTTCAAGCAAAGAGCTTTGATCCTAAATCAGTCGAAACCAAGGCTGATTTTGAGGAACAACAACTTGATACCTCAGAAAACTCTACAGGAACGGGCTTTTATCGATTCTTGTTATTAGTTTTCATGCTGATGTTAATTGTGGCTTCCGTTTGGCAAATTTGTCTGTTCCTACAACCTAAATTTATGTATCAAAGTCCCGTAAGGGAATTTTCCTCAGCAAGTTGCCAATATTTTTATTGTCCCCCTTATCGAGACCCAAAAATTTTATCCAGTGAATTACAAGCAACCGGTCCCGATCAATGGGAAGTTCGGATTACGCTACAGAACCAAGACATGCGTAACCAAGCTTTACCTCAAATAATTCTGTCTTTATATCAGGGTAAAGCAGTCACAATGAAAGCAGTCTTTGACGCTAAAGACTATAGAGTGAATCCCTCGGTTATAGATTTAGACGGAGGACAGACCGTCAAAATCGTTATTCCTTTCCAGTTTGATGAGGGTCGACCATCGACATTCAAACTACAAGTCATACCCAATAACGAACTACCGAAGTAACAAAAAAGTTAATTGATACGCAAAGAAGTCGCTTTGATTAAAACCCAATATTTTTCTTCTGGTTTTATCATGAGGGTGAAAGCACTTTTTTGCGATACCCTGGCAATAATGTGTTGCCCTGAGCAATCCAGCTTTACCAAACAATCTGAGGAATTTTGTACTGGAGTAATTTCAGTGACAATCCCTTCTAAAATATTCTGATAAGAACTTTCTTCTGGTCGATTTTTAGCTAAAGCTACATCCTTAGCGAGGATACGAACACTCGCTTCTGTATTCGTCTTATCCAAATACGGAACTTCTAGGGTTAAAGTACCCGATTCAAAACGTTGTAAATGCCACAGCAAATCAGTCTCTTTGAGATATCCCCTTAATAAAACACCGGTCTCCCCTCCTAATTGAATTGGTATTTTGATGTTGGATAGAACCTCTTCAACGGTTCCCTGCGTTTTCAGTTTTCCATTTTCTAAGACCACTAAATTATCTGCAAGAGAAAGTACTTCTTCTGCTGAGTGCGTCACATATAACATGGGAATTTTTAGTTCAGATTTAAGACGCTTAAGCCAAGGAATAATTTCTGACTTACGGTTGAAATCCAGCGCTACGAGTGGCTCATCAAAAAGCATGATTTCAGGCTCAGTTGCTACTGCTCGAGCAATCGCTACTCGTTGACGCTCTCCCCCTGACAACTCAGAAGGTTTTCGATTTAGTAGACCGCCAATACCTAATAAATCAATGGCAATTTCAAGACGCTTTCTTGCGTTTTGACTACGACTACGCTTAACGGCATATTCCAAATTCTTTTCTGCTGTTAAGTGAGAAAAAAGTGAAGCTTCTTGAAAAACATAGCCCAACGGTCTTTCATAAGTAGGGAGATAAATATTTTGCCCCGTGTCTTGCCATGTTTGACCGTTCACGTTAACCACACCTTCTGATGGCTCTAGTCCTGCAATACAACGTAAAACCGTCGTTTTACCCGAACCCGACGGTCCAAAGATTGCCGTAATTCCTTCTGTTGGAAATGGAAATACCACATCCAAAATAAAACCTTCACGTCGCTTCAATAGTAATTGAACAAACCCGCCTTCTCTATTTTGAACCGACATGACATCTTCCCTTCTACGGCATTACTCGTTCGTTTTTACGGTTTAACAAATATAGACCCATTAGAACGACAAAACTAAAAATGACCATTCCACCTGCAAGCCAGTGTGCTTTTGAATACTCCATTGCTTCTACAAAACTATAAATTTCAGTAGAAACCACTTGCGTCTTACCTGGAACATTTCCCCCAATCATGAGCACTACACCAAATTCACCGATTGTATGTGCAAAGGTCAGTAACGCCGCTGTAACAAAACCCGGTCGTGCTAATGGAAGAACCACAGTAAAAAATGCGTCGAGCGGTTTTGCCCTCAGCGTCGCTGCAACTTCAAGCGGACGATTCCCCACAGTCTCAAAAGCTCCCTGAATCGGCTGTATGGCAAATGGCAATGAATAAAAGATACTGCCAATCACCAAACCAGGGAAGGTAAAAGTCAAAAGCCCTAGCCCCATAGCCTCTGTTAACTTTCCTAGGGGCCCGTTTGGGCCCAAAGCCACAAGAAGATAAAAACCTAATACACTCGGAGGTAACACCAAAGGAAGTGTTACGAGAGATCCTATCGGAGCTCGCCACTTAGAATTCGTTCGAGTCAACCACCAGGCCAATGGTGTTCCAATGATCAGGAGCAGGACCGTTGTAACGGTAGCCAACTCTAAACTAAGCCAAACCGGTTGAAGCTCTTCTAGAGTAAACATCTCCACTTCCTTTTGAAATTTAGGAAATCAAAAACTTACTTTAATCCGTATCCATAAGACTCAATAACAGCACGAACCTTAGGACTTGTCTTCATAAATTGCATAAATGCCGTAACATCCGAATCATTCTTACCAGGATTCAAAATAACAGAGTCCTGGCGAATCGGCTTATATAGATCGATAGGAATAACCCAACCAGAGCCACTTGTCATCTTTCCGTCTTTATAAACCTGGGAAAGAGCAACAAAGCCTACTTGAGTATTGCCAGTCTTAACGAACTGATAAGTTTTACCAATGTTATCGCCTGTTACAAACTTAGCACTTGCTTCTTTCAAATTCCCCCAGCTTTCCATGGTCTGGTATGCCGCTTCCCCATAAGGTGCTAATTTTGGATTAGCCACTGCGATCTTCTTTACAGCACCCTCTAAAATGAAAGACTTATCTTCTTTAACAAAGTCGGTTTGAGCACTCCACAATACCAACTTACCGTAGGCGTATGGTTGTGCCGTTCCCACAACACCAAGCCCCTCTTTTTCAATCTTTGCGGGTGTCTTTGCATCCGCAGCGAAGAGAACCTGGTAAGGAGCACCATTTTTAATTTGAGCATAAAACTGACCGGTAGCACCGAAAGAAGCTAAAACTTTATTACCGGTATCCTTTTCGTATATAGCGACAATCTCTTTCATTGGGGCTGTGAAATTAGCAGCCACGGCCACACTGATCTCTCCAGCAGAAACAGAATTAACGGTAAGTACCGCACTAGAAGAAACTAAAGCCAATGAGATGAGTCTTTTCATATCGCTTCTCCAAATCGAAATAGCGTTTTCCAATTATAGAATAGCGCAAAGATGCAAGCTTTATTCTTTTGGGGTAGCCTTATATGGGTAGTCTCATTGAACTTAAACTCTTATTACTTACTGGCACCGATATGGCACTAGATATTTCATCTGCCTTAGGACAAGATATCGTTGATAAACGAATCGATATTTTGCAACGAGTTGACCACTTAGGAAGCATCTCGAAGGCTGCTCGTTCCGCCGGCATTAGCTACAAGGCAGCTTGGCAAGCCATCGAAACCCTAAGTACTCTCGCTGGTGAACCTGTTGTTCATAAAGTTGTTGGAGGTTCGGACGGTGGTGGTGCACAATTGACGGCCTCAGGGAAAGCGATCCTAGAGGCTTCCGCTACATTCTCAAAAATAAGAAATCAAGTTTTAAACGATCTTCCTAACGGTCAGCACCGTACTCTTGCTACCCTCACCTCTTCTGCGCTTCGCATGAGTGTTCGGAACATTATTCCGTGCAAAGTCCTCGAAATGAAAGGAGGACTTTCTATGGAAAAACTAACACTTGAAGTATGTTTTGGTAATACATTAAAGGCAAGCATTACAACAGAAAGCGCTCAACTTTTAGGAATCCAAGTGGGGTTGACGGTTTTAGCTCTTTTCAAAGCCACGGCTGCGAGCGTCTGCGACCACAAGCCAGCGGAAAATAGCACCAAATATCTTGAAGGTATCGTTACAAGACTCCCACAGAAGGGCCGAGGTGGCGAAGTCACCATCCTTCTTCCCAATAATATTAGCGTTGTAGGATTCATTAAAAGCCCTCATACCCTGACTATAGGAGAGAAAGCTTATCTAACGATCGAAGAAGACAACGTCATTGTGGCACTACTTTCATAACGAACGTTTAAGTAGTCAATCAAGTATTGTAAAAATCTCACTCTTAAGAGATATAAAGAAGTCTTTGATTTAATGATATGGATCACTCCTAGTCCCAAAAGGGAGAAAATAGGTTTGAGAACCAAAACGAGCCTATCGAAGGATCCATATCATGACAAAGAAATATACACAAAATACACTCGATCCGTCCATTCAATGGAAAGTAATTGGTGTTGATCTGGCTAAATATGACAATACCGT
>CAZBHT010000018.1:0-17127 GCA_964491655.1 uncultured Burkholderiaceae bacterium
TATATCTGGTTTATGTTTAGCCGGTTATGCCGTAACCCTTCAATCTTTACCGGGCCTCTTTGCTTCTTACGGGGTTTTAATGGGAATCGGTTTAGGCATTGGTTACTTATCTCCCGTAAAAACGTTAATGCTTTGGTTCAAAGATAGTCCGGGATTAGCGACTGGAATTGCTATTTCAGGATTTGGTCTATCTAAAGTGATTTTTTCTCCAATTATTGAAGGACTATTAAGTGTTTACAACGCTAGTACAACTTTGATAATCATGGCAGCGATTAGCGTTGTCCCCATGACCCTCGCTACGATCCTAATCCGCAAGCCTAAGCATTGGACTGAAACCTCTAATAAGTTCTGTCTTAAGGAAGCTTTTCGCATTGTATTTACACCGGATTACATCAAAGTCTGGTTGATGTTCTTTATTAACATTACTTGTGGCTTAGCTTTAATTGCGTTTGAAAAGCCGATCGGTTTATATGTCGGGTTTTCTTCGATTGCGTTACTTTCGTCTTTAACAGCTGTCTTTAATACAGCAGGGCGCTTCTGTTACGCCACAGGATCCGACTTCTTAATCCGCAAGGTAGTGATTTATAGCGTTATTTTCCTATCAAGCTTTGTGTGTTGCTTTGCTTCTTATAGTTTGATGTGGCCGATGATCATTATCATTGCTTTGATGGTGATTAATGCGGGCTACGGTGGCGGTTTTAGTACGCTTCCGATTATTCTGAAAGAACGATTCGGCCTGAAGCAAATTTCTATGATTCATGGATTTGCCTTATCGGCTTGGGCCTGGGCTGGATTAGCCGGTAATCAATTAAGCTCGTACTTAATCAATATTAAGGGCTATGGATACGATGTTTTATTCGGAATTTTAGGTTGCTTGTACATGGTTTCTTTTGTTATTTCAATAAGTTTGATGCGTAGTCAAAAGAAAACCGATAACGAACAAGAACCTCATATTCTCAAAATTCGTTAAACGTTATTAAAAGATTAGGTCACTTCCTTCCAAAGTGGCCTTTTCTTTTAATTTAAGAATTTTCTTTAATTAAATCGAGAATATTCGGAAGTGCTCGGGTTGCACATTTTCTTCCTTCTTCAATAGCTTCTCGAGCTCGATAGGTTTCAAACAATCCGATATGGGCGACACGGGGATTTAAAAGAATTTCCGGAGGATCTCCTGCTAATCTCGACTTAGTGATTTGATTCTGAGCGATGTTAATGGCTCTTCCAACGGTAGAGAAAAAATCTGGAGTTTCTGCATGGTGGTGACTCGGAAGTAGTTGTTTAGCTTTATCAAAAACTCGGGTCAAAGAAGTCGAAGCCTCTTTTTGTTTTAATGATTTTTTATAAGTTGGCTTTTTTAAAAGATCTGCGTTTAGATTCACTGCAATGACCATGTCAGCTCCCATAGCTCGACACAGAGAAACAGGAACTGGATTCACGATACCACCATCAATAACCCAGCCTCCACTTAAACGACTAACAGGGGGAAAGACTCCGGGCATTGCCATTGATGCCCAAACGGAATCAAATAAATTTCCGTTAGTACACCAAATTTCTTTACCGGTATCTAAGTCACAGCAAACCGAACCAAAAGGGATTGGCAATGTTTCAATGTTCTTTTTACGACTAATGCCACTACGAACTAAAAAAAGTTGCATTTGTTTTATGTTAATCCAACGATCAAAGGATAGACTCGGATTGAAAAACTGAGTCCACTTGAATCGATGAATGGATAACGCTTCTTTTTTTAAATAAGTCAGTTTTCCAGATGCGTAAGAAGCCCCCACAATGGCGCCTATAGAGCATCCAGCCACTACTGTGGGGATAATTCCGCTTTCAAGTAATACTTCTAATACTCCAATGTGGGAAAAACCACGTGCTGAACCGCTTCCCAACGCAATACCAATTTTCATTCTTTTACCTAATTTTTTTTACTTAATCGATTGTGTAATACTTTTGGTGGATTGATCTTCAAAACGAACCAAAGTAGGCTTATAAAATCAGAAATAGAGTTTTGTGAATACAAAATTACATACCGTAAACTTGTGATTTATGTATCCTCTTGTTTAAACTCTTTTTTCGAATTATTGTTTAAAGACAATTTTTAAGTAGTCCATAAAAAGTAAAACAATAAGCTACTCAACATACTATCAAGGAGTGTAGGGGAGATGCGTCAGCTCTGTTACGGAGTTTGGGATGATCAGGTCTACGATAACCGCAATAGTCTCGAACATAAAGTACCGCCAAATTTAGACCTTAGGCAGCTATATCAATTCAATAACGGTAATCCCGTGATGGTATTCATATCGAATCGCGGATTTTTAGTTTTTGAACAAAAGGCAAATTTATTAAAAGCACTTCATAGCTACTACTGCCGAGTTCGAGATGAGTCTTGTGGCCGATGCACTCCTTGTCGTAGTGGTTCTAACATCATTGCTAAAGCATTAGACGAAGCGGTTTCTGGTCAATTTGATAAGGTGGATTGGAACGAAATATTAGAAGTTGCTCGCATGATGCGAAACACTAGTTTCTGTGGTATTGGTCAGACTTCTCCAACTGCACTCGTTGAAGCTATCAAACATTTTCCGGAAGAATTGAAGAAGTCCGATGGTCTTAAGAGCAATTCTTGTGGTCTTTATTCCATGGTCACTGCTCCTTGTATTGAGGCCTGTCCTGCTAAGGTCAATGTTCCAAGATACATCGATTACATCCGAGATGGTGCCCCAGAACTTGCAACAGGCGTTGTCTTAAAACACTATCCATTAGTTGGATCTTGTGGTCGTGTGTGCGTACGTTTTTGTGAACATGCATGTCGAAGAACAAAGCTTGAAGACGCAGTCGATATCAAGAATTTGAAGCGCTATGCTAGCGATAAGTTATCGGCTCGAATGGATAGCTTATTTAAAAACGCATATCAAAAACCGGCCGATTTTGCGCCTCGAATCGCTGTGGTCGGTGCTGGTCCCGCAGGCATTGTTTGTGCTTACCATTTGTTATTGAAGGGCTATCAAGTAGAAATTTTTGAAGCTCAAAGAAAGGCTGGTGGCATGGCTTTAGTTGGTATTCCACCGTATCGCCTCCCTAAAGGGCTCTTGCAGACTGAGACCGGAGTGATTGATTCTTTAGGTGGAAAGTTCCATTTCAATAAGAAATTGGGTCGAGATTTCTCAATCGATGATCTCTTTAATGAAGGCTTTAATGCCATCTTCTTAGGTGTTGGATGTCCGACGGGTATGAAACTAGGTTTCCCAGAAGATACGATGCCGATTAAAGGTTATAGCAACGGACTTGATTTCCTCCTTAAGGTTGAACGTAGCGTCGATGAAGATCGACCGGTTAATTTAGAGGGCGACTTTGTAGTTGTGGGTGGCGGTAACGTCGCTATGGACTGTTGTCGTTCTGCCGTGCGTCTAACCAATGGTAAAGTCCATGTGGTTTATCGTCGTAATGAAAAAAATGCACCTGCGGATCCGGCTGAAATCCACGCAGCAAAGGAAGAGGGAATTGAATTCCATTTCTTAACCGCTCAGAAAGAACTTGTTATTGAAAACGATCAGGTCGTTGGTTTGAAATGCGTCAAACTTAAGATGGAAGAGGTGCCCGGAGGTGGACGAGGAAAACTGACAGAAATTCCGGGAACCGAATTTGTTATTCCTTGTACTCACGTTATCAGTGCGATTGGACAAAGAATTGATCAATCTATTTTCTCAGAGGACGATGGTATTTTATTTGACCGAAGAGGTAATATCTCAGTTACGGCTTCTTTAGCAACCAGTCGTCCTGCGGTTTTCGCAGGTGGGGATTGTGCCACAGGGCCAACGACTTTAGTCGGTGGTATGGGACAGGGACAACTCGCGGCAGAGTCCATCCACGAATACCTAACTCGAGGTTCCGTTGGGTTTGAGCCTCGCATTCGTATGAGCCAATTAATTCAAAAATTGGATTTGATGCAGGATCTTAATGGTGTATTGCCGGTACGTCATATGCCTCGATCGAAAATAAATGAACTCCCACCAGAAGAGAGAATTCACAATTTCCGTGAAGTCGAACTTGGATTCACGGACGAACAAGCTCAGTACGAAGCAGAGCGTTGTATGCGTTGTTATCGAATCTTTTTTGTGATGACTCAATTACCGATTCCAGGAACAGACGAAGAAAAAAAGGGAGATAAGTAATCATGCGCGCCTTTATTAACGGAAAACCCTTTGACTTTAATGAAGAGCTAACGATTTTGGAAGCCGCTCGCCAAGTCGGTGCCTTCATCCCTACGCTCTGTGCTTTTGCTCCTTTAAATCACACGCCTGGAACTTGTGGTGTTTGCTTGGTTGACGTCGAGCGGGCTAATGGAGAAAAACTAACCATTACAAGCTGTAAAAATCGCCTTGAAAACGGTATGAAAGTAAATACTGCTTCTCCGCATGTTCGTCAGATCCAAAGAGAACAAGTTGAGCTTCTGTTCGCCGATCATCGCCAAGATTGCGTGACTTGTCCTCGATATGGAAGTTGTGAACTCTTGATGTTGGCAAAAAATTTAGGCGTTCATCAAGCAAGCTACACCGGCAAATTTACAGCAAATCGTCGTATTGATACGAGCGATACCGCTATGCGATTGGATGCTAATAAGTGTATTCGTTGCTTCCGTTGCGTTGAAGTTTGCAAGACGGTTCAAGGCTGTAATGCTCTTAAGATTGAAGGAATCGGTACGCACTCAGGAGTAGCTCTTTGTGGAACCGAACGCTGGATTGATTCAGACCGTTGTGTCCGTTGTGGACAATGTACTTTAGTCTGTCCGACCGGTGCCTTATCAGAGCATGATCAAGTCGAAGAAGCTCTGGAATATCTTGAAAATCCGAATTATATTACCGTCGTTCAGTTTGCTCCCGCGGTTCGTGCCACACTCGGTGAATCTTTTGGTTTGCAACCCGGCATGAATGTTGAACATAAGATTGTTACAGCATTAAAGCAACTTGGAGCAGATTTTGTATTCGATACGAATTTCTCGGCCGATGTAACCATTTTGGAAGAAGGAACGGAACTTTTAGCACGTCTAAAAGATCCAGCCCACAAAGGTCCAATGTTTACTTCGTGTTGTCCTGCTTGGATTAATTGGGTTGAACAACACCATCCATCAACGATTCCGTATTTATCGACTACACGTTCGCCCCAGGCCATTTTGAGCTCTTTGGCTAAAAATTGGTTACCTGAAAAGATCAATAAGAACCCAAGTGCGATTAAAGTTATTTCAATCATGCCATGTACGGCAAAGAAAACAGAGGCTTCTCGTTCTCAATTAGCCGATGGTTCTTTGCAAGATACCGATGTCGTATTAACTGTCCGTGAATTTTCTCGCCTGTTAAAGGGACGTGGTATTTCGTTGCCGGATTTAGAAGAAACAGATTTTGATTCTCCTTACATGACTCAGGGCTCGGGCGCGGCGGTTATTTTCGGCCGTAGTGGTGGTGTAGCGGAAGCGGCTCTTCGTACCCTCTATAAAATCACCAACGGTCTAGAACTCGTTGGTGGCGTCCGTTGGCATCGTTCCGAACACCCCAATGTTCAAAAAGAAGTCGAAATTGAACTGAACGGAATTGGACTGGTCCGTGTCGCTGTCGTTTATGGTTTAAGTAATGCAAGCGTCATTGCTAAAGAAGTCGACGAGGGAACTTGTGTTTACGACTTTATTGAGGTGATGTCTTGTCCTGGTGGTTGCGTCAATGGTGGCGGTACGCCTCGAGTTCAAGGAAATTGGTTTAATCGTAATACCCCTAGAACCCGTACATTAGATTGTCTTGATCGTAGTTTAGAGGTTCGACAATCTCACAATAATCCTCAGGTTCAAGCGCTTTACGAGGACTTTTTAGGTACTCCTAATTCTCAAAGAGCCCACCGATTGCTTCATACCCATTATCAGGATCGAAGCACTGAACTTAAGACACCGGATATTCGAGAAATCTGGCAGAAAATTAAACTGGCATAAAGAAAATCTCTGGTGGAATTTATTCCATCAGAGATTTCGTTAAACCTAAATAGTCCTAACTTTGAATCAAAAAGTTAGGCTATTTTCTTTTGATTTCTTGAGCAATTTGAGCAAATTGATCTAAAACGCCAGAAGAACAAAGAGCAGACACATTAGGAGGCGTAAAGTCAAAGACTCGAGACAGATCCGCCTGGCTTGCTCGAATGATATCTACGAGAGAGGCACCCATCTTCATTGTCAAAAACGTATTCAAAGAAACCTCATAGTTTTGCTTCGCTTTTTCTCTAAGTTCAAATAGATCTTTTGCTTGATTGTGCAAATAACGTAAATAGAACTGCGAGGCTTCTAATGTGCGTTCATTAATTTCAATATTGGCTTTTAGAGTTGAGCGATGATTGTCGGTTGAATAGAATCGCCCCATGTGATTTTGGGCTTTCGTAATCTGAACCTGAGCTCCAATTCTTATTTTTTCAATTGCTGGAATGTACTTTCGATCAATTTGAAAGATTGCTTTTTCAACTGCTTCCAAATAAATCCGATTACACATCATATAAAAGCCTGCATAGACCTTTGAGAGTTCTGCAGACGGATGATCAGCTAATTGTTGTTCTAGACGGTTAAAAATTAATTTGACCGTATCTGCAATTGCCATAATCGAAGCAATATCTTCCCCTTCAGCGGTATTTAAGAGCGCATCGATTTGATCACGAGATAAGGTAACACCTCGTTTTTTTAAAATGACAATCGAACGTTCAATTAATTCATCGATCTGTCGCTCATCGGAATTAACTTGAGTCTGAGCTGAGTATACTTTTCCCTTCAGTTTGTTCTGGGTAAAGTCCAATGGATTCCAGCTCTTTTTAGGAGCGGAAAGCATATCTTTTTCCCATTCCAAAATTTGAAGTTTGCGCTTTGCTACATCGCGTCGGATTTTTTGAACCTGAGTAAATAGGGCCATAATATCCGAGCAATACATTTCCTTCATACATTCAGCTACAAGGCGTCGCATTGTAGGTTCTTGATAAAGATACTTATGAATGAAAGAGGGGGCTAGCGGATGAACTTCTCCGGCAACTAGATCAATACCTTTTTCCAGCTTAGGGCGCAACGAATCCCACGTTTTTTCAAACGTGCGAGACGTAAACACAGCCTTTTCAATCATGTGATAAAAAGGATAAGTAACAATCATTTTTACTGGAGAAAACATCACTTCAATTTCTTTCGAAATACAAAAAATATGTTCGATCTTAACGCAATACCATTCCTCTAAAAGAGAAATGGTATTGAGATTTTATATGAATAATGATTTTGAGTTTTGAATCTTAGTCAATATAGAAAACTCTTTGATCTTTTCTTGTCGCAACTTGGGGTGTATCGCCTGAGCGGAAACCTAAAATACAGTTACCAATTCCTACATATTCTTCTGTAATGCCTAATTTCTTAAGAATTGCCTTTCCTTGATCGGTTTCGAACATTTCTTTGGCTCGATGGATCCAACAAGTGGCTAGTCCAATGGCGTGAGCGGCGTTCATTAAATTACCTAAAAGCAATGCACCGTCATAAACATGCGTTTTGACTTCCTTTTTCGCTAAAACGATAAGTACAACCGGAGCTCCATAGAAAGGATCAGATGAATAATTCGGGATGAACTGAGCATTCAAACAAGATAATTCATCTCGGATTTCTTTATTGGTAACAGCGATGACCATTGCGCTTTGTTGGCCCATACCACTTGGAGCATAAAGACCGGCTTCAATGATTGATTCAATTTGCTGACGAGAAGGCAATTCATCGGTATAATCACGACAGGCTCGTCTAGTCTTTAATGCAGTCAAAGCGTCCATTTTTTTCTCCATCACATAATAGAAATTGTAAGTATTATTACACTTTATCAATTTATCTCAAGGTAATCTATGATCGAATATACCGTCTCTATTGATGGCATGATGTGCGAAATGTGTGAAGCCCACATCAATGACACCATACGAAAGACAGTTCATCCTGAAAAAGTTCATTCCTCTCATAAGAAAGCAATCAGTACTTTCGTAACAAAAAACGAAATCGACGAAACTTATTTACAACGTGCTATTGAAGAAACCGGGTACCGTGTAACTAGCATTCAACACAAACCTTACGTAAAAAAATCAGTCCTAAATTCACTCTTTGGATGCTTTAAGAAGAAAGAATAACGGTTATTTAAAATTTCAAACCTAGTTTGTGTTGTAGGCTGTGTTTCATCTCGCTTTCGATTTCTCTGCGTCGTTGAACAAACCATTCCATGAAACGTTGAACTCGTCTTACTTTAACCGATTCAACAGTACAGGCAATGTAGTTTTCTAGCTGAGGCACATGCCAATTGTTTAAAACGGGAACGAGTTCACCGGAAATGAGCTCCTTATAGCAATGATGCATTGGCATATCTAGGATGATTCCTGCATTAGCGATCACAGAGGCCTTGGCGGCGAGAATATTATTAAACCGCATCGTTGACTTCCAGCGATAATGACACTGTTCGTGATCTGATTCAAGGATTTCTGCAAAGGAGCGAGCTCGTCCTGTATAAATAATTCCAGTATGAGCGATTAAATCCTTTGGATGATTGGGCATTCCACATTCTTGAATATAGCCCGGAGAGGCGCAAGCGATAAAAACGGAATGAGTAATCCAAGTTTCAATTAAATTGGGATTGTGGACTGGTCCATAGTAAAGCATCAAATCGGTTTGACCTCGCATAAAGGCTCGAGGATCATCATCGGCAAAAATATCAAACGTAATTTGTGGATAAATTGATTGAAATTCTTTCAGTAAGGGAACTAAATGAGCCTGCATTAACCCGGGTCTTGAACCAATACGTATTGTTCCTGCATCTTCTTTTCCGGAGGCTTTAATCGTAAGTAAGGCTTCATCGAAATTGCGAAGTAATGGCTGAATATATCGCTTGGCATCTAGAGCGACATGGGTAGGAACAATTTTAGGACCATTGCGTACTAATAATTCATGCCCAATCTCAGTTTCGAGAAGCTTAATCAACCGAGAAACTTGAGTTCTTTCTAATCCTCTTTGATCCGCTACCCGAGAAAAGGAACCTTCGTCTAATACTTTAAAAAAAAGTTCCCAAAGTCCTAAGTTATATGTTTTACGATTAAATAAAGACTGCATTAGTATTTACCCTATATTAATTATTTTTACACTCTTTATAGAGATATTTTATGCACTTTTATTCAAAAATATTCGTCTCTACACCAGAATATTCCAGAAATTAAATTGAAATAGCGTGCTTAAATTAACACGGTATAGTGATATAGATTCTATCTCTGACCTTATAACAGATTTATATAATTCTCGTGTCGAATATTCCGTTAAAACAAATACGGAAACTATAAGAAAGGGGTAGTTATGATTTGGTTAGGACTTTTAATCGTAATCCTAACGTTTTACTTCATCATCAAAAATTACGAAACACGTATGGTTCTTTTCCTTTCGGGTGTTTTGATGGCGATGTTAAGCGGGGAACTCGTTCCAGCGATTAATGCTTTTATCAAGCAATTTAATAATGTAGGTCTGGTTAACACCATTTGTACGGTTCTAGGGTTTTCATACGTTATGAGCTATACAAAGTGTGCAGATCATCTTATTGCTGTGGTGACGAGTCTGCTGAAGCATTGCCGTTTTGTCATCGTTCCAGCAGCAATGGTCGTGACTTTTATGCTTAACATAGCATTGCCGTCGGCTGCGGGGGTTTCCGCAGCTGTCGGTACTCTTTTAATCCCATTACTGTTAGCCATGCGTGTCACTCCAGCGATGGCTGGATCTGCTATTTTTCTTGGAACCTGGGGATCGGTTTTATCTCCTGGTTTGATGTTTAATCCGATGGTTGCAGAGATGGCTAAGACTGATGTCATGAGCGTTATCATCTTCATGTTACCCACAGTTTTAATCGGTATGGCGGTTGCTGTGGGCGCCCTTACGATTATTTGTTTTTTCCTAAAAGAGGGGGCTGGGTCTTACAAGGGAGAACTTCAAATCACTCAACCAGAAGGATTAAAGGTCAATTATCTATACGCTATGGTTCCGATATTACCGCTCGTTCTCCTTGTCATAAGTTCCGAACAAGTAGGTTGGATCCCATACATTAACGTACCTCAGGCTATGATTTGTGGTACCGTGGTTGGCCTTGTTTTAACTCGTATGAATCCAGGTGAAGGTTCCAAGAAATTTTTCCGCGGTTGTGGCGACGGTTTCTGTGATGTTGTCGGCCTAATGGCTGCGGCCGCTACCTTCTGCGCCGGAATGGATTCCATTGGTTTAACGGGAGCCATGATTGATCTGATGAAAGAATCCAAGTCCGCCGCTCAGATCGCCGCGGCCTCCGGTCCCTTTGCTATGGCAGTCGTATCGGGTTCTGGCAACGCCGCCGGGGTTGCCTTCATAGGTACGGTCGTTCCTCATGCTTCAGAATTTGGTTATACCGTTATGGAACTTGGTTGTATGGCAGAAATTGCAGGACAAATTGGTCGTTCTATGTCGCCGGTGGCCGCCGCAGCGATCATCTGCGCAAAGCTTGCCGGAGTTAATCCAATTGAACTCGCTAAGAGAAATGCAATACCAACAATTCTGGCAATCATTGTTATGAACTGGCTACTGCTCTAAAAATTTAAACGCTGTACCGGTAATGCATAGGTGGTCGAATTAATGGACCACCTTTTTATTTATTTGTCGATTGTTAATGACACAACATTTTGGGACTAATTCGATGCTTGTTAAACCTTTATAGGATGACTTTTAATGGATTTCCGATAAAATGAACTAATTAGGTTAACTAATAATAATTGAGGTAAAAAAATATGTTTAAAGAATGTCAATTGGTTGGCAAACATAAGGAAACGGAAGAAATTACCTCATTTTATTTTCAACCAACGGATGGTTCGACAATTTATCAATCTTTTAAACCGGGACAGTATGTTTGCGTCCGTCCTAAGGGCTTAGGTCAGCAACGCCCATACTCCATTAGTATTTGGGCTCCTAATGAAAAGATTTTCCGAATTTCTGTTCGAAGAGTTGAAAATAAAGCTCAGAATTATTGTGGTGTTGTTTCAAACTACCTGCATCGACAATTACAGATTGGCGATAAGGTTGATATTTGTACTCCAGATGGTGATTTTTATTTATCGGAAAACAATAAACCTGTTACTTTAATCGGAGCCGGGGTTGGAATTACACCAATTATGACAATGCTTGGTGCCTTGTCTGAATTAGCTCCAGAGCGCTTAGATCGTTTTATCTATGTCTGCCAAGATGAAGAACATTTACCGATGGTCGATGATATTAATTACTTCTTAACCTCAAAAAAAGACGCTTTGGTCCGTTTCTATACTCGAGTAAAAGAAGGTAATCCAGAAGAAAAAATTATCTCTGGTCGTCCTAATATTGAGAAATATAAAGAACTTAATTTAAATAAGAATTCGGAATTTTATATTTGTGGCTCAATTCCTTTCATGAATAGCCAAAAAGAATTATTAATGCATTTAGGGATAGATGAATCTCAAATTCATGTTGAAATCATTCCAAGTGCTTAATTAACATTAATCTAAACCTCGAATATTTATTTTTCGATTACAACTTATTAAAGAATGGAAAATTTATACCTAGGATTTGATGCGGGAACTCAAAGCGTTAAGGTCTCGATCTATAACAAAAAATTAGAATGTTTAACTTCCCATAGCTTAGCCACGACACTTCACTATCCTCAGTCGGGCTGGGTTGAAATGGACATAGACGAATTTTTGAATATTACTGTAGAGTGTATTCGTCTTTGCGTTGAAGATCTTAAGGAAAATGGGATTGATCCTAAGAATGTGGTCAGCATTATGGGGGATGGCATTATCTGTGGTATTGCAGGAATCAATGCCGAAGGCAAAGCAATTACTCCTTATATCAACTATCTCGATTCCAGAACACAAGACGATGTCGATCACATCAACGCAAAGAAATTAGATATTTGGAGCCAAGAAACAGGAAACCCAACGGCTTCTTGCATGTTCCCCGCTATGTTCGCTCGATGGTTTATTCGAAATAACGAGGAGTTCCAAAAATCAGGCGTTAAATTTGTCCACAACGCACCCTATATTCTGATGCACTTAGCTGGTTTAAAGGCAAAAGATGCGTTTATCGATTGGGGAACCATGTCTGGTTGGGGTTTAGGATACAACGTAATTGAAAAGCAATGGTCTGAAGAACAACTTCAGATTTTAGGTATTGATTTCCAATACATGCCTAAAATCGTTAAACCCTGGGACATTATCGGTACCCTTTCTGAAGAAATGGCTCAACGCACGGGACTGTCCACTAAAACGATTATTTGTGGAGGCGCCGGAGATACGATGCAATCCATGATTGGTTGTGGAAATTTTGAAGTGGGTAAAGCGGTTGATGTGGCTGGTACTTGTGCCATGTTTTGCGTTTCAACGAATGGAATTATCCCGGAATTGAGTAAGCCAGGTAACAATCTCATTTTTAATAGTGGTTCACTTCCGAATACATACTTTTATTGGGGATTTATTCGAACCGGGGGGCTCGCACTGCGTTGGTTTAAAGATTCCATCTGCCAGCAAAAAGAAGATCCTAATTACTATCAGACATTAAGCCAAGAAGCATCAAAGATTCCCGTAGGAAGTCGTGGAGTGCTCTTTTTACCGTATTTAACCGGCGGTCAAGATGATACTCAGAAAAAAACAGGAGCTTTTTTGGGTTTAACTTTAGGTGACGATCAGGCTACGATGTGGCGTAGTGTCCTAGAGTCCATTGGTTACGACTATATGGAAATCTGCGATATTTATAAATCCGCAGGAGCAAATTTAGACTGTATTACCGTTACTGAAGGGGGAAGTCGTGATTCCTTATGGAATCAAATTAAAAGCGATATGCTTGAAAGCCGTGTCGTTCGATATAAAAATAAGGGTGGCGCAGTGATTACGAATTGCTTATTTGGTGCTTATGCTGTCGGTGATCTGGATAATTTACGAGAAGCAATTAATAAGATTTTGATTCTTGATGAGTCTTACGAACCAAGTTCTGAGCATTCTAAAAAATATCGTCAGTACTACAAAATTCAACGAGACTTAATTCGAAAAGATTTACCGCAAGCATTTTCTGCCTTATGGAAACTCAAGGAAAAGTAAAGGATTCCTAGTCATTTAAATTTAAAATCGAATCCATGATGGATTTTTCTTCCCGAAGAATCAAAATGTACAAAATAGGGGAAACATTTTCAGCTAAGTACTCATTAATTGAGATATAAAGAGCTGTCTTCGGGAAGTAAATGACTATCTTTTCTAGGTTACCACCGAACTTAGGGCAGTTTTTGCCAAGTTGTGCGATTGCTAATTCCTGTAAAGAACAATCCTTAGATAAATCTAGTCCCGTAAGTCGGGAAGCTTCCTGATTAAAACCTTCAATATTAGAGTTTTGATCAATCAAAATCACTCCAATATCGTACTGTCCCAGAATAGAAAGCCAATTACGACAAATATGACGTTGTCGTTCCGTTTCCTTTTCGAGTGAATTAAGTGCTATCGAGTTGTCTTTACACAATTGTTGTAAAACAGATCGTCCTCCTAGAAGTTGGGACACATCTTTTTGAATCTGGCTTAATTCCTTTGGGAATACAATTTCTGTTTTTTCATCGAGAGTTCGTTTTCTCAATGAAATCTGTCTTCTTAGTTTATCCATGTTATGGCTAAAAAGACGATCCGAAATAAACACCAAAAGCCATATAGATAAAGCTGTTAATAAAAGTACTAAACCAAAATAAGTTGGTCTTGACATCTCTTCTAGACCAAACCAATTTGCATCTCGGCTAATAATTAAATACCAACCAGAATTATCGATTTTCTTGATAAAACTACTTTGCTCTTCTTTTTGTTTTAAATCTAATTTAAACCAATAACCATCTTTGGCTACATTTACTTTTTCTAAAACATTAGGATTAATAAAAGAAGTAACTTGTGTTGGAATAGTACCGTCGGAATAAACCAAAGAGCCAGATTTGTCGACGATGTGAATCGTGTAAGGAAAAGCTTTTTTAAATTTAGCGATTTCTTTTGCGAGGCGGTCTAGATCAAGCGCAGCGATCACATAACCAATCGGGATCCCTTCAGGATTGAAAATTTTATAAGCAATGTCTGCTGAAATTTTATTACTAGTTCGAATACCCTGAAAAATATTCGTAATATGGACCGAATTATTTCTCATCAGAGTAAACCAATGAAGACGATTCTGATGGTTTTGTCCGATACTCGACTGACCTCTTACATCAATCGTAGGGTAGGCTGCGATCGATGTACCCTCCAAATTGTCAAAATGAATATCTAAGAATTCATTGCATGTGCCGTAAATAACACGTAAGCGTTCTTGAAGATTTTCTAAATTGTCTGAGTGAGCGACAAAGTAATCGGCAGCAAGCGAAATTATCCTTTCTGCTTGGAAAAAATACCGAGAAAGGTTTGCCGAAACAACATCCGCTTCTCGAACTTGAAGTTCTATGATTTCATGTTTATCGATATCTGCTTCAATATTTTCTGAAACATACAGAGCCGTCATCGGAATGACAACGGCAATACCATACACAATAAACAGAAAGTTTTTTAGCTTCATTTTGTTTTCTGTCTAATCTTCAAACATCTACATGATAACCCTTATTCGTAAAAAGGCTAGGGTTTTTGCTAAATTTTTAGTACTTATTGTCAATTTATTTTAATGACAGTAAATTTTATTTATACACTTGATTACGACAGTAATTATGTTAGAATTACGCACGTAACCTGAAATCTTGTCCTTATGCTTGAGAACGTGAACCACGAATCGAAAAAATTTAGCTTAGAAGAGCTCAGCCAGCTGACAGGTCTTTCACGGCGAACTATTCGTTACTACATTCAAAGAGGTTTAGTAGAAAGACCGAGTGGCGGAACAAAGGCTGCCTTTTATGAACTGAAACACTTGGAATCTTTATTGCATATTAAGCGACTGACAGAAAAACATGTACCGCTAGATGAAATTAGAGATTATCAAGAAGAACCGAAACGACTAGTAGAAAGGCGTGTAGGAAGTGTTGATGTTTGCTCTCACATTTATCTAGGAGAGGGGCTCACATTAGTTGTGAATCCTAGGCTTTCTCATTTGAGTTCAGAAGAACTTAGAAACCTCACTTTGAAATTAGTAACTGTACTGGAACAATTTGATAAAGCTGAGGATAAAACACATGAATAAATGGAACGACAAAGACATCCCTTTAAAGAGAATTACCTGGCAGGGTGTTGTTGAAGGTCCTTTTTTCTCTTATCACTGTAGTCATCATTATCGAAATGACTCAGATAATGTTATTGAAATTCGTTATAAATTTCCACTTCCGTATGGTAAAAGTGTTTTAACGGGGTTTACTGCTACTTTAAATGGTGTCACGAAATCAGCAAAAGCTTTTGAAAAGAAAGAGGCTGAAAATATTTACGAGGATGCTATCGAAAATGGCAATCTTCCAGTCATGATTCAAGTGGCTGAAAACGATTTCTGCACTTGTGAAATTGGAAATTTAAAACCGGGTGAAGAAGCGGTCATTACGGTTGAATACCTGCAATTTTTAACTTTCTTTAACAAGAATGAAGCGCGAGTGGTAATTCCAACGGTATTAGACGATCGTTATGCTAGTAACTCACGCTATTCAATTCCGTATTTAGATCGAGATGAAATCAATGCAATGGTTTCTTACTCATGTGAAGGGAAGTTGTGCGTACATGGAAACCAGCTCAAAGTGAGTTCTCCAACTCATAAACTAACAACTCAATTTAATGGAAATATCTTCGAAGTATCACCCGAATATTCTTATGCCAATAGCGATATCGTTATTGATATTGTTGGATTAGATACTAAAGGGGCTTATGTCGCAAAAGATGGAGATCATTGGGTTGGAGCTACCAATATCTTCCCTCTAGGCTTATCGAATCCAGACCCATTAAATATTTCTATTTTGGTGGATTGTTCGGGATCGATGTCGGGAGACCGAATTGTTGATGCCAAACGAAGCCTGCTTCAATTAACGGAACAGTTAAACCCTGAGGATCGAGTCAGTTTATTCCGTTTCGGATCCACTGTTCATGAAGTCATGCCCCATAGAGAACATACTCAACGATGGTTGCGTAGAACGATCCCGAGTATTGATGCAGACATGGGTGGTACCGAATTAGAGCGAGCCTTGGATTTTGTTGCTCAAAGAACTCCGGGACAGAAAGCTAATGATATTTTGTTACTCATTACCGATGGAGATGTTATCGGTTGTGAATCGTGTCTTGCTGTAGCTAAAAAAACGAAGCGACGTTTTTGTGTCATTGGTATTGGTATGGCACCGTACAACAACCTCTTAAGTGAATTAGCAGAAAGCACGGGAGGATTTTATGAAGCCATCTACGATCAACAAGAATTACAGGGTGCTATGAAAAAGTTCATGCATCGTATGCACTTATTGTCAGTAGAAAATATTCAAGTTAATTGGAATGCTCCTACCGAGTGGCAATCTCCTGTACAGAAAAAAGTGATGGGAGGGGATTCTTTTGCTAACTTTGTAGAAATTAAAAATCTGCCGGAAAAAGAAATTGTTGTTTCATACAACTGCAATGGTGAAAAAATTGGAAGTACGATTCCTATTGTAAGTTTTGAAAATAGTCAGCTATTAAAGCTTGTTGCACAACAGAAAATTAGGAACACAACGGATCCTAAAAAAATACAGGACATTGCTCTGCGTTATAACTTAGCAAGTAGTAAAACTAATTTACTGCTTGTTCATGAACAAGAGATGGAAAATCCGGTACTACCTGAGCTATCTGTTGTTCCTCAGATGAGGGTACGTTCGGCGATGAATAGATTAAGTATTAATCGTGTTGCATGTATGTGTATTTCTGATGTGTGCAGGGATGAAGTGCGCATGGATATGGATCCATACCAGACAGGACATATCGCTTTCAGTCAGAATGCAATGGTAGGTGCTGTCTCTCCAAAAGATTTTAAATTGTCATCTGAACAACGTGCTTACATTTTCTACATTGCTGAGTTGATTTTAAATATTGATCTTTCGGATTTTCTCAATAGTTTGGAGGAAGATCAGATTC
>CAZBHT010000019.1:0-16703 GCA_964491655.1 uncultured Burkholderiaceae bacterium
CCTGGTTACTTCGTTGGGCCATTCTTTGGTTACCAGTTCCTTGGATTGCTAGTGAGGCCGGTTGGTGGGTTGCTGAATACGGTCGCCAACCCTGGACTATTTGGGAAGTTTTGCCAACGCATCTGTCGGTTTCTTCACTCTCTACTGCTTCTTTATGGGGATCCGTAGGAAGTCTCTTGGTTCTTTACACCGGATTACTCATTGTTGAATTCTGGCTCATGGTGAAATTTGCCAAACTGGGACCAAGTTCTTTAGGTACCGGCAATTACTACCATGAAAAAACATTGATGAAGTAGGAGGCAAAATGTTTTTTGATTATGAAACACTAAAACTCATTTGGTGGCTGTTTATTGTCGTCCTACTCACCGGTTTTGCAGTCATGGATGGACAGGACATGGGAGTTGGAACATTGTTACCGTTCTTAGGTAAGAATGATTACGAACGACGTATCATGATCAACTCGGTTGCTCCCCACTGGGATGGCAATCAAGTGTGGTTCATTACGGGTGGTGGGGCGATCTTCGCGGCCTGGCCCCTAATTTACGCAACCGCTTTCTCTGGCTTTTATTGGGCCATGCTCTTATTGCTCTTTGCCTTATTCTTCCGTCCAGTTGGCTTCGATTATCGAAGCAAATTAGAGAATACGACTTGGCGTAATTCCTGGGACTGGCTTCTTTTCGTCGGTAGTATCGTTCCACCGATCATTTGTGGTGTTGCTTTTGGTAATCTTTTACAAGGTGTTCCGTTCCATTTCGATGACAGCCTTCGAAGTTTTTATACCGGTTCATTCTTTGAATTACTGAATCCTTTTGCCCTAATTTGTGGAATTGTTTCCCTCTGTATGTTTATTAATCAAGGGGCTAACTATCTCGTATTGAAAACTACAGGAAACCTACAAAACAGAGCTAAAGCTTGTGCATCTTGGGCTGGTTCTTTATTCATTGTTCTTTTCGTAATTGCTGGATTCTGGGTTTGGTTTGGTCTCAAGGGTTTTGCTATTACTTCGGTTATTGATCCCAATATGTTCCCAAATCCGCTTGAAAAAACAGTTGAATTTTCAGAAGGTGCATGGATTAAGAACTTTCAGGACTATCCAGTTTTATGGGCCCTACCGGTTTGCGTTGTTGGTAGCATGATCTTTTCGGTAACAGCAGTCCGTATGTACAAGGCTGGTTTTGCAATTATTGCCTCTTCCTTGTCTATATTAGCTACGGTTTTGACACCATTAAGTGCCATGTTCCCGTTCTTGTTACCCTCTTCAACTCATCCAAATTCTTCATTGACGGTATGGGACTGTACAAGTTCTCACTTCACACTTGAACTGATGCTGTTCGTTACGTTGATTTTCCTTCCTATTGTGGTTTCTTATACCAGTTGGGCCTACTACACCATGAGAGGAAAACTTACGAAGGAAACAATACAAATAAATTCAAAGAATTTGTATTAGCAGGAGTTTTAAGAATGACCTACTTAACTTGGATTTGCGGAATTTTTTTCATGATCTCTGTATCGGCACTATTGACCATTTGCCTAGATTTTTCAGATAAAAAGGATGAGTGATGCGTGTACTGAGTTTTTTTCTAGGACTCGTGGTTATGTGCAGTGTGGTTGCATATCCTCGTTTTATTGCTGAGGATATGCAATCAGTACCTCATGGTTGGCTCGTCGTTTTGCTGTTGGGAATGAGTAGTTGTTTCGTATACGGTGTAGGCTTTCGTCCAAACAACTCGATCCTCCGATTATTTTTCTCTCCGATATGCGGATGGAGCTTGGTACTAATTGGAGGTTTTATGCTCCTGTATAGTGGTCCTTTTCATTACTTATTTCTCAGATAAATTAAGAGAATTAACTTGAACATGAACTGTACGTTCTTCGTTAGTAACCGAAATTTCGTTATTTTCTAAAACCAAAACGCTCCAGTTCATATTTCTAGATAATAGAGGCATTAATTGCTCTATCGCTTCATCTGTAATCTGAAAATAAGAAACGTCCGATAACTGTTTTAGAGACTGTAGATTTCGCTCTAACCAAGGACGAATCTTACGGTCCCCGTAGGTATAGACTTTAACCTCTTTTGATTTATTTACAGCTTTCTTCAGATTCTTTTCTTCCGGGAGCCCAACATCAATCCACAAAGTAATCTCACCACTATCATCCGTAGCAACCAAGGCTGGTTCATTTTCCACGGAAAGACCTTTTCCAAATTGAAGTGTTTCTGTGGCATTTAATAAGAAAGCCACAATTCGGACCAACAAACGTTCATCATTTTCGGATGGATGTCTTGCAATCGTGATGCGATGATCAGAATAGTAATTACGACTTAAATCAGAAATCTGAAGATTTGCTTTGAATATTGTTGATGGTAGTGCCATAAATAAACCGTTTGCTCTTACTCACATTGAACCATTCTTTTATCTGTTACGAATCTAGTCATACATGGGACGGGCCTCAGATAGTCTTAGCCACCCTTTTACGATTCGATAACAAACCCAAATACTTAAAACAATAAAGCCTACAAGCCAGATTGCGAACCCAACGAGAATAACCGATAAAGCCATACCAATCAGCCAAACAAGAACAACCCAGAAAAAGGCAAACCAAAATGTTTTTATCTGCCAAATAAAATGCGATTCAAGGTAAGTACCTTTTGCATCGGATCTTTTAACATAGTTAATCACGACAGCAATAATGGAAGGCCATCCAAAGACAAACGCAGTCGCAATCGATACCCCTGTAAAGATACCAATCAGAATCGAAAAGCTATGCAATATGTATACCCATCGTGTGACATTGACTAAGTTAGGAGGAATATTGCCCATATTTCTTACATTCTCTACTCTGGAGACAGGAACCAACGAATCATTTTTCATAGGAAAAACATTCAATCGTAAATCTGTATTCTTATGATAATGAACTTATACATAACATAGCGATTAAGATCACTAACATCAAATTCTTTTGAGTGCGATAATCAGAAAAATTCTTAAATTGGAGTCTCGAAATGAGAATTCTTTTAGTTGAAGACGACGAAATGATCGGCGAAGCCGTAGTTGACGGTCTTAAAAGTGAAGGATACACGGTTGACTGGGTCAAAGATGGTCATTCCGCCACCATTGCTATGGATACAACCCCTTTTTCATTAGTTGTTTTGGATTTAGGGCTTCCTGGTAAAGATGGTTTAGCTGTTATAAAAGATGTTCGCAGACGCCATAACTCAACCCCAATTCTTATTACAACCGCACGAGACACCATCAATGACCGTATTGTTGGATTAGACACTGGAGCTGATGATTATCTCGTTAAACCATTCGATTTAGATGAGCTTAATGCACGAGTTCGTGCCTTACTAAGACGCTCTGCCGGACGTAGTGATCCCATCATTAAACGCGGTCGATTAACCATCAATCCATCTACCCGAGAAGTTATTTTTAATGGTGAACAAATTCTGCTCTCCAGTAAAGAATATGCTTTACTCTTTGCTCTAGCAGAACGTTCAGGTATCGTACTGTCTCGAGTTCAACTTGAAGAAAAACTGTATAACTGGGACAACTCTATTGGCTCCAATGCGATTGAAGTTCACATTCACCATCTTCGAAAAAAATTAACCGAAGATAGTATTAAGACGGTTCGTGGCGTTGGATACGTTTTAGAAACATGACAATATGTATTCCCTAAAAAAACGTTTACTTTGGACTCTTTTTTTTCTAGTTACATTCACAATCGTTTGTGCTAGCACAGTCACCTTTTATTCTGTGCAACGTGAAGTAGATCAACTACTGGATAGCTCTTTGAAGCAAGTAGCTCAATCTTTAAAGAGCTATCCATTTCGCAACATGATCCTCCTAGAAAAAGATTTGGTTTCTCATGACCAAGGTATCGTCGTACAAATTTATGATCCCATCAGTGGTCTTTACTATCTTTCTCAAAGGATGAAGCCTTTACCAATCCAAGATCGAATTGGTTTCTCTGATATTGAATTTGATAAACAACAGTGGCGTGTTTACACAACTCAAAACATTTCTGGTCAAATCATTGAAATTGCACAACCCTCTTTTGTAAGAAAAGATAGAGCGTTCCTTGCGGCTAAGTCGATTTTGTTGCCCATCTTTTTAACCTTCCCGATCATGGGACTCATTATTTGGCTATTCGTAAATCATGGATTTTCTGCCATTAAGAAAACCGCCTATGCAATTTCGAGACGTTCTCCCTCTTCTTTGACTCCCTTATCGCTAAAGGGGCTTCCCGCAGAAATCTCACCTCTTGTATTAGCCTTAAACGAATTATTAGCTCGACTATCTGAAAGTATTAATACGCAGAAACGTTTTGCCTCGGACGCAGCGCATGAGTTAAGAACACCACTAACAGCACTTACATTACAAATTCAACTGGCTGAACGAGCTAAAACAGAAGAGGCTCGTCATAAAGCATTTATTCGACTAAAAGAAGGAATCAAAAGAGCCACTCGTCTCGTTACCCAGTTACTAACAATGGCTAGACTTGATCCTGACAACAGCGATAAACTACTCCTTCCTTTTAATTTGCATCAATTAGCTCAGAGTGTAAAAGATGAGTTATCGGTTGTAGCACAACAAAAAAACATTACGTTATCTGTCGTAAATCACGGTACCGGTTTAATGGTTGGCAATGAAGATACGCTCAGATTGGTTATCAGTAATCTTTGTGACAACGCCATTCGTTATACTCCACAAGAAGGTCGTATCGAGATTCACACCGGGGTAGAAAATAAGGTCGCCTTTATTGAAGTTTCCGATAATGGACCGGGAATTCCAGAGACTGAACAAGAACGAATTTTTGAACGTTTTTATCGTGCCGAAGGAACCCAAACGATACCAGGCACCGGTCTTGGTTTAGCTATTGTTAGACGAGTTTGTGAACTACACGGAGGAAAACCTTCCATCCATCCAGGTTTAGACGGTAAAGGTGTTTCCTTCCGCATTGATATTCCTGCTCAACCAAAGTCAATAACCGAACAAGACTTATGCCTAGATTGACGGAAGTATTTCGTTAATTTCTGTTAGGTGTGTAATACTTCCTTACGACAAACTCTTATCTGACCACTTAACTTAAGCCTCAGTTAAGTGCCGAATTTCAAGATAAGCTCATCTTTAGTATTGAATTTTTGGAAGATCTATCAATGTTTGTAAGACGAATCGTAAAACCTATTTTTCTTGCTACCGCCCTGTCTTTGACGCTTAGTACAGGGATTCTTTTTCCTAATTCAACAATAGACCCTATTTCTGTTGCTTCTGCACAAGAAACTGCTTCTGTTTGCCTTCCAGACTTTTCAAAATTAGTTGAAGAAAACGGCAAAGCTGTCGTCAGTATTGCGACTCTAAAAAAATCTCGTAAGATAAACAGTCCATATAACGGTATTCCGCAAGAACAACTTGAAATGTTGCGTCGCTTTGGGTTCCCATTTCCTTTTGGTGATCTACCACAACGGTCTCCGGAACGTAGAGGACAAGGATCTGGGTTTATTGTGAGCCCTGATGGGTTAATTTTGACGAATCATCACGTTATCGATGGAGCTGATGAACTTAAGGTTCATTTGCCTGATGGTCGAGAATTTAAAGGAAAAATTGTAGGCAGTGACGCTAAAACAGACGTTGCTATCGTCAAAATCGATGCGAAGAATCTTCCGGTAGTTAAGATCGGAAATTCAGATAAAGTTAAAGTGGGTGAATGGGTTGCAGCGATTGGAGCACCTTTCGGTCTAGACAATACGGTAACCGCTGGGATCGTATCGGCTAAAAGTCGAAATCTTCCAGACGATCAGTTTGTTCCTTTTATCCAAACCGACGTTGCTGTTAATCCAGGAAATTCAGGTGGTCCTCTCTTTAACATGAAAGGAGAAGTCATCGGTATTAATTCCCAAATCTTCTCAACTTCGGGCGGATTTATGGGACTATCTTTTGCGATTCCAATTGATTTAGCAGTCAAAATCAAAGATCAACTAGTAAAAGACGGCAAAATTTCTCGTGGTCGCGTTGGTGTTGTAATTCAGACGCTAACTCCGGATATTGCTGAAAGTCTTGGTATCAAAGATCGCAAAGGAGTTCTGATCGCACAAATTGAAAAAGACGGTCCCGCCGATAAGGCAGGCCTTACCGAAGGCGATCTAATTATCAAATTCAATGGTAAGGACACTGAAAATGCCCGTGATTTATCACGCATTGTTGCGGATACAAAGCCTGGAAGTACTGCGAAAATCAATATTATTCGTGAAGGAAAAGAAGAGGTTTTAGAAATCAAAGTCGGAGAACTTAATGATTCCTCCTCTGTCGCAACACCCGATACACAAGAAAAAACACGATTAGGTGTGACCATTCGTCCATTAAATGAAATGGAAAAGAAGAAAGTTTCTTACGGTGTGGTTGTGGAGTCTGTGACTGGACCCGCTGCAGAAGCTGGAATTCAAAAAGGTGACATTATTCTTAGTGCTGGAGGTAAGAAAATCACCTCTTTCGAAGACCTCCAAAAAGCAATTCGAAAATCCAAAGATAGTATCGCCATACTAGTCGATCGCAATGGTAACCGCACTTTTATTCCAATCAAACTGAATAAAAAGGATAACTAAAGTCCAGTAATCTCCAACCTGTACTAAGCAAGCTTTGCTAAATGTTTAGTACAGGTTTTATTTCATTCTTTTAAAACGCAAATAAAGAGTCACAAATTTGTGAAACACCTTAAGTATTTCTCCTAGATATATCGGAATGCTTTACGCATTATCATTCGCAGATCGTTTTTCTAGAGAAAAGAAAATGATTGAAATTCCTCTCCTGCAGTATTTATTCGGCGGTTTAGTAAGTTTGATCGTTATTACCAACCCTCCGTCAAAAATTCCTCTATTTATCAGTTTGACCCAAGGTATGTCTCCTTTGGAGAGAAAAAAACAGGCAGATTGGGCCTGTTATTACGCCGCGGCGATCATGTTCGTAAGTTTATTAGCAGGTAATTTACTTCTTGTTTTTTTTGGAATTTCTTACGGTGCCCTCCGTGTTGCTGGTGGCTTTGTGGTTAGCGTAATTGGCTATCAAATGTTATTTGGTTCCCGAGATCAACAAGGAGCTCCGGTGGTACGACGCGATAAAGATGACTATTCATTTTTCCCATTGGCTATGCCTGGAATCAGTGGACCCGGGACGATTGCGGTTGTAATTGGTATTGCTTCTGAAATTGCTGAATTACCCGATATAACCGACATGATCGGAGCCTTCTTTATGACCGGGATTGCTATCGTTATTACAGCCTTCATTATTTGGCTTACATTAAGATTTTCTGATTACATCTCTTCTCGTCTAGGCCCATCTGGCGCACAGGTCTTAACCAAACTTATGGGATTTATATTGATCTGTATCGGCGTACAGTTTATGGGATCAGGTATAAGAACCTTTATTTCTGGTTCATAAATAAAAAACGGGCGAAAGCCCGTTTTTTGGGGATTATTCAACCGTCACACTCTTGGCTAAGTTTCTCGGTTTATCTACATCTGTCCCCTTAGCGACTGCTGTGTGATAAGCCAATAACTGCAAGGCAACCACGTGTAAAACCGGAGAAAGATCACCATAGTTTTCAGGCATCTTTAATACATGCACGCCGTCACTTGATTCAACCTGAGCATCGGAATCGGCAAATACGAACAATTCACCTTTTCTTGCTCTAACTTCTTGCATGTTACTCTTAAGTTTTTCAATCAACTCGTCATTCGGAGCTACTGTGACGATTGGCATATTGGCATCAACTAAAGCTAATGGTCCGTGCTTTAGCTCTCCAGCAGGATAACCTTCCGCATGGATATAACTAATTTCTTTCAGCTTCAAAGCCCCTTCAAGAGCGATCGGATAATGAGTACCTCGTCCAAGGAATAGTGCGTTATTTTTTGATGCAAAATAGTGAGCCCATTCCTGAATTTCACCCTCTTTCGACAATACCGCCAACATAGCCTCTGGTAAGTGACGCATCATTCGAATCGCTTCTTTTTCTCTCTCTTCCGTTAAATGGCCTTTTGTTTTGGCAATAGCTAACGACATGAGATACAAAGCAATTAACTGCGTTGTAAATGCTTTGGTTGAGGCAACCCCTACTTCCACACCAGCTCGGGTGATGTAATGAGCTCTTGTCATTTTGACCATCGCACTCGTTGCAACGTTGCAAATAGTCATACTCATATCCATGCCTAAATTTTTAGCGTGCTTGAGTGCGGCTAACGTGTCTGCGGTTTCACCGGATTGAGAAATACAGAGTACTAAAGTTCCAGGATCAGCAACGGAACTACGATATCGATATTCACTAGCAATTTCGACATCACAAGGAACACGTGCAAAGGATTCGATCCAATACTTTGCAAGCATTCCAGCGTAATAGCTCGTTCCGCAGGCTAAAACAAGAATACGTTTTAAGTGCTTGAACATATCTGGTGCTTCGTGGCCAAAGATAGATGCACTCACGCTTTGAACACCTTCTAAAGTATCTGCAATCGCTCTAGGTTGTTCAAAGATTTCCTTTTGCATGTAATGGTTATACTTACCTAAAGTAATCTGAGAGGTATCACCATTAACCTTTACAAGCTTTCGATTCACGATCTGGTAGGAGTCTCCTACTCTTTCCCAGACTTCAACTTTTTGGGTGTTAAAAGAAACAACGTCACCATCTTCTAGGTATACAAACTGGTCTGTGACCCCAGCCAAAGCCAATGGATCAGATGTCACGAAATTTTCACCTTGACCAAATCCTGCCACTAGAGGAGCAGCCATGCGAGAAGCAACAATACGACCTGGCTCTTTTTTACTCGTTAGAGCAATTGCGTAAGCACCTCTAAGTCTTTTCACAGCTTGTTTTACGGCCTCACAAAGATCGCCTTGATACAAACTGTGTACCAAGTGAACAATGACTTCAGAATCGGTTTGACTAACAAACTGATAACCCTTTTCCTTTAATTCACTTCTTAAATCCTCAAAGTTCTCAATAATTCCGTTGTGCACAACGGCAATTTCTTCATGAGAAAAATGTGGATGAGTATTATTGATTTCAGGAGCACCATGTGTAGCCCAGCGAGTATGAGCAATACCGTATAGCCCTTCTAAAGCTTCTTTTTCAACCCGTTCGACCAACTCATTAACTCGAGATACAGAACGACTTCTTTGTAATTTTCCCTCACGAACAACAGCAATTCCGCAAGAGTCATATCCCCGATACTCAAGTCTTCTCAGACCTTCTAAAAGAATTGGAACAATATTTCGATAGCTACTTGCTGCTACGATGCCACACATATTTTTTCCTTCGTACTCTGACTATTTCTTAGTTGGACGCTTCCAGCCTTCAATGACGATTTGACGTCCTCGGCTTAACGCTAGTGTATTCTCAGGAACGGTCTTTGTAATAGTAGAACCAGCCCCTACTGTGGCACCTTTCTTGACCGTTACCGGTGCAACAAACTGAGAGTCGCTACCAATAAAGCAATCGTCTTCAATGGTGGTTCGGTACTTATTGACTCCGTCATAATTACACGTAATCGTACCGGCTCCAATATTAACCGAAGAGCCCATATCACAATCACCAATATATGAAAGATGATTGATTTTGCTACCCGTACCAATCGAACTTTTCTTTATTTCAACAAAGTTACCGACATGCACATTGTTAGACAGAGTCGTACCTGGTCGAATACGAGCGAAGGGGCCTATCTTTACATTTTGACCAATAGTTGCATCATCAAAATGAGAATAGGCATCAATTTTTGTCCCGGATGCAATAGAGACATTCTTCAAAACACAATACGGACCTACAGAAACACCTTCACCTAATGAAACGTTTCCTTCAAAAACGCAACCAACATCGATAAAAACATCATTCTCACAATGTAAATTTCCTCGAATATCAATTCGTTTTGGATCCGCTAAACGAACTCCTTTATTCATTAATTCGAGAGCAAGTCTTTCTTGTAGAGCTCGTTCTAATTCAGAAAGTTGAACCTTATTATTTGCCCCGGCAACTTCCATCTCATCTTCGGCAATAACTGTTTGGATCTCCATACCATCACGAACCGCCAATCCTACCAAGTCCGTTAAATAGTATTCTCCTTGACTATTATTACAATCGATCTGAGACAACCAGCTATTGAGATAAGGCGTCGGAAGCACCATAAAACCCGTGTTAACTTCCTTGATTAATTTTTGTTCTTCTGAAGCGTCCTTCTGCTCAACAATTCCAACCACTTTTCCATTCTGTCGAATTACTCTACCGTAACCGGTTGGGTTTTCCGTCTTAAGAGAAAGAAGGCCAAATCCATCGCCCGCTTTTTCTAGCAATTTCTTTAAGGTTTTACTTTGAATGAGAGGAACATCACCATACAGCACTAATGTTGGTTCGATTTCTCTCAAGTAAGGTAGGGTTTGCATAACTGCATGTCCCGTACCTTTTTGTTCTTTTTGTTCTACGAATTTGAGATCATCATCCTTACAAGCTTCGACAACGACCTGGCCTCCATGACCAACAACCACCAGAATATTGTGATCGGTACCCAGTGCCTTTGCTGTTTGAATCACACGAGACAACATAGGCATATTACCAACAGGTTGCAAAACCTTAGGCAATTTAGAACACATGCGCTTACCTTGTCCCGCTGCAAGTATTACGATATTCATAAGGATATTTCTCTCTTTAGTTATTGCACGCCTTTGTACAAATATTTATCTTTATCTCTTTCCCACACTTCAACACAACGCTTATTGCATTCGAGCGGAAGGAGTGAACCCAATACCTGACCAATACCAGAGGCTAAGAATCCACTCAAAAGTGCAGGGAACTCTTCTCCAAGAGAAGAGAATGTTAAAACACTCCAAACAAGTGATCCTAACGCAATAGAGAACCAACAGCCAACAGTAGTTGATCGCTTCCAATATAACCCCAGTGTCAAAGGCCAAAACGCTCCGATCACAGGGAATTGATAAGCCATGGCGGCAAGTTCATAAATAGGAGTACCTTCCATTAGTAAAGCATACGCTAAAACGCCAAGGGCGAAAACAACTAAAGAAATACGCATCGCACGTAATTCACGTTTATCCGTCAATGGCATAAAGTTTCGTAATACGTTTTCAACAAAAGTGGTTGTTGGAGCCAACATCGTTGCGGACGCCGTTGACATTACGGCAGATAGAACTGCACCAAAAAACATCACTCGTAACCACAATGGCATATATTCTTTAATAAATGTTGGAAGAATTTCCTGAGGATCCGTTGCCATAAATTTATTAGCCATATCAGGGACTGCGACAGTCGCAGCGATGACAATAAACATAGGAACGGATGCAAAAAGCAAATAAAAAGTACCACCGATGATAGGACCAGAACACGCATCACGCATACTCTTGGCAGACATAACTCGCTGGAAAACGTCCTGTTGAGGAATCGATCCAATCATCATTGTGATAGCGGCGGATATCCAAAAGAGCCAGCTCTTTAAATCCGCTTCCGGGAAAAATCTAAATAGATCCTTATCCGAAGCATAGGCAATAACCTCGTTAGGGCCACCCGCCATTTCAGAAGCAAAGAAGGCTACGATGACAAGCCCCGCTACGATAACAATCATTTGTAAGAAATCGGTTACCGCCACAGACCACATACCGCCAAATACGGTGTAGAGAAGTACAACAAGCGTTCCGATAACCATGGCCACACTAATACTGACGAACCCCTCCGTTAGTAAGTTGATAACTAACCCGAGAGCAGCGACCTGAGCAGCGACCCATCCAAGATAAGACAAGACCACAAAAATTGAACAAATCAATTCCACAGACACCCCATAGCGTCTGTGATAAAAGTCTCCAATCGTAAGGAGGCTCATCTTATACAATTTCCTAGCGAAGAATACACCCACTAGAATCAAAGCCATACTGGAGCCAAAAGGCTCTTCCACAACCCCCTCTAGACCGTTTTGAATAAACTGACCAGGAAGTCCTAAAACGGTTTCACTACCAAACCATGTAGCAAAGGTAGCCGTAACTACCATAACAAGTGGCAAAGACCTACCAGCCAAAGCAAAGTCAGTCGTATCTTTTACTCGAGTCGCAGCAAATAAACCTAGTGCTACAGTACAAAGAAGGTACAAACCTACAAATAAAGTTAGTTTCATTACCCTTACACTCAAAAACGGTAAAAATCGACATTTTTACCACATTATAGGGTTAAATCCTATTCATACGATACTATTTATTCTTTGCGAAGAAAAAAATTATTTCACCTTCCTTTTGAGTGACCAAAAACCTCAAACAAACACACCATTATTTTTTGTTTCATTTTCGTTAGTTAGATTCATTTCTCATCAAATCTTCACTTATTTTTGATCTTATTTTTTTCATTTGCTTAAACAATAAAATACCCTGCCTGTAAATTCTCACTAGGCAGGGTTATTTTCACTACTTATGAAATAGATTCTTTAATCAGGCAACCTGTTCAATACCAGCTAGCAACCAACCAGATTTTCCTTCTCTAACCTTAACTAGATTCCAAATTTCTTCTACGTCTACCAAATCACCGTTTTCCTTCAAACGACCTCTAAACTTAACTGAGGCAACATACTCAGTAGATGTTGTTTCGAAACCAGCTAAATCAGCATTTAAAGTCACTACTTCAGTCAAATTAATACCTTTGATTTCACGACGTTTATGGGTCAGCATGACAAACATTTCTTGAGTACAGTAGTTGTCTAAACTATCCATATCGCCACTATCCCAGGCTTTTTGAAGCATCTTGAAGTATGAAGTAGCCATGTTCAAGAAGTTTTCTTTATCGAAATCAGCGGGAACTTCAAATGAAGATTCTTGAGCTTTTGCGGAAGAATCTGAGAATTCATCCATAGCAGAGCCTGCTCTGACAGAATCCATGGCCGGAGCCATATTACGCATCATCGGTTCTGGCTGATTACGTTCATATGATGTATTTCTTTCGTATGAAGTATTAGTATTGGATTGCGGTGCTTTACGCGAGGCAAACATACGGAATGCCATTAAAGCTAAAGCCATAACAGCCAAAATCATCAAGAACTGAGCGAAACCTTCTCCAAGACCAAGCATATTAGCTAAAGCCATAAAACCAAGAGCAGAAGCTGCGCCAATTAACAAACTCTTACCAAGTCCCATGCCACGAGATGGAGCTGTTGCTCCATTTGCTTTAGTTGCAGAACTTGCTTTATTTGTAGCCGATGTTGCCGGAGCCTTCATTGCTCCACCTGGAGCTTTCGGTAGTGACATAGAACGGCCAAAGCTAGCACCACCACCAAGTCGTGCGGCACTTGCGTCTAAGGAAAGAGTCATTACAGACAAACCAATCACCAAGGCGACCAAAAATTTTTTCATATTTTTCCTATCTAACTATCGAAATTAATTATCGTTTTTATAGCACATATGTAATGCAGTAATGCCCCAATTAAAGTTAATCCATTCGACACGCTTGAAACCAGAAGAACTCATAATTCCAGCTAAAGTTTCCTGATCTGGATGCATACGAATCGATTCCGCTAAATAACGGTAATCATCACTACTACCTGCGATTTTCTTACCCAACCAAGGCATGAACTTAAAGGAGTAAAAATCATAGATCGGTGTGAGCCAACGTTGGGGTTTTGAAAATTCCAAAACGAGCAACTTACCATTTGGTTTCAAGACTCGGCACATTTCTTTAAGTGCAACATCTTTATGGGTCATATTACGCAGTCCAAATGCAACTGTGATTATGTCAAAAGTTTCATCTGGAAAGGGTAGGTTTTCTGCGTCACATTTAGCAACAGGAATGTCGACATTGGCTTGTAGTAAGCGTTTGCGACCAACTTTAAGCATTTCGCCATTAATATCTGTTAACCAAATTTCTCCAGTATTGCCGATTCGTTTAGCAAAAGCAAGACTTAAATCACCCGTTCCACCAGCAATATCCAAAATTCTCATTCCAGGTCTAGGATCTGCGATATCAATCGTCTTACGTTTCCACCAACGATGTAAACCAAAAGAAAGAAGATCATTCATGAGATCGTATTTAGGAGCAACCTCATCAAAAACCTGTCTAACCTGATTTACTTTGTCATCCTCACGAACTTGGGTGAAACCAAAATCCGTTAATTTTTCTGATTTACTATTCTGTGACTCTTGTTTTGTCATAATTTAATGATGAGAAGGACACTTAGGTCGATTTTCTTCTTCTAAAAACTTTCTATTATTGGGATCACAAGGATTTCGGCTAGCACCAGCTTCTTGTAAATTCTGTAAATACTGACTCCATAACTCATCCTGGTTAAGGCAAAGATGTTCTAACCAATCCCATGAATAGATTCCAGAGTTATGACCATCAGAAAAAGTAATCTGTAATGCATATTCGCCAACAGGTCTAATATCACGAATATCAACTTCCTTTTTTCCAACCTGAAGCTTGGCCTCATCAGGTGTATGTCCCCTTACTTCTGCTGATGGAGAGAATACTCTCAAAAATTCATAGGTAAGAGAATACTTACTCTCATCAAACGTAATATCCATCACTCGGGACTTACGATGGAACTCAATACTTGTTGGAACTCTCACAATTCTTCCTTGTAAATATGGTGGCGATTTTACAATGGACTGACTCTGTGTGTATTGGCAAATATTACAAAATAAAGTTAAAATTCAAGCCCTCGCGCCTGTAGCTCATCTGGATAGAGTACTGCCCTCCGAAGGCAGGGGTAGTGGGTTCGAATCCCGCCAGGCGCACCACTGAAATATCTCTAAATACCCAAGATATCTTTTCAATCATTGATTAATTCTCGGGACGGTTCTCTACCAAACCACTTGCTGTAGATAACAGAAAACTCTCCGCTTTTCTTTATCTTTTCAAGTCCCTGATTAATTTTATCTAGTAATTTTCGATTCCCTTTTTTAACAGCAATGCCTAGATCTTCTTCTGTCAATGCAACAGGAAGAGACTTTACCTTTCCTTTCCCATTAGTAGAAACATAGAAATCATTAGTCGGTATATCGTTAACCACGGCATCAACACCACCATTAATGAGTTCTAGATAACACTCATTAAGTTGGTTAAAAACGCGTACGTCTGCTTTTTTGATACCACGAGCGGCTTCCTCACCTGTAGAACCAATCGACACCGCAAGACGCTTTCCTTCGAGATCTTTTGCTGTTTTTATTTGAGTATTATTTGATTGAATCACAACACCTAATCCAGCAATGTAATACCGTTTAGAAAAGTCAACGCTTCGAGCTCGATCCTCTGTGATCGTAATATCATTGATTGCTATATCAATACTTCCCGCCATTAGTGCTGGAATTAAACCATCAAAGGCTAGATTTCTCACCTCAACTTCAAAACCCTCTTTTTTTGCAATAGCCTTAATCACATCCACATCAAAACCGACAATTGTCTGTGTTTTAGGATCTAAAGAACCAAATGGAGGATAAGCGGCATCCATTCCCACAACTAAACGAGGCATATTTTTTATCTGAGTTGCAAACGCACATGAGCCTATGGCCAGTAGCCCAGTCATCGTGAGTAAAAAAAGACGTTTTTTCATGGATACCATCCTAAATACATAAAATTAGTAGAGATTAAGGGACTCCGTTTCTCCGATCTGATTTTAAAATACATTCATTTATGAATAATTGTTTTATGAATTAAAAGAATGGATCATCCTTTAAAAAATCTTATTCAGAAAAAAGGAGCTCTTGTTATCGATGGAGCTATGTCCACAGCTTTAGAAGAACTAGGTTGTGATCTCAATGATCCTCTTTGGACGGCAAAAATTCTTCTAAAAGAACCCGATAAAATTCGTATCGTCCATGAGAATTATTTTGATGTAGGAGCTAACGTAGCCATCACAGCAAGCTATCAAGCATCCGAATTAGGTTTTGCACAAAGAGGCCTTGCATCAGAAACTTCCAGGCTTTTAATCCAACAATCCGTAAAAATGGCTCAAATAGCTCGTAATAATTCCCTTAAGAAGAATCCTTCCATCGAAAGAAATGATCTTCTTATTGCGGGATCCTGCGGTCCCTACGGTGCTTATTTAGCAAACGGAGCTGAGTACACAGGAGATTATTCACTTTCTACTGAAGAATTTAAGAATTTTCACCGATTACGTATTGAAGCTTTAGTAGAGGCGGGCGTTGATCTGATTGCTGTAGAAACCCAACCTCGACTCGATGAAGTGCAGGCCATTTTAGACTTACTTGATGAGTATGATATTTCTGCCTGGGTTACCTTTACACTCAAAGATGAATATCATCTTCCTGATGGCACTACATTAGAGACAATGACCGCATTGTGCGAGGAAAATCCTAGTATTGATGCTTTTGGCTTCAATTGTGTTGAAAGAGAATTAGTTTCTAGAGCTATTAGGAAGATTTCTTCGATATCGTCGAAACCACTGATTGTGTACCCCAATTCAGGAGAAACATACGATCCAACAACCAAACAATGGGAAAAGACACTTCACTCGGTAAGTTGGTATCATTTTGTTAATGAATGGCATTCTTTAAGAGCTTTATGTATCGGAGGATGTTGTCGAACTTTACCATCCGACATTTTGACTATCGCCAATTTAATGAAAAATTATCAACGCTAGATCCCCAATACAGGAAGCATTATCATTTTGTATCATTTTCGAACTTAACTTAAGGTCACACCGAGGACGGTTCGATTACGATATC
>CAZBHT010000020.1:0-16411 GCA_964491655.1 uncultured Burkholderiaceae bacterium
GTCCCCTGTCGAAACCAGGTCGCCCCCATGAGAATTTTTCATTGTATTCATACTTGCTTAAAGAATCAAGTTAAATACTTTAGAAATTGTAATTCCTCATTGGTCGTTGATTTGAGCTTTGAGCCTATTTTAGGGTTCAACATCAAACTTGATACCTGGCTTTGACTTTTGCATTTCTGAATCCGTCAGATTCGTAATAAACAATCGATTTTCTTCAACTTTTTGCTCTTTTACTAAAAAGTCGCGTACACGAGTTGCTCTAGAAGTCGCTAGTTTTTGAATCTCTTTTTCAGTGACTTTAATCTGACCTAGCAGGAAGGCTTTCTTGGTAACTGTATCTGCTCTATCTGGTTTACCGGTGTCATCTGCTAATCGATAAAGTTGATTAATGCCTTTATTAATTTGATCCGCAGATAAGCTCTTACGGCTTTGTGTACGATGATAGACCTCGGTTGCAATCATTCTCTGAAGCATTATTTCTTTTAGACCAGCTTCATCCATTTCTAAATTGGCAACCCCCATAATCTTGACCTTTAATGCAGGTCGATCTTGCATGGCTTTAGCAATAATTTCTAGAGCCTTGGTATTTTCTGGACTGAGATCAGAGGAACCCGAAGCAAATTCAATATGACTTAAGTCCATATCAGGACTACCGCCAAAGACCGATCCAATCAAAGCAAAGGGAGAAGTAATTGCTTTGGTAAAGAGATTGACAATAACTTTGACGATAACACCACTAACAGAAAACTCGGGATCATTAATGGACCCAGAGATTGGAATATTTAAGTCAATACGTCCATCTCGATTCTGTAACAGAGATACAGCCAATCCAACAGGAACTGGACTTTTAGCGTTAGGGTCTAGTGCACCAAATTCGAGTTTATGAATTTGAATGGTGTTGTTTCCTTTAAGTAAATCATCTTTTAGGTTATAAGCACCATTAAAGTTCAAGTGTCCTTGCTTGATAGGGTAGCCCGTAAATTCCGCTGAAAACGGTGAAAAATTGTGGAGTGATAAAGAGGCAAGTGATCCCTCAAGATTTAAAGTTGGTGCATTAAAAGGGTTAAGTGTTCCTTTTACTTCTAAGCGAGTTCCGTCAAGAAGTCCCTCGACATCTAAATTAGCACTGCGAGAACTTGTGCTACTCAGTTGGTTTACCGTTGCATTAAGTTCGGTTAAACGAGTGGTAAATGGAGGTTTAACGGCATCATTGTTATAGATGATTGCACCGTTTTTAACCTGAATTTTGTCAACCTGAATCGGCATTGTTGATGAGTTGTTTGTTGCCGAGTTCGCACTAACTTTCGTATTAGGTTGGATTTCTTGATTCGACGTTTCTAATGCCTGAGGACCTAATTTTGAAAGGTTTGTTTCTTTATTCTCGTTTTGTGTAATTCGTATGCGTGGTGTATCGACTGTTAATCGATTTAAGCGAACAGAAGTTTGTTGAGTGACATCGATCTTTAAATTCTGAGCCGAAATCTGTTTCCAACTTACAAAAGTTTTCTTGAAAGGATCTACGATCTTAAATTGATCTGTGCGAATATCGGCTTTGTACTGAATCGAAGGACTATTTGTTGAAGATTGAACCTTCAGGTGTCCTTTATGGTTTAAGCGACCTTGTGCGACTTGAGTATTGGTGTAATACGAAAAGTAGGGAGATAGAAGTGGAACCGAAAGATTCGTGGATTCGATCGTTAAATCTGTTTTAAACGGAATCGCAGTAAGTGTTCCTTGAGTCTTAACAACGCCATCTAGAAGATTAAATGAAAGATCAAGGTCGGCTACTGAATTTCGGCTCGAAAGCCCTTTTAATGTTGCATTAAAGTTCGATAAATTTTGAGCAAAATGAACGGGGCGATCCTCAAAGTGAACAGTACCGTTTTCAATAACGGTTTGATTTAGTTCCCAGAACCAATCTTTTTCTTCAGGAACCGTGGAAGCTACATTCGGAGTCTCTTTTTTGTTTTCTATTTTCTGAGTTGTATCTTCTCGGACAATACGAGAAGAAAGAGTGGCAAGATTAACTGCATCGTTGTTGCGAATAACCGTGATGTTTGGTTGAATTAAACGAAGTTCTTTAATTTTGAGAACTTTTGCGAAAAAGGCAAAACTTTCAAGATCAAGCGTTAATTTCTTAAATTGCGCAACAGAATAAGGCTTTCCTCGGACATCGTCGACAATGACTTCATTTAAAGCAATCACTCCAGCAAGTCTTAAATGAGGGAACGCATTTCGTGCACCTGTATTTTCGGCAAAGGCTAAATTGAGTTTTGCATCAATCGTACCCTCTCGAACTTTTATATTAAGTGGCACTGGATTAAAAGAAGCCAGGTTTTCAACTGAAAGGCCTCTTAAAGTGAAATCGACCCCGGTCCTTTTAGAAAGAGTAAAAGGAATCGATTGAACGTCTACCGATAACGGTTTTCCATTAAAGGTTAAAGTTAAACGTGGAGTAATTTGATTTTTAATATCAGATTCGAAATTGGATACCAATGGCATCTGGAAATTCAAATCATTAATTCGATCGACACGGTTACGAAAATGATCCTTCAAAGTCAAAGAAGAATTCAGAATGGAGGATTCTGAAATCGCAAAATAGAAGGGTTCTGAATCAGTTTCTTTAACTAAAGGATCTGGAGTAAATTCCTTTTGAATGTGGTCGATAATGTCGCTGAAACTAAACGTTGTTAGCCCCGTACGCTCAATATTGGCATGTAGACCATTTAGTTTTAGGTGGCTGATAATTGGAGCTAATTTAAAAAGGGAAAACCAAGAAACCTGTGTGTCTAATTCTTTTAAATGAATAAAGGGTTCTGTTTCTTGTTCTTTTTGAATATTTAATCCTTTGATCTGAAGTCGTAGAGTAAAAGGATTAAAGGAAATCTCTTCAGTCGTAACTGAACGCAAAAGAAGGGGAGAGGCATATTTTTCAAGTGCCCAATGGATCCCCTTTGGTACTCCCAAAAAACCGATGGCAGAATAAATGGCTAGCGAAGCAACGACGCTACCTAAGATTGTACGATAGGTTTTCTTTTGCATAGAACCATCCTTAAATTTAAGGTGGATTAAAGAGACTCTATTGAAAGAATATTTTAATGATTAAAGCGGTAACTCTAAGTCTAATAACTCAACAGGGGTGCTCAAAATTCGATCAGCATGCCACTCCTCAATGGGTTCTTTGGAACCTAAATAACCCCAACTCGCAACAAGGCCTGGAATCCCTGCAGCGTGCGCAGCTTGTATATCTCGAATATCGTCTCCCACATAAATCGTTTCATTGTTTTCTGCATCTAATTCCCAGATGGCATGCATCACAGGATCTGGGAATGGTTTACGACGATTGATCGTATCGCCACAAACGAGTGTTTGAGGATTTAAATTCAAGGCTTTTAAAAGCGGAACTGTAAAACGAGTGTTTTTATTCGTTACGACACCCCAAGAAGCGCCACGTTGAGTGATTTGCTCAAGTACTTCCGAAATACCTGGGAAAAGTTGTGCGTGATCGGCTAAATGTTCCTCGTAATGATCTAAAAAGACTTTTTCTAATTCTGCGTAGTTTTCGGCTGATGGAGTGATTCCCAAAGCGGTTCCGAGTAATCCTCTAGCTCCGGACGAAGCTGCTGGGCGCAGTAACTCATAAGGCATAGGTTCGAGTCCTTGAGTGGTGCGAAGATAGTTGGCGGACGCAGCCAAATCAGGGGCTGAATCAACGAGGGTACCATCTAAATCGAATAAATAGAGCGCGGGTTTCATGCCTTAAATTCCTAAAACAAAGCTAGAGTGTAGTAGTTTAAGGGATGAATCCCCGTCGGGAATAGAATGGGAATGTGAAAGTGTATGAAAAAAGGGAACTCGATGAGTTCCCTTTGGCATGCAAGAGCTAAATTAGATTAGTTTGCAGGACGTGCACCGACAACTTCGATAACGGCACGACGGTTTGGCTGCAAGCACTTAACCAACTGAGCAAAAGTCTTGACTTCACCCTTAGCGGATGGGTTAGCGCAGTTAACAACTGGGTCAACCTGGCCTTTGCCTTCTGCGTGGATACGAGCAGCAGGAACGCCTAAGTCAGCCAACTGAGCCTTAACGGCTTCAGCACGGCGTAAAGAAAGCTTCTGGTTGTATGCAGCGTTGCCGATACGGTCTGCGTAGCCGTTGATCATAACAACGTCAAGGTTCAAGCCAGCCATACGGCTTGTCAATTCCTTGAGCATAGCCAAGCCTTCAGGCTTAACGGTAGCTTTACCGAAGTCGAACAATGTGTCAGCAGAAAGAACAACCTTTTCAGCACCAACATTGCACTTAACAATGTCAGCGTCACATTGGCAGTTCTGACCCAAAGCACCCTGAGCTTCAGCTAAAGCAGGTGTCCAGTAGCCAGTGCGAACGCACAAGCCATACTGAGTTACCAATGTCTTACCAGAAGCCTGAACATAGGGATTGGCAGGAGCGTCTGCTGCAAAAGTCATGCCAGAGGCAGCCATTGCCAAAGAAGCAACGAGCATTCCGAGTTTTGTCTTTGTTTTCATCATTTTCCTCTTTGATGCAGAAAATCAATATTTTACGGCGGAAATCAATTTTCTGACCGCAATACAATCTTGACACTATACAACGATGTACTGCACTCAGCCACCCTATAATATCTCACACACCTTATTTTGCCATGACATAGTGGTACTTTCCGAATTCATTGTTGCTCATTTAGGTGTTTTGTCTAGGGTTCGTTGTTTATTTACAACATGATTCTCACTAATCCATCTACTACGCCCTAATTTTCGCTTAGTTTTTTTGTTTTTATTGGCGAAGCGGTTCAAAACGGGTACAGTGTCAAATCTATCCCTCTAAAATTAAAGCCGAAATGCCTCAGGTGAGTAAGGTTTAATCTTATTAAGTTCGTTCTGAATTTGTTCTTTTTTCTGAGCTAAGTCCCACTGTGCCTGGGCATGCATCCAAAAATCTGGTTCGACGGATAAAAAGATCCCTAGTCGCAAAGCAGTATCTGCCGTGATTGAGCGACGTCCCTCTAAGATTTCAGATAGACGGGTCTGTGAAATGCCAAGACACTTGGCAAAACGATATTGCGTTAATCCCAACGGCTTTAAATAAAGTTCTTTAATTAATTCTCCAGGATGCGGAGGATTTTCTGGAATCGAATTCATAGTATCGCTAAAGAATAGTATTTCATATCGATATTATTAAATATAGCAAAAAATCAGGATTTAAATAGTATCCTGATAAAATGAACAAGTATTTGATGAAAATCTTGAGACGTCTATGGAACAGATAAATAACGAAAATCAATTTGCTCAGGAAACTTTACCGGTTTCGCTTGAGGAGGAAATGCGTAAGTCGTACTTGGATTACGCTATGAGCGTGATTATGGGACGTGCTTTACCAGATGTCCGTGATGGTTTAAAGCCTGTTCATCGTCGTGTACTTTTCGCGATGAATGAGTTGGGAAACCACTTTAATCGTCCATATAAAAAATCTGCTCGTGTGGTTGGTGACGTGATCGGTAAGTATCACCCGCACGGCGATAGCGCTGCTTACGAAACCATTGTTCGTATGGCGCAACCTTTTTCAATGCGTTACTGCTTAGTCGATGGTCAAGGAAACTTTGGTTCTGTTGACGGTGACGGTGCTGCGGCGATGCGTTACACCGAAGTTCGTTTGAAGAAAATTGCTAGTGAAATGCTAGCCGATATCGACAAAGATACAGTTGATTTTGGTCCAAACTACGACGGTAACGAACAAGAACCATTGGTGTTGCCGACTCGACTTCCTTGTCTTTTAGTTAATGGTTCATCGGGTATTGCCGTTGGTATGGCCACTAATATTCCTCCACATAATTTGGTGGAATCCGTTAACGCCTGTTTAATGGTTTTAGATCGTCCGGATTGTTCCATTGAAGAAATCATGACGGTTCTTCCTGCGCCTGACTTCCCAACGGGAGGTATCATCTATGGCTTAGACGGTGTGCGTGAAGCGTATCGTACCGGTCGTGGTCGAGTTGTAATACGTGCCAAGACTCACGTGGAAGAGTTTGATCATGGCAATCGTGAAATGATTGTGATCGATGAAATTCCGTATCAAGTCAATAAACGTATTCTTTTAGAAAAGATTGCGAAGTTAGCTTCGGAAAAACAGATCGAAGGCATCTCTTTTGTTCGAGACGAGTCTGATAAGAAAGGTATGCGTGGCGTTATTGAGCTCAAGAAAGGAGCTAATGCCGATGTTGTACTCAATAACCTCTACAAGAACACACAGCTTGAAGATAGCTTTGGCATGAACATGGTGGCGCTTGTCAACGGTGAGCCAAAGACTCTCGATATTAAAAAAATCATCGTTGAATTCTTGAATCATCGTCGAGAAGTTGTGACTCGTCGTTGTCAATTTGAATTACGCCAGGCTCAGGCTCGTGCTTATCTTGTTGAAGGCCAGGCCGTTGCGTTAGCAAATATTGATGAATTCATTGAAATTATTAAATCCTCAGCGAATGCTCAAGAAGCTGAGCGTCGTCTTTTGGCTCGTACCTGGGATGCTCCATTAGTTAATCAATTACTGATTCGCTCTCAACTCGATGCAAAACTTTTGCGTCCAGAAGATGCTGATATGTCTGCAGGTATTCAGTTGGATGGTCGCTACCAACTCACAGATGTTCAAACGAAGAACATTTTGCAAATGCGCTTGCAAAGTTTGACCGGTTTAGAGCAGACCAAGATTGAAAATGAATACACAACCCTTGCTGAGCAAATCAAAGACTTGCTCGATATTTTGACAAAACCAGCTCGTGTGACTCAGATCATTGCCGACGACTTGCGTAATCTCGTAGAAAACTATGGCGATGGTCGTATGACTCAGATCGTTGCCAGCGCTAAGGATGTGAAGACAAAAGACTTAATTCCACTTCGTGAAATGGTAGTTACCTTAACAGATACCGGTTATATCAAGAGTCAAGCTTCTATTGAATACCGAGCACAAAAACGTGGTGGTCAAGGCAAAAAGGCCGCTCAGATGAAAGACGGTGACATCATCGATCAACTCTTTGTTGCCACAACGCACGATGTCTTATTGTGCTTTACTAACCAGGGTCGTATGTACTGGCTTAACGTTTGGGATATTCCAGAAGGCTCCAGCGCCTCTAAGGGACGTCCAATTGTTAACCTGTTGCAGTTAACTGAAAACGAAAAGATTTCTGTTGTTCTCCCGATTTCGGATGAAGATTACGAAAAAGATCTCTATATCTTTATGGCAACAACCGCTGGTGTTGTGAAGAAGACTGCCATTGCAGACTTTAAGAACCAACGTAAGGCCGGCATTATTGCAGTTAATCTCAATGAAGGTGATAGTCTCATTGGTGCAGAGGTTACAGATGGCCACCATGATGTCATGCTCTTTAGTGACGAAGGTAAGGCTGTTCGCTTTGGCGAGGAAGAAGTTCGTGCTATGGGACGTAATGCAACCGGCGTTCGTGGTATGAAACTCGAAGGTGATGCGAAGGTCATTGCTATGTTGGTAGCTCAGGATGAAAATCAAACCGTTCTGACTGCAACTGAAAACGGTTTCGGTAAGCGTACTTTGTTGTCCGAATTTACTCGCCATGGCCGAGGTACAAAGGGTATGTTGGCTATTCAGACTTCGGTACGTAACGGTAAGGCTGTTGGTGCCATCCTCGTTGACGAAACGGATGAAATCATTCTTTTAACGTCTTTAGGAAAACTAGTTCGAACTCGAGTCAGTGAAATTCGAGTCATGGGACGTAATACACAGGGAGTGACGCTCATTACGATGGATGAGGGCGTAAGCTTAGTTGGATTACAACGAGTCAATGATTCAGATAACGAAACTGATTTAGAACAAGAAGGCGAAAATACAAAAGTAACTGAAGAGGTAACGGCTGTCCAACAAACGGAAAATGAGGCTGAAGCTTCTACTGAGTCAGAAAGCTAGAGGAGAGTGGTCTATGCAGCGCGTCTATAACTTTGCTGCAGGGCCCTCGGCTTTGCCGTTACCGGTCCTGGAGCAAGTTCAAAAAGAACTCCTGAATTGGAATGGAATGGGGGCCTCTGTACTTGAAATTAGTCACCGCAGTCGACAATTTACTTCTGTGGTTGAAGAAACCATTGCCATGATTAAGAGCTTGTATCAGATTTCTGATGATTATGAGGTTCTTTTCATTCAGGGCGGTGGTCATACTCAGTTTGCCATGGTTCCATTAAATCTTTGTGCAGGACAATGTGGAGCTTATGCGTTAAATGGAGTGTGGTCTCGTAAAGCATTCAAAGAGGCTCAAAAGATTGCTCAAGCAAAAGAGGCAACATCCGTTGAATTGCGAGTACCGAGACAAGACGAAATTGACGTCAGTGGAGCATCCTATTTTTACTACTGCTCAAATGAGACGGTTAATGGTATTCAATACCATTACACACCAGATGTCGGTATAGATATGGTTTGCGATATGTCGAGTGAATTTATGTCTCGACCGATCGACGTAAACCGTTATGGTCTTATTTTTGCCGGTGCTCAGAAAAACTTCGGCCCAGCAGGGGTCTCAATTGTTATCGTTCGTAAAGATCTTTTAGACAAAGCCTCATCGACCGTACCAAGCATGTTGGATTACAAAACTTATGCGGGTTCACTTTCGATGTACAACACGCCTCCAACTTTTGCCATTTATGTGGCTCATTTAGTAGCAAAGTGGTTAATTGATGAGGGTGGTGTTGCTGAGATGGAACGTCGTTCCATTATTAAGAGTAATTTGCTCTATGACACAATCGATTCTTCCAATGGTTTTTACTTCAATCAAGTAGAAAAGCAGAGTCGTTCTCGCATGAATGTAGTTTTCAATCTTGAAAATAAGGCCTTAGAAGAACGTTTTATTCAAGAAGCTGAAGCTGAAAATCTCCGGTATTTGAAAGGGCATCGTATTTTAGGTGGTATGAGAGCTTCAATTTATAACGCAGTCAGCATTGAAGCTGTAGAAAAGTTAGCAGAATTCATGAAGAAATTTGCAACACGTTACGCCTAGAGTGATTGGATTGTTTGGTAAAAAAAACTATGGATAAATCACCAGAAAGTATTGAACAGGCCATTAAACCATTAAGAGCACAAATTGACTCTATTGATGCGCAAATCGTTCAACTGTTGAATCAAAGAGCTCAATGTGCCCGAGAAGTCGGAATGATTAAGAGCCGAGGTAATGCGCCAGTTTTTCGTCCAGAACGGGAAAATAATGTGATCCGTAATGCGATTGCTAAAAGTAGCGGTCCGATTGCTCCAGAGTCCCTCAAGCATATCTTCCGCGAAATTATGAGTGCCTGTCGTGCATTGGAGAATGTGACAACCGTAGCCTTTTTGGGACCTAAAGGTACCTTCAGTGAAATGGCGATGGAAAAGCAATTTGGTACCTCGGTTAATGGTCTAGCTTGTGATCGAATTGATGAAATTTTTCGAGCAGTGGAAGCGGGAACAGCTGAATTTGGCATTGTGCCAATGGAAAACTCAACAGAAGGCTCGGTTAATCGAACTTTAGATTGTCTTTTAAGAACTAATCTGACCATTATTGGTGAATGTTCAATTCCAATACATCACAATGTATTGACGCAGTCGGGAACGCTCGAAGGAATCACAAAGATTTACTCTCATCCTCAGTCTTTAGGACAGTGCGTGGGGTGGTTGAATTCTCATGCACCACATCTTGAGCGATTGACGGCTTCGAGTAACGGGGAGGCAGCTCGTATCGCAGCGAGTGACCCAACGGTCGCAGCGATTGCGGGCGAAAGAGCCGCGGATCTCTATCACCTTCGTGTCGCTCATGCTCATATTCAAGACGATGCGAGTAATCGAACCCGTTTTGTTGTTCTATCTCGTCAAGGAACGCAACCTTCGAGTCTTCGAGAACAAGATAAAACGAGTTTGATCATTTCAATGCCAAATCGTGCTGGTGCTTTGTATCATGCTCTAGAACCGTTGGATCGACACGGTGTATCAATGACTCGATTCGAATCTCGTCCAGCCCGCAACGGTGGTTGGGAATACTATTTTTACCTTGATATTGAGGGACATTCTGCAACTCCAGAAATTGCAGTGGCACTGAAAGACCTTCAAAAGGGCTGCGCTTTTTTTAAGAATTTAGGATCATATCCCGCAGAAGTAAGATGCGGAAGCAATGAAAGAAAAGGAGCAAAACTGTGAACGAAGCGGTTATTTCTACACCAGAGTGGATTCGTTCTTTAAGTCACTACAAAGCGAGCAAGCCTATTGAAGATGTTGCTCGTGATTTAGGTCTTCGTAGTGAAGATATTGTGATGCTCGTGGCGAATGAAAATCCTTTAGGAATGTCCGAAAAGGTTCGGAATGCTGTGGCAGAAGCGGTTTTCAATCTCAATCGGTATCCTGATGCCGATGCAAATAGACTACAAAAAGCGATTGCTGAAAAAATGGGGGTTCCGACAGATTGGGTGGTTATTGGTAACGGATCTAGTGAACTTTTAGGCTTAGCCGCTCAGACCGTTCTTTCACCTCAATCTAACTGTGTCTATCCTCAGTACTCGTTCTCATTGTATCCAATGGTGGCAACGGTATGTGGTGCAAAGACGGTTGAAGTTCCTGCAACGGAAGACTTTAACGCCGATCTAGATGCAATGTTAAGAGTGATCGATGATTCTACGCGATTGATCTTTTTAACCAATCCAAATAATCCAACAGGAACTTATCTTCCTAAAGAAGATATTGAACGCTTTTTAGATCAAGTTCCAAGTCACGTTTTTGTATTACTGGATGAAGCTTATGTGGATTTCCTAGAACCAGAGCTACGTCTTGACTCTGTAGCGCTTGTTCGTAAGCATCCAAACGTGATGATTGCTCGAACTTTTTCTAAGGCCTATGGCTTAGCAGGTAGCCGAGTTGGTTTTGCGATTGCTCAACCAGAACTTTTGGAAATCTTTAACCGAGTTCGCCATCCCTTTAATGTGAATGATTTGTCTCAGGTCGCAGCCCTTGCCGCTCTGAATGATGATGAGTTTATTGCTCGTACTTTAAAAAACAACCAAGCCGGTATCAAACAGTTGACACAAGCCTTTGATCAAATGGGACTACCCTATATGGGATTACATGGTAATTTCATTACGGTTAAAGTTGGTAATGGCGATAAGATTATCGAGTGCTTATTGCGTAAAGGAATCATTGTTCGTCGTATGGCTTCGTACGGACTGTCGGACTGGGTCCGAGTGACTGTAGGAACACGACAAGAAAATGAAAAATTCCTAACCGTTCTCAAAGAAGCACTTTCGGAGATTTAAAGTGAAAACACTTGCGGTCATTGGTTGTGGACTTATCGGAGGATCCATGGCTTTAGCTTGGAAAAAAGCGGGTGTCGTGGATCAAGTGGTTGCTTGCGATCTTAATGAAGAGGAACTTGCTGATGCACTCGATATGGGAGTTGCCGATGCGGTTACCACGAGCATTCAAGAAGCTGTGGCACAAGCCGATATCATCGCAGTTGCCGTTCCGGTGTTGGCTATGGGAAAGGTTTTTTCTGAAGTAGCTCAATACATGAGAAAAGAGGCCATCGTAACAGATGTTGGATCGACTCGTTGTACGGTCATTCGAAAAGCTCGAAAAGGACTCGGAGATCGATTTGATCGCTATGCTCCGTGCCATCCTATTGCAGGGGGCGAATTACCCGGTGTCAAGCATGCGGATGCCGACTTATTCAAAAATAAGGCAATCGTCGCAACTCCTGACACTGGAATGAATCCTAACGTGATGCGAGTGATCGAAGAGGCATGGAAAAAAACGGGTGCAGTGGTGCAAACAATGTCACCGGAATTGCATGATGACGTTTTTGCTTCGGTTAGTCATCTGCCACATGTGTTAGCCTATGCTCTAGTCGATATGATTGCGCGTGAATCCAATGCTCAGATCAAACTCGGTATGGCAGGCGCTGGTTTCCGTGACTTTACAAGAATTGCGTCGAGTTCTCCAGTGATGTGGCGCGATATATGTTTAACCAATCGTGAGGCTATTTCGCAGGAATTGCAACGATATCGTTATGAATTGGACAAGTTGCAACGTGCGATTGATGACTCAGATGCGGAATATATCGAGGCTTGTTTTGATAACGCCATGAGAAATCGTCGAGGACTCGTTTTTACCCGAAAGGCTGAAAAACGAACCGAATAAAAATAAAGGAGAAAATACATGTCTGAAATCAAGCATCTTGAACCTATCCGTGCCGTGACAGGTTCAGTACAGTTGCCTGGTTCTAAGAGTATTTCTAATCGGGCATTACTGTTATCTGCATTAGCAAATGGAACGACAGAATTAAACAATCTTCTAGTGGCAGAAGATACCGATATGATGATTGGCGCTCTGCGTACTTTAGGGATACAAATTGAACAGAATGGTGATCGTGTTGTTGTTCACGGTTGTGGCGGTAAGTTCCCTGTAAAAGACGCTAATCTGTTTTTAGGAAATGCAGGTACGGCTTTACGACCTCTGTCGTCAACCTTAGCTTTTTCGGGTGGTCAGTATGTACTCGACGGGGTTGCTCGTATGAGACAAAGACCAATTGGGCATCTCGTTGAAGCTCTAAATTCTATCGGAGCCAAGGTCTCTTGTTTGAAAGAAGAGGGCTATCCACCGATTTTGATTGAACCGAGTACCCGTATTACAAGTGACATTGTTCTAGTCAAGGGTAACGTATCAAGTCAGTTTGTTTCTGGTCTTCTGATGGCCGCTCCTCTCATTGCACCTTCTCGTGGCTTAATCGTTCGTATCGATGGTGAACTAACTAGTTCACCTTATGTCAGTTTGACTTGCCAGATGATGCGTCAATTTGGTGTAGTTGTCTCTAACACGGTCGAAGATTATGTCGTTCCAAGTCATCCGTACTTGTCTCCTGGTAAGTTACAGGTTGAGTCGGATGCATCGGGAGCTTCGTATTTCTTGGCACTAGGCGCTTTGTGTGGACCATTGAAGGTTGAAGGTCTTGGTCGATCTAGTGTGCAAGGTGATGCTACCTTTGTTGAATATTTAGCAAAGATGGGAGCAGTTGTCACTCGTGGTGAAAATTGGATTAAGACGGCTCCTCCACTTTATGGACACCGTCTTGAGGGGATTAATGCTGACTACCGTCAGATTCCAGACGCTGCGATGACCATTGCTGCGATCGCCCCAATGTGCAAGGGCACCACAGTTTTAAGAGGAATTGGCTCTTGGCGTGTAAAAGAAACGGATCGAATCAGTGCTATGGCAACCGAATTGACAAAAGTGGGCTGTAAAGTTGAAACCGGTGAGGATTGGATGAGAATTGATCCTCCGGAACAGTTACAAAGCGCAGTTTTTGATACTTATGAAGATCACCGTATGGCTATGTGTATGTCTTTGATCGCCGCAGGAGGCGTTCCGGTTGATATCCGTAATCCAGCATGCGTTGCAAAGACATTCCCAGATTACTTTGATCGATTGGAATCCGTAGTCGCAAAGGCAAAGTAAATGAGTACAGTTGACGTTATTGCTATTGATGGACCAGTGGCTTCTGGGAAAGGTAGTGTTTCTTCAGGGGTTGCTAAAAAACTAGGCTTCCATGTTTTAGATAGTGGAAGTCTTTATCGACTGACCGCTTACTCTGCTTTAACTCAAAAAGCTGATCTTGATAATGAAGCAGAAATTACTAGAATCGCTCAAGCGTTAAAACCCGTTTTTAAAGACGGAAAGATTTTCTTGAACGAAGAGGATGTGACCGATGCAATTCGTCATGAAGAGGTCGGCTTAGCTGCGAGTCGCATCGCTATCCACACCGCAGTTCGAAGCAGTCTTTTCGAATTACAAAGAAACTTTGCCCAGGCTCCCGGTTTAGTTGCCGATGGTCGGGATATGGGTAGCGTTGTCTTCCCAGAAGCGGTTTTAAAAGTTTTCTTGACCGCTTCGGCTCAATCCAGAGCAGAAAGACGGATTAAGCAGTTGAAGGAAAAGGGAATTTCAAGTAATATTGACGACCTTGTCCGCCAAATTAAAGAGCGAGATGAGCGGGACATGAACCGTAGCGCAGCGCCCCTCGTGCCTGCAGACGGAGCTCGCATTCTCGACTCTTCTGATTTGACCTTGGATGAAACGATTTCTCAGGTTCTTGAGTGGTACCGCGAGATCCGCCCCTAAAGAGCGATTTTGGTCTTTAGGGCTTTTATTTGGTACCCCTATCTAGCATGTTGCTAGGTGGGAATTTTTAACCCGGTTTTGAAGATATTCTTCAAAACTATTTAAATTTTTTTCATGACCAACACTACTAACAAACCCGTAGAATCTTTTGCCGAACTTTATGAAGCTAGCCTGCAGAAGCAGGAAATGAAGCAGGGCGAAGTTATCACCGCTGAAGTTGTCCGCGTTGAACACAATTTTGTTGTTGTAAACGCTGGCCTTAAGAGCGAAGCTTACATTCCAGTTGAAGAATTCAAGAACGATCGTGGCGAACTTGACGTTCAGGCTGGTGATTTCGTTTCTGTTGCTATCGAAAGCTTGGAAAATGGCTACGGTGATACCATCCTTTCTCGCGACAAGGCTAAGCGTCTTGCTGCATGGATGCACCTCGAAAAAGCTCTTGAATCTGGTGAACTCGTTACTGGTACTGTCACTGGTAAGGTTAAGGGCGGCTTAACAGTTATGACCAACGGTATCCGTGCTTTCTTGCCAGGTTCTCTCGTTGACACACGTCCTGTTAAGGATACAACACCTTACGAAGGCAAGACCATGGAATTCAAGGTCATCAAGCTTGATCGTAAGCGTAACAACGTTGTTGTTTCTCGCCGTGCAGTTGTTGAAGCATCTATGGGCGAAGAACGTGCTAAGTTGCTCGAAACACTCAAGGAAGGTGCAATCGTTAAGGGTATCGTTAAGAATATCACTGACTACGGTGCATTCGTTGATCTTGGTGGTATCGATGGTCTGTTGCACATCACTGACTTGGCATGGCGTCGTGTTCGTCATCCTGGTGAAGTTGTTGAACAAGGACAGGAAGTTACAGCTAAGGTTCTTAAGTTCGATCAGGAAAAGAACCGTGTTTCTTTGGGTATCAAACAGCTTGGCGAAGATCCATGGATTGGTATCGCTCGTCGCTACCCACAGGGTACACGTCTCTTCGGTAAGGTTACCAACATCACCGACTACGGTGCATTCGTTGAAATCGAATCCGGTATTGAAGGTTTGGTTCACGTTTCTGAAATGGACTGGACTAACAAGAACATCGATCCTAAGAAGGTTGTTCAACTCGGTGATGAAGCCGAAGTTATGGTTCTCGAAATCGACGAAGAACGTCGTCGTATCTCCCTTGGTATGAAGCAGTGCAAGCAAAATCCATGGGAAGAATTCGCTACAACTCACAAGAAGGGTGATCACGTTAAGGGTCAGATCAAGTCTATTACTGACTTTGGTGTGTTCATTGGCTTGCCTGGTGGTATCGACGGTCTCGTTCACCTCTCTGACCTCTCTTGGACAGAAAGCGGTGAAGAAGCTGTTCGTCACTACAAGAAGGGTGAAGAACTTGAAGCTCAGGTTCTCTCCATCGATGTTGAACGTGAACGTATCTCTCTTGGCGTTAAGCAAATGAGTGGTGATCCATTCACCAACTTCACAAGCACACACGACAAGGGTGCTGTTGTTACTGGTACTGTTAAGGCAGTTGATGCTCGCGGTGCCATTATCGACCTCGGCGATGATACAGAAGGTTATTTGCGTGCTTCCGAAATCTCTCCAGATCGTGTAGAAGACGCTCGTAACGTTCTCAAGGAAGGTGATTCCGTTACCGCTGCGATTACTAACATCGATCGCAAGGCTCGTTCTATCCAGTTGTCTATTCGTGCTAAGGATCAGGCTGAAACTCGTGAAGCCATGGCTAGCATGAACAACGACGCTCAGTCTGGTACAACGAATCTTGGTGCTCTTTTACGTGCCAAGCTTGATCAGAACAAGTAAGAAGAGGTTGGTTGCATGACAAAATCGGAACTTATTGCGCTGCTTGCCGAGCAGCACTCCGTTGGAGTCGGCAAACTGACAGCGCGAGATGTCGATGATGCCGTTAATACTATTATTAACACCATGTCGGCAGCTCTTGCGCAAGGTAATCGTATTGAAATTCGTGGTTTTGGTAGTTTTGCTTTGAATTATCGTCCACCTCGTACCGGAAGAAATCCGAAGAGTGGCGATTCTGTCGAAGTTCCTGCAAAGTACGTTCCTCACTTCAAGCCAGGAAAGGAAATGCGTGAGCGAGTTGACGCCATGGCGGGTACCAAGATTATCGATAACGACCTTTAATCTTCTTTAGATCGGTCAGGAACCTCCCTAATTAAGTTTAGGGAGGTTTTTTAGTGCGCCTGCATGAACTGGTATGGAATACTTGGACACTCAAGGAGCC
>CAZBHT010000021.1:0-15093 GCA_964491655.1 uncultured Burkholderiaceae bacterium
TTTGCATTTTTATATTTTTAAAAAATACTTCTAAAAAATTAACACCTAAAGCTCTCATGATCTGGGTAATTAGTGTTTGGTTCTGGCCACTTCTAATCCTGTCTAGCTCAAAAAGAAAATAACTTTCTAGCTCTGTGTGCAATACTTAATTGAAAGATAAAAATTCTTTCGTTACTACCTGAAACTTAACCTCAAAAAAATACCCTGATCACAGATGAATTCATCCACAACCAGGGTACTTATTCTTTAGATCAGTTGTATTAGTTTAACTGTCTCTTCAAGCGGTCTGCAGCGATTTGTTTGTTAACCATATACTGCTGAACGATAGACAGAATGTTATTAATCAACCAGTACAACACCAAACCTGAAGCAAAGAAGATAAACATGATGCCGAATACGTAAGGCATGAATGCCATCACTTTAGCTTGTACAGGATCCGGAGGAGTTGGATTCAACTTGAACTGAAGAACCATGGTAATGATCATCAGTATCGGAAGAATGAACCAGGGATCCGGAGCGGCTAAGTCATGAATCCAGAAAATCCATGGAGCATCTCTTAATTCAACAGATGCCAATAAAACCCAGTACAACGCTAAGAAAACTGGAAGTTGCAACAAGATCGGAAGACAACCTCCAACAGGATTAATCTTCTCAGTCTTATACATTTCCATCATAGCTTGGTTTAAACGTTGCTTGTCATCACCATACTTTTCTCTCAAAGCTTTCATACGAGGACCTAAATCCTTCATACGAGCCATAGAACGATAGCCTGCAAGAGATAATGGATAGAGAGCAGCCTTCACGATACAGGTCAGCAATACAATTGCCCAACCCCAGTTACCAACTAAAGCATGTAACTTAGCTAATAACCAATAAATAGGTTGAGCAAGGAATGTTAACCAACCATAATCCACAACAAGAGATAAACCTTGAGCAATATGATCTAAACGTTCCTGATCCTGAGGGCCAGAATAAAGTACAGCATCAACCCTTTCTGTATGTCCTGGAGCGATAACCTTCATTGGTTCAATAGAACCAATCGTGTAGAGGTTAGAGGAAACCTGACGAGTATAGTTTTCTCGTTCTACTCCATTGGATGGAATCCATGCTGAGACAAAGTAATGTTGGATCATAGCAACCCAACCATTATTGGCACGAGCTTGATAGTCTTTTTCACCATCAGCAATGGCTTCAAAAGTAACCTTTTGGAATTTTTCCTTATCCGTATAAACAGCTGCACCGGTATACGAATTAGTCATAGAACCTTCACCAGCAGGTTTATGATCATCGCGAGTGAACTGATAGTAAACAGACGGTTGAATTTCTACATTTGAGTTGTTTGTCACAACGTGAGAAACCTTAATACCGTAGTGACCGCGTTCTAATTTATAGATCTTCTTTACGGTAGCACCACCAGCAGTTCCTTCGAAAACAACCTCTAACTCATTTTGTCCCTCTTCAAGTTTTAAAGGACCAGGAACCAATTTAAACGGAGTTTTATGAGTTGGATATGGGCCACCAATCAAACCAGTCTGAGCTAAATAAGTGTCATCTTTTACTTGGTTAAATAAGACGACGTCTTCAGCTGGTTTAGCTTCATTACCTAAGACCATACCAACTAAGCCAGTATCAGTCCAAGGAATTTGCTGTTTTTCGTTAAGAAGCTGAGAACGAACAATAGTCGCTCCATTAGGATCGATTTCTAATTTGACTAAATCAGTTTCAATTGTTACTAAATCAGCCTTAGAAACAGCCTTTGTCAGCTCTTCAGAGGATATCTGCTCAGTCATCTTAGCAACAGGAGTATCACTAACGTCTGTAGTTACAACCTGTTGTGTCTCACTGCCTAATAATGAAGGACGGCCGTTATAAACTTCCCATCGATCATAAAGCATAAAAGCAGAAAGACCGAAGAGTATCCAGAGGAGGGCTCTTTGAATTTCACTTCCCATGATTGGTTTGCTCAACTTTAATTGGGTTAATAGGAGATTGTTCTTCTTGTCTGCAGTTTTTGCACCAACAACGCCAGACAAAAGTTTGAGGAACTTCGTCAAGTCCGCTGCCACCAAAAGGTTGACATCTAAGCAACCTTACTAACGTCATCCAACATCCCTTAACAGCACCAAATCTACTGATAGCTTCTGATGAATATTGAGAACAAGTAGGAATAAACCTACAGTTATGCCCAATCCACGGCGAAACAAGGTATTGATAAGACTTAATAAGAAATAGCAGAAAAGACTTAATCACGAGCTCTCCTTAAATCTTTTAACAACTACTCTTTCTAGCTTTAATAGTAAGGAATCTGCTGCAGATCTCATATCTTTCTTTACAGCTTCCAAAGATATACCTTCCTCAATCTTGGGAAATTTTCTCTTCAGACGTAAAGATATGTCAACACCTATGTTTTCATTCCTACAAAGTACTGAAAACACAGGTATACGATTCCTAGCAGATTCTCTCAGAATCCTCTTGACAAGGACTCTGTCTACAGATCGCTTGGCATTAACTTTTCCAACAGTAAAACCAAAACGAACACCAGCTACCGCAGTTGTTTTTATAACCTTTAATTCGAACCAGTGATTACAAAGGCGCAAAACATCCGGGCCCTTTGATTTCAAGATTAATAGAAAATCAGAAGACCTTTTGATTCGCCGCTCTGCTGATAGAGCATAGGACGACTCGGTCGATTCCATAAAGCGACCGATCAATATTAATTAGAGGGCGAGAACGTGACGACCTTTACGGCGGCGCGCAGCAAGAACCTTACGACCACCACGTGTGCGACTACGGACAAGAAAACCGTGTGTACGAGCACGCTTAACCTTGGAAGGCTGATATGTACGTTTTGTTGCCATTTTTAATCCTTAAATAATTTCTTCAGTTTGCACTACAAATCGTTATCCGTAAGGAATCATCTTCCTTACGACATAAAAGAAAAGCCCTATATTAGACTCGATAAGGCCAATCTTTGTCAAATTAAAGTGGCGAATTATAAATAATTTTTTGCAAAAAGAACACTTCAAACGTTTAATCGTAAAGAAGTTATTAACAATTAAAGGTACAATGCTAATTCATTTGCACATAAAAAAAGTGCGAGAAAATTAATCTAATTTGATACAGACATAAATGCGTGAACTTTGGCTAAAAGCGCTAGGGGAATTGGAAAAAAAAATCCCTCAGCCAGACATCTTTAGAACTTGGATTGATGTACTACAACTTGATGAACAAGCTTCTGATGCAACATCGGGAGTTCTTGTGTTAGAAGCACCTACAACTAAACACATTCAGTTTTTGCAAGTACATCATTATGATCAAATTATCAAAGAAACGATCAGCAAACTGTCTACAGAAGCACTTCACGTTTCCTTAGTTAGTAAGAAAAAAATAACTCCTGTCTACAATGAAGAAACTTTTACTGAGAAAGCTTCTGTTGTAAATATTGATAAATTAGCACTCAATTGCGGTCTTCATGAAGGACTACGATTCGACACATTTGTAACAGGAAAAGCTAATCAGGTTGCTAGAAGTAGTGCTGAAATTGTTTCTCAGAACCCCGGAAGAACCTATAACCCGTTCTTTATTTATGGTGGTGTTGGGCTTGGAAAAACTCATTTAATGCACTCGGTTGGTAGAAAAATTTTAGAAGATAATCCGAGTTGTAAATTACTCTGTATTTCTGCAGAAAGATTTATTCAAGAAGTTGTCAATTTATCTGCTGGTGGACGTTTAGCCGATGAAAATGTGAGACGGTTTGATGAAAAATACCGTACTCTGGATGTGTTAATGATTGATGATGTTCAGTTCTTAAGTAAAAAAGGCGGAACACAACAGCGTTTGTTTGGAATTTTTGAAGCTTTACTCCCAAGTAATAAGCAAATTATTTTAACTTGCGATTCGTATGCTACAAGCCTACAAGACTTCGATGAACGTCTAATTTCTCGATTTACTAAGGGGTTATCTGTCGGAATAGAACCAGCAGAGTTTGAGTTGAGAGCAGCGATTCTTTTAGAAAAAGCAAAACAACAAAACATTGATCTACCAGAAGATGTTGCGTTTATGATTGCTACTCGCCTTAATACGAATATTCGTGAACTTGAGGGAGCGCTTCAAAATGTGATCATGCGTTCTAAAGTTTTTAATAAACCAATCACTCAAGATTTAGCTAAAGATGCTTTACAAGGTATCTTCTCAAAAACTAGTCGCATATCCGTTGAGAATATCCAAAAAACGGTCGCTGATCATTTTGATATCAAAATTGCTGATATGCACTCCAAACGTCGTATGGCAAATGTTGCGTTTCCTCGTCAAATTGCAATGTACTTATCTAAAGAATTAACTCAGAAGAGTTTAATTGACATCGGGAATGAATTCGGTGGAAGAGACCATGCGACAGTACTTTATGCAATAAAGAAAATAAATAAGGAAAGAGGACAGAATCAAGAATTAAATCACACTCTGCACCTTATTGAACAAAAGTTAAAAAGTTGGAATTAATTATTAAGGACTCATCATGCAACAGTTTATTGAAACGACTCGGAACAACATCATTAAACCGATTCAAACAGTAAGTGGGGTTGTTGAGCGCAAACAGCCCTTACAGATCTTAGCCAATATTTTGATTAAAAAGAAGGGAAATATTGTCAGTTTTATTGGTACAGACCTTGATATTCAGATTTGTACTGAATCTCCGATCGGAATTGATGAGGATGATTTTTCAACAACCGTTTCCGCTAGAAAGATTAATGATATCTTATCAACGTTGAAAGATGAGGATACCATTACTATAGGCTCTAAAGGTGATCATCTGACTCTCAAATCAGGTAAAAGTAAGTTTGAACTACAAACGCTCCCAGCAGATGATTTTCCTTCAATGAACCAATCTGAATTTACTCATGGTTTTTCTATGCCATGCCAGAAATTTAGATACATGTTATCCATGGTTTATTTCGCAGCAGCCCAAAATAACATCCGCTTTTTCTTAAATGGTGTTTTAATTAGTGCAGAAAATCAGACAATTAAAGCAGTTGCTACCGATGGACATCGACTCGCTTTGTGTCAAATCGATCAATCCGAAACTGTTTCTAAGAAATTTGATGCCATTATTCCAAGAAAAACAGTTAAAGAATTAATGAGATTAATTCCAGATTCAGAAGAAATGCTCTCTTTTGATATTTCTTCAAATCAAATCAAGGTAATGTTTAATGGTATCGAAATTATTTCTAAATTAATCGAGGGAAGATTCCCTGATTATGAACGAGTAATTCCTTCAACAAACGACAAAATCTTCTTGGTTAATAGAGACGAACTTTCTCTCGCGTTGCAAAGAGTTGCTATTCTTACAACGGATAAGTTTAAAGGTGTTCGATGGACATTATCTTCAGGTAAATTAATCATCGCAGCGACAAATGCTGAGATGGAAGAAGCTGAAGATGAAATTGAAATTCAATACTCAGGAGAAAATTTAGAAATAGGCTTTAACGTTTCCTATTTACTGGATGTCCTCAATGTTTTAAAGAATAATGAGGTTCGTTTCTCCTTAGGTGGTCCTCTCAGTTCCGCCTTAATTACTATGCCTGATAGTGAAAATTTTAAGTTTGTTGTCATGCCAATGAGCATCTGATAATAGAAATATTTGAAATATTTATGAACGAAATTCAAAAAAATACTACTGCTTCCGTTAGTAGTTATGGAAGCGACGCAATTCAAGTTCTTGAAGGACTAGAGGCCGTTCGTAAACGTCCTGGTATGTATATCGGCGATACATCCGACGGTACAGGTCTTCATCATCTTGTTTTCGAAGTTGTTGATAATTCTATTGACGAAGCTCTGGCTGGCTATGCTAATCAGGTCAATGTCACGATCTATCCGGATAATTCTATTTCTGTTGTCGATAACGGACGAGGAATCCCGACAGACGTTAAATTAGATGACAAACACGAACCTAAGAGAAGTGCGGCAGAGATTGCTCTGACTGAACTGCATGCTGGGGGTAAATTCAATCAAAATAGTTATAAAGTTTCCGGTGGTTTACACGGCGTAGGTGTATCTTGTGTTAATGCACTCTCTAGTTGGTTAAAGCTCGTTGTCCGTCGAAATGGAAAAGAACACTGCTTAGTTTTTGAAAAAGGCGTTCTACAGAACCGTCTCGTTGAAACAATCAGTACCAGTGAAGGAAATGTTGAAATTTCTCCAATGAAAATATTAGGAGAAACGAATAAACAAGGAACTGAAGTTCATTTTCTCCCAGATGCGGAGATTTTTGGTGATGTCAATTTCCACTATGAAGTTTTGTCAAAGAGACTTAGAGAACTCTCATTCTTAAATAATGGAGTCAATATCCATTTAACAGATTTAAGAGCAGGGAAAGAAGAAATCTTTGAATTTAGCGGTGGTGTGAAAGGATTTGTTGAATTTATTAACCGTGACAAAACCCATATTCATCCAAAGACTTTTTACGTCAACAAAACCATAGATATCAATTCAACTGAAAAGATTTCTGTTGAAGCATCTATGCAATGGACCGATAGTTATAGCGAAAACTTTTTAGCCTTCACAAATAATATTCCTCAAAAAGATGGAGGAACACACGTTACTGGCTTACGTAGTGCAATGACGGATGTTCTAAAAAAATACATTGAAACCAATGGGTTATCTAAAAAAGAGAAATTTGATCTATCAGGGGAAGATGTTAGAGAGGGGCTCACGTGTGTTTTATCCTTGAAGATGCCCGAACCTAAATTTAGTTCTCAAACTAAAGATAAGTTGGTATCTTCAGAAGCTCGTCCTGCGGTTGAATCTGTTGTCCGACAAGGATTAGAAGAATATCTCCAAGAAAATCCCTCAGATGCAAAAATTATCTGTCAAAAGATTATTGATGCAGCAAGAGCTAGAGAAGCGGCACGAAAAGCTAGAGAAAACACTCGCCGAAAAGGTATTTTGGATGGTGCAGGTTTACCAGGAAAATTAGCTGACTGTTCAGAAAGAGATCGTTCTCTCTGTGAAGTATTCCTTGTGGAAGGAGATTCCGCTGGTGGTTCAGCAAAACAAGGTCGAGATCGAAAATTCCAGGCCATCTTACCATTAAGAGGTAAGGTTCTTAATGTTGAAAAAGCTCGTGTAGAAAAACTTTTAGCTAGCGAACAGATTACAACCTTAATTACGGCTTTGGGTACCAATATTGGTGAAGACTTCAATATCGATAAGCTCCGTTACAACAGAATCATCATCATGACGGATGCAGACGTAGATGGTGCACACATCAGAACGTTACTACTGACACTCTTTTATCGTCAGATGCCACAGTTGGTTGAAAAGGGACATATTTATATTGCCCAGCCACCTTTATATAAGGTTAGCGTGAGCGAAAAAAATTTCTCTTACCTTAAAGATGATAAAGAACTCGATGAGTTCTTACTCAATATTGGTATTAAAGGAACAAAACTGTACTTGTCATCAGAAGATCTCAACAATGAGGTTGCATTAGAAGGAGAGGAACTCAAAAAGCTGTTCTTAGAATATAACGATGCTCAAAATGTGGTTTCTAGATTATCTCGACTTATCGACCACAATGTCTTAACAGCAATTGCTTCAGGAGCTCAAATTAATTTTGATTCCGACGAAACGATTAGAGATTCTATACAACAGCTAGAAAATGCGCTGAATCGTTCAGATATTACCTTTGAAGTCGTCAAAGATAGTTTAGGAATTCCAGCAATATTAGTAAAACGCCTTCACTACGGTAACGAAATTATTACCAAGATATCAGCTTCATTCGTCTCGACAGGAGACTACCTTTGCTTAACTAACGTTGCTAAGACATTCAAAGGACTTGTTAAGCCCGGTGCAGTCATTATCCGTACAAAAGGTGAAAAAGAATTTAAGAAAAATATTGCTAACTTTAGTGAGGCTTTGGCATGGATCATCAAAGAGGCTGAATCGAGCATTAAGATGATGCAACGATACAAAGGTCTTGGTGAAATGAACGCAGACCAACTGGCTGAAACTACTATGGATCCCAACAAGAGACGGTTACTTAAAGTCAGAATTGAGGATTTGGTGGCTGCGGATCAGACCTTCACCCAATTAATGGGAGATGAAGTAGAACCAAGAAAACGCTTCATTGAAGAAAATGCACTTAGTGCTGGGAACATTGATACCTAATTAATTATCAGGTACTACTTATAAAGGGATGTTACAAGATATCTAATTCAGATATTTTGATAATGTCCCTTTGTTTTTATCTCTTTTCATGGTAACAACTACATTAACAACAAGCATCCCAAACTCATCAGAAATGATGTATTCAGTATTGAAGAATTAGTATCGCCATAAATTTTGAAAAGGAATACAGGTGTTTATTCATAGTTATTAACAAGGCTTCTATATACATAAATATTTATATAAATATAGAAATAGAAGTATTAGCGATTTACAAAATTGTGAATATCTAAGTATTACTTATATTATTCAAGTAGTTATATTGTTAATAATAATATATAAACAATGTTGGTAATTATTTACAACTGTGAATAAAAAGAGTGTTTTTAGCTTGTTGTGTTCTTATCTTTTAATTTTTATCTATTTATTCACAATAATTAATTTTATTGAGCTTTAGTTCATTAAAATTCAGGTACGAAATACTACTAATTCCTTATATATATATTTATAAAAAGAAGTAGATATAGTAGTGTTGAAAAATGTTGTTGATAAGTTAAAGTTTCCATTTATCTTCAATAAGATAAGGTGTTTAAAACATTGTTATATTTGTGTATGTTTATTGTTGAATAATGTTAAAAAATATGGATCACAATTTAATTTTCAAAGTTATTAACATTAAATAAACAATAAATTTACCAAAGTATTCACAGTCGATTGAGTTTGAAGGTAATAGTTAAATGAATACTCGAGTTAATAAATTCATTTCTAGATTTTTTGTTGTTGCTACATGCATGAATTTAGTGGCATGTGCTCCTGTTCTTATAGGTACTGCTGCGGTGGGAACAACTTCTGTAGTAGTTGATAGACGTAGTGCAGGAGATGTTGCTAATGATAGTTTGATTGAAACAAAAGCGGCCCTACATCTGACTCAAACTGCATTTGTATCAAGTCACATAACAACAACCTCATTTGAGGGAAATGTCTTACTTAGTGGTGAAATAGGATCTGAAACAGATAAAGAAAAGGCTGGAGAAATTGTTCAGTCTATCTATGAAGTTAATCAAGTATTTAATGAATTAAAAGTAATGCCCAATGCTTCTTTAACTTCTAGAATGTCTGATTCGGTTACAGCGGGAAAGGTGCGTGCGGCTCTTGTTGATAATAAAGATATTACTTTAACTTCTTTAAAAGTTGTTGTTGAACAAGGTACGTGTTACTTATTAGGTTCAGTGACTAATGTAGAGAGTGAAAAGATTGCAACAACAGCATCTAAAGTGTCTGGAGTACAGCAGGTTGTAAAGCTTTTCAAAATTATTTCTGAAGAAGAATTAAAAAAAAGAACAGTAGCTAGAAAATCAAACGAAACATCCGATGTAAATGAGTAAGGCTATAAATTGAGAACTGAAGCCTGCTTATCAGCAAGATAACTGGAACGTACAAAGGGACCACTAAAACACGACAGAAAGCCCATTTCAGTGGCTTTCTGTTGATATTCTTTAAAGAGCTCTGGACTAACATAACGTTGGACTGGTATATGTTCCTTAGATGGAGCAATGTACTGTCCTATCGTGAGTATTTGTACGTTAATACGTCTTAAATCTTGCATTACTTCATAAACTTCTTGATCCGTTTCTCCTAACCCTACCATTATTCCAGTCTTGGTTGGAATATGAGGGTGTCGGAGACTCCATTGTTTCAGTAGATTTAAGGAGTTTTCATAAGAAGAACCAGGTTTAATTTTTTTATAGAGTCGAGGAACTGTTTCGATATTATGGTTAAAGACGTCGGGAGGATTTGAAGAAAGAGTCTCTAGAGCAATATCTTGGCATCCTCTAAAATCAGGAATAAGAATTTCAATTTTTACATTTTTATTGTCTCTTCGTATCGTATCGATACAAGAAACAAAATGTTTAGCACCACCATCTCTTAAGTCGTCTCTATTAACACTTGTAATAACCGCATATTTAAGCTGTAGTAATTCAATTGCTTTAGAGAGGTTTTTAGGCTCATCTGGATCTAAAGGTAGTGGACGTCCGAATGCTACGTCACAGAACGGACAGCGTCTAGTGCAACGTTGTCCCATGATGAGAAAAGCTGCTGTTCTTCTTCCGTAGCACTCTCCGATATTCGGACACGTAGCTTCCCAACAAATAGTGGAAATTTGTTGTTCTTTTAACAATTTTTTTGTTTCGAGAATATCTTTAATTTGAGGAATTTTTGCTCGTAACCAAGATGGTTTTTTTAATGGGTGTGAGTAATCCTCAAGAGAAACTATTTTCGGAAATTTTAGTTTTCCTCTTCTTTTATCGGAATTTGCTTCGTTTAAATTTGACATTTTCTACAAACAAGAAAATGGGCAAGAAAATGAAATAATATCTAGTAGGTTTGTTGGATATTTCATGTAAGCAATATACAAACTACCTAATACAAGCAACAGCCCAAACAGTAGTTCCAGCTTGACCGTTTTAAACATTACTTCGTTAATTGCCATACCTTTCGCTAAAACTAGGCTTCCAGCCAATAAAGAGGCACGAGGAAGAGTTATTAAAGTAAAGAGAAGTGGCCAAAATAATTCATTAGATGGTACTAACCAGCCAACAATAACAAAAGGAAGATAGATCATTACCTTGTAAAGAAGAAGTCCATATGTTCTTCCTGTAAAGGATGCTAAGGTTTTTCTGCCAACAGATAAATCGTGTTCAATATCTCTAAAGTTATTAACAAAGAGTACTGCGGCACCATATAACCCGATAGCGGATCCACAAATCAATACAGGCCATGAGAATTGTTGTGTTTGTAACCAGTAGGTACCACAGACCGCACACCAACCGTAGAAAACTAAAACTAAAAATTCTCCAAAAGGTGTATAAGCAATAGGGAGAGGACCTGCCATATAGCAGTATGCACATACAACTGAAAGAATAGAAATTAATAGGATAGGCCAACCACCAATTGCAACTAACAATACAGCAATGACAGCACAAAAAAAGATCATGAATAAAATCATAGTCTTTGCGGCAGACATTGATATCCATCCTTCAGACGTTGCTCTGGGTAGACCAGTTCTAGTACCGTTTTCTGCTTTTCGAGTGTTATAGCCATAGTCATTCTGCATATTGGACATGGCTTGTATGCACACAGCACCTAAAAGGGTTAAAAGAAAAGTCCAAAAATTTAAAGTGCCTGCAATCGATAAAGAGAATGATGTTCCCACAAAAACTGGAACCGCAGCGATCCAGAATGTTTTAGGTCTCATAAATGCCAACCATGCACGCAATGAATGGGGACGAATACTAGAAAATTGATTTTTTTTCAACGACTCTTTCCTCAAAAATATTTTTTAATTGTTGTGAAAGTGTACTTGTAGATACTTGAATTCCGCATTCTTTCAATGACGTATTTCTTAGTCCTTTGTATCCACAAGGATTTATTTTAGAAAATCCAGATAAATCTAAACTTACATTAATTGATAGACCGTGATATGTATATCCTTTAAAAATTTTGATACCGAAAGAGGCGATTTTACTCAAGTCTCTAAATACACCTTCGCCGCCGTTTTTTTTAATGAATACTCCAGGTATATTTGGAATAGTTAATCCCTTAATTCCGTAATAATTTAATAACTGTATGACTGATTGTTGAAGCCACAATATGTAGTCTTTGGGATAGAACTGATATCTTCTTAAGGAAATAAGAGGATAGGTAACTAGTTGCCCTGGAGCGTGATAAGTTACATCTCCCCCTCGATCGGTTGAAACAATAGGATAGTTTTTTACTGTTAATAAATTTTCTTTTTTTGCACTTAGTCCCAAGCTGTACACAGGGTAGTGTTCGCAAAACCAAATTTCATCAGCTGTTTCTTCTGTTCTTGTTTGTGTGAAGTATCGCATATTGCGATAGGTATCTAGAAAATCAACTAATCCTAAGTCTCGATATATCATTGACATTAAAGAACAAATTTAATATTTCTATGACTGGTTAATGCACGGTAAACATTGTCTAACATTTCTTGAGATGTAGCATTTACTAAGACTGTTAGCGATAAATAGTTTCCTTTATTGGAGATCTTCATGTCTACATTTGCTGCGCTAAATGTGGGATCATAATTTTGAATAATTCCAACAACTTCTTCAGCTAAACCATCTTGTCTAATTCCAATAACTTTCATGGGAAAACGGCAAGGGAATGTTAAAAGCTTTTCTTTAGATTGATTTGTATTTTTTGTCATTATTTATCCAATAAGTGATGAAAGGTTTTCTTTATTAGAACCAAGAAATTTGTTTCTTGTACCTTATCTTCTGCAACCAATGGAACGGTACGTAAAATATCGCCCTGATACGAGATAAGAAAGTTGGCTAACTGTTCTCCTACCTCGATCGGAGCTTTTATACGATCTTCTCTTTCAATAAATGTCTCAAGTTTTCTTTCGTGTGATTCTTTTAAATCAATTTTACGCAAAGTAACGTAAATATCCTGAGGGACTAAGATTTTGATGTGATCGTGAATACCACCCAAAATTGGTAAAGAACCGATCAAATCTCCGGCCTTAAATAACTGAATAGTTTCAAACTCATTAACTCCTTGTGCAAGAAGATGGGTCAAGACATTCATTTCATTTATTGTTTTTATATTATCCAACTGAATCGTAGCAACTACAGTACGGTAATTATTTTTTGAGTTCTTAACCGAAGTGATCCCTAATCCCAATAAACTAGGTCTATTTTCGTAAAGTAGCAGAATTGTTGTTTCCGATTTACTTTGCTTCCATTGATTTGGATATTCTTTTCCGTTAACGATAAGTTTTGTTTGAAGAATATCTTTTTCATCAAAAGTTGTACTCATTAAGTGAATGGTTTTACCGAGAATACGGGTAAATTCTTTTCCACTTAGAGTAGAAATATAACAATTTACTTCTTGATCACAAGAAATTCCTAATTCTTCTTTCAAAAGCGATTTTTTTAAATCTGAATGATGCTTATCGATAAAGTGATTAAGTATTTCTGTTGCATCGATCGAAAATAGAAAGAAGGAACTTAAAATGAGATCGGATACAGTTAATTTGTCTCCTGGAAGAAACAGTACGGGTCTCTTTCTACTATGGTCTGATTTTTTTAAAATAGATTCGTCTATTGTAACTAATTGATTTATATCTAATTTATTGGATTTTGATGCTTTTAGAATAAGATAGGACGTCAATATATTATTAACGTCGTCTACATTGATCAAAAAATCACTATTTTGATGAAGAATTTCTTCTTCACTCAATGGATCATAAACAGAATACGCATTCGCAGATAAAAGTACATTTCTTTCCTGACTAGATGGATTGGCATAAGCTGTACTAATAAGTAAAGCAAAAAATAAAACTAATCTAAAAAGCATATTCCTGATAAATAAGTTCGAATCGTATCTTTTAATTGTTCTTGTTGTTCATCAAAAAAATGTGAAGCTCTTGGAATGATAGTCAATGGATGTGACTGACTATTGAGCCATTTTAAAACATTAATTAGTGGACATATTTCATCTTGTTCTCCGTGCACGATTAGGGTGCGTTGATCTATTTCTGGATATTGCCATTTATTAGGTGCCGAACTTATCAGTACTGAAAGATCATGTTCAATTTTTTTTAGAAGTAGGGATATCACATAGGAACCAAAAGAAAAACCAGCTAAAGCTATTAAAGGACGTCTATTTGAAAATGCTGTAGTAATTGCTTTAAGTCGAAGTACATATTGAATAATAGACTGAAGATCTTTAGATTCTCCTATTCCATTTGAAAAGGTTCCTGTAGATTTTCCGATGCCTCTAGAATTATGCTTAACAACAATAAAATTTTTTTCTAAAAAAACTTGGCTCAAAATATGGAGTATTTTGTCATCCATTGATCCTCCATAAAGGGGGTGAGAGTGACTTAGAAAAACAATTCCAATCGGTTGATTCTGTGTAAATGTAATACTTCCCTGTAAAAGTCCGAATTCACTACGAAAAAAAATATTTAATTTCTTTTTAATCATTTACTATCTCAACGATCAACATTGATAGATTTAGAATCAGGCTTATAAAAACAAATAATGTTTTTACGGATTATTGCTGAATCATAATTTTATGAATACTCTTCTGTTAGACCTAGGAAATACCGCATTAAAGTGGTCAACTCCTCAAAGTATCGATACCCCATTTACATTTGTCCATAACTCATCTGGGCTTATAAGTAAAAATGTTGTAGAACAATGGGAAAAAGAAAAGTACACAATAGCTTATGGTAGTACGGTTGCATCCGAGTGGATCGTCCATGGAATAAAACAAGAATTAAAAAAATTAGGTATCGATTGTCACTGGCTTCAATCTGAGAATAAGTATGAGGGAGAGTTTATTTTAGAAAATAAATATGATTACCCTCATCTACTTGGGGCGGATAGGTGGAATGCAGCTATTGGAGCTATTTCTTTACATCCAAAAGAAGTACTACTTGTCGTTCATATGGGTACAGCATCAACGGTTGATGCCATAGTTCCTTCAGAAAAAGAATATAACTACCAATTCTTAGGTGGAAGGATTGCTCCAGGCCCAGCGATGATGAGAGAAGGGTTGGCTAGGGGAACAGCTCATTTACCTAGTGCGTTTGGTAATTATCTAGATTTTCCAACTAATACTATTGATGCAATTACTACCGGAATTATCGATTCACAGTTAGGTTTGGTAGAAAGAGCTTTAAAAATTATGTTGAAACAAGGTCTTTCTCCCAGAATTCTTTTAGCTGGAGGAGCTGCTTCGATGGTGGAACCATATATTTCAAAGGAATTTGAAAAAGTAGATGTAAGACATAATTTAGTGCTAAGAGGACTAGCGGTTCGCACACAAAAAAATAAAATATCATAAATTTACATTTAATTACATTTAACCAATATATTAGCTTAACATCTTGAAGTTACA
>CAZBHT010000022.1:0-15033 GCA_964491655.1 uncultured Burkholderiaceae bacterium
CCGCTGGGAGTGACCCCGGTTAAAACCCTAATTGTCATAAAACTCCAATATTCACAGCAACACTGCTTACTTTTGATGTGATCAATTTTAAGCAAAAGAGCCACCTAGTAGGCAGCTCTTTTACGTTGATTTAGAAATTTAGTTAGATATCGAGTCCGGCAGCCTTACGGAGGATTTCTGCTTTATCCGTTTTTTCCCACGTAAATTCGGGTTCATTGCGACCAAAATGTCCGTAGGCAGCAGTCTTCGAATAAATCGGACGTTGCAAATCCAACATTGCAATAATGCCATTTGGTCTAAGATCAAAATGTTGAAGAACCAACTCTGCTATTTTTTCATCTGAAATAACACCGGTACCGCCTGTATTTACGGTCACGTTCACGGGCTTAGCTACACCGATCGCATAAGCAACCTGAATCTGGCAACGCTTCGCTAGGCCAGCAGCGACGATATTTTTAGCAACATAGCGACAGGCGTACGCAGCTGAACGGTCCACCTTAGTCGGATCTTTCCCAGAGAAGGCACCACCACCGTGTGGACATGCACCACCATAAGTATCAACAATAATCTTACGTCCTGTTAAGCCACAATCACCCTGTGGACCACCTACAACAAACCGACCGGTAGGATTAATCAAGAAACGCGTACCTTTGAGCATTTCGGGTGGGAACACCGGACGAATGATCTTTTCAATCACTGCTTCAACAAACTCTGGCTTCATTTTATCGCCATCACTCATTTCCGGAGTATGTTGAGTCGATAACACTACGGTATCAACAACAGTTGGGCGACCGTTAACATACTTCATAGTGACCTGGCTTTTGGCATCCGGACGTAAATACGGCATCTCTCCGCTACGACGCATTAAAGATTGTTGTTCTACCAATCGATGAGCATAATAAATCGGAGCCGGCATCAATGCTTCTGTTTCATCACATGCATATCCGAACATTAAGCCTTGGTCTCCAGCGCCTTTTTCTAAAGGATCATCACTTGCATTATCAACACCCTGTTTAATATCAGGAGATTGCTTATCGTAAGCTACTAAAACAGCACAACCTTTATGGTCAATTCCATAACTACTATCGTCGTAACCAATTCGCTTAAGAACACCGCGAACGATATCGGTATAGCTCACATTAGCCTTGGTTGTAATTTCACCGGCAAGTACTACGGTCCCGGTGGTACACAAGGTTTCTGCGGCAACGCGAGCCACAGGATCCTGCTCTAAGATTGCATCTAAAATGGCATCTGATATTTGGTCTGCCACTTTATCTGGATGTCCTTCTGATACGGATTCAGAAGTAAAAAGAAACTCTTTATCTGACATTGCTGTACTCCAGTTACGTCAATTGTTATCAATTATTAGGAGACAGCGTCTTGGGAAATTTAGTCACAAGACGCTTTAGCGGTATTTTTTGGCCCCGCAAGTTGTCCTTTAACTCGGCCCATGCGAACTATAATCTCTTCATTGACCTTTTACAAGGTAAGATTTCAAGTATCGTTTATATACTGTAACAAAGCATAATTTTCTGAAACTTAAAATATGGCAAAGTCTCAAATTAACCAACTCATATCACGTGCTTCCATTGCGCTACTGAATATGACCGCAAATTGGAAACAATCTTCCCGCACTCGATTGGCTAACCTTCTTGGAAACATTGCCTGGTATGTTCTGGCAAGACGTCGACATGTCACCCTTACTAATTTAAAACTTTGTTTCCCCGACTGGAGCGAAGGAAAAAGAATTCAGACTGCAAAACAAGTTTTCCGTAATCTTATGCGAGCGGCGCTGGACCACAGTGTTCTTTGGGTTGGTACCAAAGAACAAGTACTTCAAATGGTAAAGTTTGAAGGTAAAGAAAACTTAATCGAAGCGGCTAACGATGGTGTTATTGTGGTTGCCCCCCACTTCGTTGGCCTAGATGCCGGAGGCATTGCCATCAACACTTTCCTGAGAGGCTCCTCTTTATATCAAAGACAAAGTAATCCTGTTTGGGATGAATGGGCGTACAAAGGAAGAAAACGCTTTTCTGACCCTATTTTGATTCCTAAATCAGAAAATGCCATGCGAGAAGTGTTATCTCTCTTAAAGGAAAAAGTACCGTTTTACTACTTACCCGATATGGATCACGGTGCTCGAAACTCTGTTTTCGTACCATTTTTTAATGTTCCTGCAGCGACGCTTCCTATGGTTTCTCGATTAGCCAGAGTCACAAAATGTAAAGTCCTTTGGGGAATTGCTGAGATGACCGATGATGGCTACATCATGCACTTATCAAAACCACTAGATAATTTTCCTACTCGTGATTATGTTGCAGACACCTTGCGAATCAATAAAGAGTTAGAAGCATTTATTTTGAAGCATCCTGATCAATACTTATGGACTCATCGCCGATTTAAGACTCGACCTGAGGGTGAACCTTCAGTTTATTAAACCGTAAATCTTCTAATAAATGTTTTTATTTAAATAATTATTAATAAGCGAAGGAACACCAAGTGAAAATTCCTTTTACAAAAATGCATGGTGCCGGTAACGATTTCATTGTTCTTAATGGCATTGAACGTACGTTAGACCTCAATGTAGAGCAAATACGTTTACTTTCAGATCGTCATTTTGGTATTGGTGCGGATCAAATTTTATTAGTAGAACCTGCAACGATAGAGGGAGTAGATTTTAAGTATCGTATTTTCAACCAAGATGGCAGTGAGGTTGAGATGTGTGGTAACGGGGCCCGCTGTTTTGCTAAGTATGTCCACGATCATGGTCTAACAAGTAAAAATAAAATTCGCGTACAGACAATGAAAGGAATCATCGAACCTGAATTATTAGCAGACGGTATGGTACGCGTTGATATGGGAACTCCTTCGTTTGCCCCCAGTGATCTGCCCTTTAATCCACAAGAACTACCTTGTAGAGAATTCAATGGAGTTATCCAATGGGCAATTGAATTCCACAAAAAGCTTTACTGGTTTTCTATTTGCTCAATGGGAAATCCGCATGTTTCATTGGTTGTGGATGATATTGATACGGCCCCTGTTTCCAGTTTAGGTCCATTTATAGAAAATCATCCGGCTTTTCCCTGTCGAGTTAATGTCGGCTTTATTCAAATTTTGAATCCTTCTTTAGCTCGAGTTAGGGTTTGGGAACGCGGTGCTGGAGAAACTCTCGCTTGTGGTACGGGAAATAGTGCAGCATACTGTACGTCGAATCAACTCATGCTGATGGATAATCAAGCAAAACTTCTCAATCGTGGTGGAACATTACGTTTTGAATGGGATGGAGAAGGAATGCCACTCATGATGTGTGGCCCTGCGGTACAAGTTTTTGAAAGTGAGATCGAAATCTGATGCAAGAAAACACAAAGCAAACTGAATTCAATCCGGAAGCGATTGTTTGTGATTTTTTATCACAGAATCCGTCTTTCTTTTTGTCACATCCAGAAATCTTCTGTCGTTTGGAAATTCCAAGACAAAATAGAGATCGCAGTCGCTCCATTGTTGATTGTCAGAACGAACTACTTCGAGCTACTCTCACGACCTATGAAATGCATGAACAAGAGATAACTCAAAAAGCGTTAACAGAACCTACCTATGCAGAATTTCAAAATCTTTTTGAATTTGTACTCAAGTTACTTGAAGCAACGGATGATGCAACCCTACCTTACATTGTTCTAGACCAATATAAGAAAATCTTCAATACTCATCTTGGAATGATTCGATTGTGGAATGTTTTACCCAATTTCTCCTTTTTAGATTTCGCAGGTCCCGTTGGACAAGATATTGAACAAACGATTTCCTCAATGAGTGGTTATTATTGTGGAATCAATGAAGGTGATCTAGTTGCTAATTGGCTTCAAGTTCCTGTCGACCAAACAAAAAGTGTGTTACTCGTGCCGTTGAGACGGGTACAAAATGAAGTGTTTGGATTCATTTGCTTGGCCTCTTCTGATATTCATCACTTTGATCCGTTCGTAAAAAAAGGTATTGTTGATAAAACCGCTTTGTGTGCACAAGCAACTTTAAAGCGATTAACTCGATAAAAATAATTCCATCAGTCGTCAAGAATGGAGAACTGTATGACTTACACAGACTGTGTAATGACATTAAAGCCCGGAAAGGATCGGGCATTACTTCGGCGCCACCCTTGGATCTATGCTACAGGAGTAGCCTCTGTCAAAGGACATCCTAAGAGTGGTCAAACAATCCGAGTTCAAGATAACCGTGGCAACTTCTTAGCCTGGGCCGCTTACTCACCGGATTCAGCATTAAGAGCCCGTTGTTGGTCATTTAACGAAACGGATATTATTGATAAGAACTGGTTTAAAGAAAAAATTGAAAGTGCAGTTCGTTCTCGCTCTCATCTTTTTGGAAAAACAAACGCAGTACGCCTTATCTTCGGAGAAGCAGATAACCTTCCCGGCTTAATCGTTGATCAGTATGCAAATCAATTAGTAACGCAATTCCAGTCTGCTGGCGTGGAATACTGGCGTGATGTGATTGGTGAAGCTCTAGTTTCCGTAACTGGTATTCAGCAGATATATGACCGATCCGACGCTGCTACGCGTGCACGCGAAGGACTCCCCGAAAGAAAAGAAGTTCTGGAAGGAAACGAACCTCCCGAAGAAATCGAAGTTAACGAAAACGGAATCTTCTATGGTGTAGATGTTCGAATTGGCCATAAAACCGGCTTTTATGTAGATCAGCGGGAAAATAGAGACTTAGCTTGTAAACTTGCTCGAGAATTTAAAGAAAAACATGGCCGTGGTATGAGAGCATTAAACTGTTTCTGTTACACGGGGGGATTCTCTCTAGCCCTTGCAAAGGGGGGAGCTGCAGAGGTGATTTCTATTGATTCCTCCGCTGAAGCTCTTGCTATGGCAAAAAGAAACGCTCATAGAAACAACTTCACCGAAGAAACGTTAAAGTGGGTTGAAGCCAATGTTTTCGAAGAGCTTCGTAAAATGCGCGATGCTGGAGAAAAATTCGATCTTGTGATATTAGATCCTCCGAAATTTGCTTCAAGCCATCATCATGTTGAAAAGGCTGCCAGAGCTTACAAAGATATTAATCTCAATGGCTTAAAAATTCTGAATCCTAATGGGCAACTATTAACCTTCTCTTGTTCAGGTGCTATTGATGTTGACTTATTCCAAAAAATCGTAGCTGGGGCAGTCATCGATTCTCGAGTAGATGCTTGGATGATACAAAGACTTGGTGCCGGAGAGGATCATCCACTGATGATGACTCATCCTGAAGGGGAATATCTCAAAGGTCTTCATTTGAAAGTTCACTCTTAAAAACCACTCTTAAAAACTTCTATGAAAAGAAAGCCTGCTTCTATTGCAGACTTTCTTTTTTTGATGTATAAATCCTCGCCATTCCCATCGATGGGATATCATTTTTGACTAAGAAAATTTCTCTAGTATTTCAAGGAACTACGATGAATAAGTTGATTCCTGTAACTATCATTACAGGCTTCCTCGGTGCCGGTAAAACTACATTGCTGAATCGCATTCTGACCGAAGAACACGGTGAGAAGATTGCAATTATCGAAAACGAATTTGGGGAAGAAAGCATTGATAATGATTTAATTGTTCAAAACGAGAACGAAGAGATCATTACGATGAATAACGGATGCATCTGTTGCACAATCCGAGGCGATTTGGTTGATAACCTTCTCACTCTAGTTGCAAAAAAACAGAATAATCAGGCTGATTTTGATCGTATTATCATTGAAACAACAGGACTAGCAGATCCAGGTCCGATCGCACAAACATTTTTCATGGATGAAGAGATCAGTCAGTGTTTTATGATTGATGGCATTATCACAATCGTAGATGCACTAAATGGTTCACGAACGCTGGATGAACAGATCGCGGCTCAGGCGCAGGTTGGTTTTGCTGATCGCATATTACTCAGCAAAGTAGATTTAGTAACACCCGAAGTAGTAACAGAGTTATCGCATCGTTTGCATCAAATCAATCCTAGAGCTCCGATTTTTAAAGTCAATATGGGAGAAGTTGATATCAAGGAAGTACTAGATATTCATGGGTTTAACATGGATTCCATACTTGAACTTGATCCAGATTTTCTCAAAGAAGAAGGTTGTGAATGCGATCATCACGATGGTGAACACGAATGTCACTGTGGTCACCATCACGAACATGGTGAATGTTGTTGTGGCCACCATCACCATGACGATCACGATCATTGTTGTTGCGGTCATAGCCACGATCATCACCATCACCGTAAGAGCTACGATGATGAGATCGCAGCCTTCATGTTCAAAAGTGAAATTCCTTTTGATCCAGCAAAATTAGACCGTTATATGCAGTCACTTGTTCAGGTTTATGGACCTGATATGCTGAGATATAAGGGAGTTCTATATATGATGGGTACCGATAGGAAGATGATTTTCCAAGGTGTTCACATGCTCATGGGAGCTGATTTAGGTAAACCCTGGGGAAAAGAAAAACCCTCTAGTAAGATTGTCTTCATCGGACGTAAACTTCCGAAAGATGCAATTATTCAAGGTTTAACAACCTGTTTATCTAAATAGTTCTTTGATCTTGGAAGAGAACTTTAATTATGGCTACAATTAGACGCAAAATTAATACCAACAAAGCACTTGAAGAAGCAGCTGAAATCGCACCTCTCGTCCAAGACGATCAAACGAATTCCGTTGTACATGTCAGTGCACAGGAAGCTAAACAAGCAGCTAAGTTCATTATGGATACAGTTAACAATCGAAAAGAAGAAACCGTTATCGTTGATGGAATTCAGATTCCAACAGAGGCTGAATTGCTCAGTATGTCTGAAGATGATTATATGAATGAACGCCAACAGGCATTTTTCAAACATCTTCTCAAAGAACGCGAAATTCAGCTTCGTAACAATGCAGAGTCCACAACTGAACACTTAAGAGAAACAACCATTGTTCCAGATCCTGCCGACCGAGCTACTATCGAAGAAGAACATGCTTTAGAACTTAGAACTCGTGATCGTGAACGTAAACTTCTCAAAAAAGTTCAGGATGCTTTACGTAGACTCGAAAAGGGTGAATATGGTTGGTGTGAAGAAACCGGCGATCCAATTGGCATTCCTCGCCTTTTAGCTCGTCCTACAGCCACCTTATCACTAGAAGCCCAACAACGTAGAGAATTAAAACAGAAACTCTACGGAGATTAATTTTCGTTTACTTCAACAAAGAGTTTTATCTCCTTTAAAATCTCTGATTTATAAAAATAAATATATGGAATACTACTTTTCTGTTACTAGAAAAGTAGTATTCTTCGTCTTTTAATACCCCTTCTCTTGCTTGGAATCCGCTATGACATCGACTAACAGTAAATTGGTCCCAGCTCAATTAAAAGCAGAGGTTTTATCCGAAGCACTCCCATTCATTCAGCGCTTTCACGGAAAAACAATTGTCATTAAATATGGCGGTAATGCCATGACGGATGAGAACTTACAACGTTCTTTTGCTCGAGATGTTGTACTTCTTAAGCTTGTTGGAATGAATCCCGTCGTCGTACACGGAGGTGGTCCTCAAATTGGAGAAGCTTTAAAACGAATCGGTAAAAAAAGCGAATTTATCCAAGGAATGAGAGTCACTGACGCAGAAACCATGGAGGTTGTAGAGTGGGTTCTTTGTGGACAAGTTCAAGGGGATTTGGTTACATTAATCAATAGTTTCGGCGGTCAGGCAGTCGGTCTCAACGGTAAAGACGGTGGTCTCATTCGAGCCAAACGCTTAAAGCTCCAAGACATCCACGATCCCACAAAATTTTACGATGTCGGACAGGTTGGTGAAATTGAATCTATTAATCCAGCTGTCGTAAAAACACTGCAAGATGATGCTTTTATTCCGATTATCTCCCCTATCGGTCTAGGTGAAGATGAGCTAGCTTACAACATCAATGCGGACGTAGTTGCTGGTAAAGTCGCAGAAGTCTTGTATGCAGAAAAACTAGTTATGCTCACTAATACACCAGGTGTTTTAGATAAGGAAGGCAATTTACTAACTGGCCTCTCTTCCGTTGAGGTAGATCGTTTATTTGCCGATGGAACGATTTCTGGAGGAATGTATCCTAAAATAGCTTCAGCACTCCAGGCGGCTCGCAACGGTGTTAAAGCCGTTCACATTATTGATGGACGCGTAGACCACTGTCTGTTATTAGAAATTCTCACACCTCAAGGTGTTGGAACAATGATTAAAGCGGATTAATGGTATCTCAATGACCGATAACGAAACAGTTCACAAATCCCAAAAGGGAGTGCGTCGACTCGACATCCTCAAGGCAATGGTCTCCTTGCTCCAACAAGAAGGTCGAAAAAAAATAACGACCAAAAGTCTTGCCTCTCATATTGGGTTATCGGAAGCGGCGCTTTATAGACACTTTGCTAGTAAAGCTCAAATGTACGATTCTCTCCTAGAGAGTGTCGAAAGCAGTTTGATTTCACTTATTAATCAGATCGAGTTTTCAGAAAGTTCGGGTTTATTTCAGGCTGAATCGATTACCGCATCTCTCATGTTCCTTCCAAAGGAGCAACCGGGCATTGTGATTCTTCTTGTTGGTGATTTTTTGGCCAATGAGGATCCTCGATTACAATCTCGCATTTCTTTAATCTTCGATAAGCTTAAAGCCCGTATCAAACAATCGTTAAGAACGGCACAGTTACAAAAAGAAGTGACCTCAGATTATGACGTTGAGTTACGTTCTCAACTACTTCTCAGTACGATCCTAGGACACTGGTTAATATTTTGCCGAAGCAATCTGCTTCCAGAACAAGCTCAAATTTTTGATGAAATTAAACTCATTCTTCGCTAAAAAATGCTCCCTGTTGTAAAACAGGGAGAACGTTTTAAAGCACTTATTTCACTTTAGAAGTGATTGGTTCTACTCGTTCTTTGATAGCAGAAACCTCTAGTTTTGAAGTTTCATGCACTTTCGATCCCATTTTCTTCAAATATAAAACCGCTTGCTGTAACTGGTAATCATCTGCATCCCCATATCGATAGAACTTAGGTTTTGCTTTCTGTTTATCCTCAGTTTGTTTTTTATTATCAACAATCATCTCTTTAATCGTATTAACTTCTGCTGATCTTGATTTTGCATTCTGTTCAATCGAATCCTTCACTCCATTAGAAGAATCAGGTTGAGTTAGATGATTAGCTAAATCTGCTTCACGAATATCAAAATCAACAAAATTGCCCGTTGCTGTATCCGTCACTTCAACATCTGGAGTGATGCCGACCGCCTGAATTGAGCGACCGTTCGGTGTGTAGTAACGAGCCGTTGTCAATTTAATAGCGGTATTTTTTGCATCTCCTCTTAGAGGAATAACGGTTTGAACAGAACCCTTACCAAATGTTTTGGTTCCCATAATCGTGGCCCGTTTATGGTCTTGAAGTGCTCCAGCAACAATTTCACTGGCACTTGCCGATGCACCATTTACCAAAACAACCATAGGCACACTCTTGGTTATTGCGGGCAATTGTGCAATCAGTGCATCATCTTTTACTACAGAATAATCTTGAGGCGTTGATAAGTAAGTCTTTTGCGCTTCCGTTACCTGTCCCTTTGTTGAAACAACAGCCACACCTTGTTGTAAAAAGGCCGAGGAGACGCCCACCGCAGCGTTTAGTAAACCGCCCGGATCATTTCTTAGATCAAGAACAACACCAGATTGAAGATTTCCTGTTTTATGTAAATTTTCTAGATGCTTTGCTAAATCAGATGAAGTTCTTTCCTGAAATTGAGAAATCCTTATATATCCCATACCATCCGGCAAAGCCTTAGCTTTTACAGACTTAACTTTGATGATATCTCTAACCAGCTTGATGGTGATAGGTTGTCCTACCCCTTTTCTCATAATCGATAATTCAATAGAGGTTTTAGGTTTACCTCTCATTAATTTAACTGCATCATTTAACGACATATCTCGAATCAATTTGCCGTCAATCTTAAAAATGATGTCTCCTGCTCGGATACCAGCCTGAGCGGCGGGAGTATCATCAATTGGTGAAATCACTCTTACGCCAGCGGGATCTGAACCGACTTCTAAACCCAAACCTCCAAATTCACCACTAGTTCCTTCTTGTAAATCTTTAAATGCTTCTTCATCAAGAAATGCGGAATGTGGATCGAGCCCCTGTAACATTCCAGAAATAGCTTCTTTGATAAGACGCTTATCTTCAACTGGTTCTACATAAAATCGTTTAACAGCACCATAAACGTCTGTGAATTGGCGTATTTCACTTAGTGGAAGCGCTGATTTTCCAGCCGTTGGATTAGCAAAGCCAACACTAATCATCGTTCCAACAAACATACCACCTAGAACAAGAGCAATCCCTTTAATTGAATTTTTCATAAACTCTAACTTACTAGCAAATTTCCTAAATGTTAAATATTTAACCATTTAGCCGGATCAATCGGTTTTCCTTTATAGCGTAATTCGAAGTATAAAATGGTCAGATCATTTTCTTTTGATCCTACTCTCGAAATAGTTTCTCCAGCCTGAACATAATCTCCAATATCTTTTTCTAGACTCGAATTATTTCCATAGACAGTAAAGTAACCTTTGCCGTGATCAACGATGATCATATTTCCATATCCTCGTAAATAATCTGAAAAGACCACCTTTCCAGCTCTTACCGCCTTTACTGAACTTTCTTCTTTTACACTAAAAATCATTCCTTTCCATGTACCCAAACTGGACCTATCATTTCTTTTCTGTCCATATCTCGCAACAACTTTCCCGCTAACCGGATAATAAGTTTTTAGATGTACTCTAGATGAGTGAAACTTTTGTTTTTTTTCGTTTTTCTTTTTACCAAGATTTGCAATTAGACGATCTAGTCGACGTTCTGTTTGTTTCAATCGTTTAATTGTTAATTGTTTATCATTAACTTCACGCTGTAACAAATTAGCTAAGCGCTGTCTTTTTCGTCTTTCATCTAACAGCTGTTTTTGTTCTTTAGTTTCTTTTTTCTCTACAGAATACAGTTCATTTTTTGATTTTTCTGTTTTGGAAACAAGTTTTTCTAACCGTTTCTTCTGTACATTAAGCTTTGAAATTAATGCTTTTGATTGTTTTGCCAATAAGTCCAGAAGAACTTTATTACGAAGCTTATTGTCTGATTTTTCTACCCATTCGGGAGTGTTTTCGCTACTCATTAGCTCTAATCGCTGACGAATTACCTCATCAACAATTTTCTGTTCTTGTGCAATTTTTTGCTTCAAACTTTCTATTTGCGTATTTTGGCGATGAATTTTTCTTTGTAATTTACGTTTTTCTTGCCGAATCGTCAGAATAGATTGTCTCGCTTTTTTTATTTTTTTTGCAGTTTGAACTAAGTCTCGTTCAATTTGTTTCTTTTCTTTTTTAGTCTTTTTTATAGATTTTTCTAAATTTTTAATTTCTTCTTTTTTTATTCTTTTCTGATTAATTAAATTTGATTTTCTTTTATTTATTTGATCGTTTATAGACTTTTCTTGAATTGGACTTTCTTTCGCTACAACGTTTTGTTCTAAACCAAAGCCCCCAAAAACAAACAAGGCGACCATAACCCATAGTATTACAGTCGCCTTCATAGTAGTCTTTACCACCGACTTACTTTGATTTGCCCTGAGCAGCAACAGCAGCAACGGCTGCCTTAATCTTATCTTGGTCGCCGAGATAGTAGCTTCGGATCGGCTTCATATTGTCATCTAGTTCATACACCAAAGGTGTTGCAGTTGGAATATTCAAACCAACGATATCCTTATCGCTAATACCATCCAAGTACTTCACTAATGAACGCAATGAATTACCATGAGCAGTAATCAAAATATTTCGACCTGCTTTAATGTTTGGAACAATTTCTTTTTCCCAATAAGGCACGACTCTAGCTACAGTATCAGCCAAACATTCTGTCAAGGGTAACCCCTCTGGATCCAAATCTTTATATCTAGGATCAATTCCTGGCCACATCTCGCTGTCTTTAGATAATGCGGGTGGTGGTGTATCGTAGGATCGACGCCAAATCATCACCTGCTCATCACCAAATTTCTGAGCCGTTTCTTTCTTGTTCAGACCTTGTAGTGCACCATAATGACGTTCATTTAAGCGCCAATCATGAATTACTGGAAGATACATCTGGTCTAATTTGTCCAAAGCAATCCAAAGAGTACGAATTGCACGACGTAAAACAGACGTATAACACAAATCAAAGGTAAAACCTTCCTGTTTGAGCAACTCACCGGCGCGAGCCGCTTCCTCTTTACCTTTTTCTGTCAAATCAACATCGACCCATCCAGTAAATCTATTTTCCAAATTCCACTGGCTCTCTCCGTGTCTCATTAATACGATTTTATACATAGCTCTCTAAGTTGATTATTAAAACCACGATTAAAACTTTACCAAAAAGAAATGCCTACGTATATGAGTGTATAAGATAACAACACAAAAAATGACGTTATTTCTAACCTTGTGAGATAATATGCCGGTCTTTTAAGACCTACGGTCAGACGAACCGAAAGTAATGTCTGCTAGGAAATTTTAAATTCGAGAATTATCTTGTATTTAATAGCACCTATCAGAAATCCTCCGAGATGTTTCTTGATATCGCAGTAATGACATCAGTTTCATGATCGGAAATCTTGTTCTTGACAGGAAGGAACGTCAGATTCAAACTGTATTGTTTACCGATAGACTCTTCGAGCCTCTGATATCATGGATTTTATTACTGAAAATATTCTATTGATTGTCTGCTTTGTTTTATCTGCAGTCATGCTGGCTTTCCCCTCTCTTACAAAAGGGAAAAATGCCGGAAAAAACCCCGCTGAAGCAACTATTCTTGTTAACCATCAAAACGCTCAAGTCATTGATGTACGTAACGCTGATGAATTTAAACATGGTTCTTTAGCCAATGCAGTCAATATTCCCTGTGATAACTTAATTAATCGTATCGACTCTTTAGACAAAAGTCGTCCGATTCTTTTGATTGACCAGACCGGTCGCAGAGCTCAGACGGCATTAAAACAACTTAAGTCTAAGGGCTTTGTTAACGTTTACACCCTCGAAGGCGGTCTTGTTGCTTGGCAAGAAGCCAAACTACCGTTGGTTGTACTTGAATCCAATAGAAAAAAACGCAAACACTAAAACATCTATTTAATACCTTGTGTATCACGGAAGGATAAAAAAATGGCAGAAAATCAGACACCCGATACTTCAGCTTCTCAGGACCAAATTCAACAACCTGAATTTGCTCTCCAAAGAATCTACTTAAAAGATGCTTCCTTGGAAATGCCTAATTCTCCTGAAATTTTTCTTGTACAGGAAGCTCCCCAAGTTGATATTCAAATGGATGTCAGTGAAAAGCGTTTAGGTCAGCCAGATTTATGGGAAGTCGTTGTTCGAGCAACAGTTACTGCTAAAACAAAAATCGGTGACGAAGAACATACCGTTTTCCTCGTCGAATGCAAGCAAGCAGGGATTTTCCTTTTGAGAAGTATTCCTGAAGAACAGATTCCATTAATTCTTGGTATCACTTGTCCTTCTGCTGTTTATCCTTATTTGCGTAGCAACGTAAGTGATCTTCTTGTTAGAGCAGGTATGCCACCAGTCTATTTAGGTGAAATTAATTTTGAAGCTTACTTTGCTCAAAGAATGCAAGCATTAGCCGAAGAACAAAAAGCTCAAGCTGAAGGAACTAAGCAATAATTACTTGAACTTAAATTTTCTTCTCAGGGGCATTCCTATTGAATGCCCCTTGTTTTTATCCCAAACTCCCCGTTAATAGTGCCTATGCAACCAGAGGTAAGAGAGGCTCTAGCAATTCAGATATATCTTAAGTCCGTTTCGATACTTCTCTTCCCACACAATATGGTCCTCCCAGCCGTCCACAACACCGCTCCATACGATGTCTAGTCTCATTTGTATTACCAATCGTCATTTATGCAAAGAAAACTTTCTTGACCGCATTAGAAAAATATCAAAAGCTCAGCCAACAGCCATCCTTTTGAGAGAAAAAGACTTATCCGAAAGCGAATACAAGGCACTAGCAAAACAAGTTATTCAGATCTGCCAAAAAGACAAGACTCTTTGTATTCTTCATACTTTTGCACAAGTAGCTAAAGAGCTTGGTGTTTCAGCATTTCATTGTCCTCTTCATGTTTTAAGAGAATTATCTCCTGAACTTAAAAGTAACTTCTCGACTCTTGGTGCTTCCTGTCACAGTCTAGAAGAAGCACTTGAGGCTCAGTCATTGGGGTGCTCATACATTATCGTCGGGCATATCTTTAATACGGACTGTAAACAAGGATTAGCTGGTAGAGGAATTGATTTTTTACGTACGATTTGTCAAAACATTTCGATACCAATCTACGCTATCGGGGGAATTAATAATCAAAACTATTCTTTAATAAAGCAAAGTGGGGCAACGGGAGCGTGTACTATGAGCGGTTTAATGCAGTGCCAAGATGTTTATAATTACCTGAGTCATTACCCTAATTAGCAAACTCAAATAACTAGTTTTGTGTGAAACGATTTTTGATTCCTTATTTATTGTTATTTACTGACAATAAATAGGCTTTTCAAAGAAACTTCTTACAAAAAGGGTCTATTTGATATTAATCATCCATTTACAAAAAAGAATTATTTTTATGAACGCCTCTAAAACAAAACAAGTGATCTGCGTTTTTTGCGGTTCGAAATGTGGAACAAATCCACACTTTGAATCAACGGCCAGAGCATTAGGTCAGTACATCGGCAAGAATAACTTTGATTTAGTTTTTGGAGGGGGTGGTACGGGACTAATGGGAATTGTTTCTCAGTCTGCTCTCCAAGCAGGGGCAACAGTCACTGGTATTATTCCGGAAATACTTCTCAACACAGAAACACCTAAAGAAAATCTATCTAAGATTCATATTGTTTCAAATATGTCTGAGCGAAAAAAAATGATGTCTGATTACGCTGACATGTTCATCGCTCTCCCTGGTGGCATTGGAACTTATGAAGAGGTTTTTGAAGTACTCACTAACAACT
>CAZBHT010000023.1:0-14992 GCA_964491655.1 uncultured Burkholderiaceae bacterium
TACTGACGGCCCGTTCTGACATAAGGATTAAGCCAGCAACAGAATTATTAACAATTGTTTGAAGCCCAAAGCCAATACCAACAGAAAGCGCTGAAACGAAAATTGCAAAATGAGTTACAGGAAGCCCGATAACAGATAATCCAACTAATGTTCCAATAATGACAATTCCCCAACGGATAATTTTTCCGAGCATCGAAACGGATTCTTCCCGAAGTGAACCATGTTTGCGTGCTAATCGGTTAATAGAAGCTTCACTTAATCGGCTCAATACGATACTGATCGTCAAAATGATCAAGAATTCAAAAATATCGAAGGTGTTGATATTCGTCTGGCCAATACTAAATAAAGTAATTTTTAAAGGGCTTAAAAAATTTACAGAATCTTTAAAGATGTGGTCAAAAAGATTTTCAGAAATCATCATCAGGACTCGTTAAAAATCATAAAGTTATGAAGTCAACTGTAATGATTTAAGTCCTGATGAATATTGAATCGAGCCCTAAAACAGGAAGACAATAAAAAATTAGTTAGAAAGAACTTGGTTAATAAATATCGAAAAATCTTGTATTTCTTCCTCACATACAAAGTGTGATAGACCTGGATAGGCGTGGATATCGAGTTGGGTCGTACCGAGCTCTTTGAGTTTATTGGCAGATGCTTGTGTTAGTGCCGGAATGACAATGTCATCTTCTAAGCCATATCCTAAGAATATAGGAGATATCTGGTTTGTCTTATATTGTTCTGCAGAGTGCATTAGAGGAAGATATGAACTTAATGCAAAAATCCCTCCAATAGGACGATCCATTTTTAAGGCGCAGTAAAGAGCAAGGGATCCCCCTTGAGAAAAACCACCCAATAAAATGCGTTTTCTTGGAATCCCTCGAGACTCTTCTTCTGCAATTAATCGTCTAACAAGTTTCCAGGATTTTTCTAATCCAACTAGATCTTCTTTTTGAAGCGACTCAAGAGAGTAAAGATCATACCAGGCCCGCATGGGATAACCATTATTCATCGAAATGGGGAGATAGTCTGCGTTTGGCAGTACCATGCGTGTATTTTGTAGTTTTCCACCCAAACGTATTAATTCATTTCGGAAATTAGAAAAGTCCGTTGCATCGGCTCCAAGACCGTGTAAAAGAATAATCGAAGAGTTCGCTTTTTCTTGAGGTTCTTGAATAATCGCATCGATGATTTGAGGACGCTTGGCAGATTTTGGGCGAAATGCTCGTACAAAGGCCGGATCTGTTTCAATGGAGGGGCCTCCAATCAGTTCAATGCAATATGGAACGGAAGAAAAAATACCTTCTACTTGTTTTTGAGGCAATCCCTCTAAAGTTTCAACAATAGCCTTAGGTTGTCCAGGAAGATTGATAATCAGACAAGCATGATTTTCAATTTCACGTAAAACGGCTACTTGTCTTGAAAGGATAGCTGTCGGCACAAAATAGGCTGAAACAGATCTCATTCGTTCACCAAAACCGGGTAGTTCTCGTGTTGAAACAGCTAATGTTGCCTCAGGAGTTACATCTCGGCGACTTGGTCCTGTGCCTCCGGTGGTTAGGATTAAATCACAGTATTCTGTATCCACTAGATTACGAAGTGTTGCCTCGATGATGGATTGCTCATCAGGGATTAATTTTTCTACTAATACCGTTGGGCTTAGTAGGACTTTATTGAGCCAATTTTTTAGTGCAGGAATCCCCTTGTCTTCATAGACTCCTGCACTAGCTCGATCGGAAATGGAAACAATTCCAATTTTTACGAAATTATTCATCGTCTTTTTCGTCAGCGTAGAAATTAAGTGGCGGAAGCACTAATGCATAAATCAGACGATAAAGTTCACGAGATGCCTTAGGGGGCTTATTACTTTCTTTTTCTTTTCGAGCGGTTCGAATCAGTTGACGAACTTGCTGGATATCGACTTCAGGGAATAATTTGATGAAGTCAGATAAAGTTGAATCGTCGGCAATCAATTGATCTCTTAAGTTTTCTGCCTTATGGAGCGCAGCGACCGAAGCTCGATCCTGTCCCGTGGCTCGATCAATAGCGGTACGAACTGCTTCAGCATCTAATGCACGCATATATTTGCCGATAAGCTGGAGTTGACGTCTTTTTGCACCAAAAGACTTAAGGCGATGAAACTCCTTAATTTGTCCCATGATTTCGTCAGGAAGATTAACTTTGGCTAATGTTTCTTCTCCTAGCTCGGTTAATTCTTTTCCTAGAGCCTGCATGTGTTCAGCCATGCGTTTTTTTTCGCTTTTACTAGGACCTAAAAATTCATCGTCTTCTTCGTACTGTTGATTTAATTTATCTGAAATCATATGTAATTGATGTTTGGTTAATCTATTGTGGCTTATGATAAACAATTCCTCTATTTTAGTGATGAGTGATCGGTGGTAATGTCAGAAAATCTAAATCTTAGTAATTATTCTCAGATGCAAATGCTTGTTGAAGAGGCCCTTTGCTATGCAAAAGAAAAAGGGGCTAGTGATGCCGCAGCTGAGGTAAGTGAAGATAGCGGACTTAACGTCAATGTTCGAGGATTAGAGGCTGAAACGATTGAATATACCCACGATAGAAATTTTTCTGTTACGGTATATATTGGGAAACGTAGTGGTAGCGCTTCAAGTGGTGATTTAAAGCCAGAAGCGATTCGAAGAACGGTACAAGCAGCTTTAGATATCGCTCGTTACACCTCAGAAGATCAATACTGTGGTCTTCCAGAAGCCTCTTCATTGTGTTTTCAACCCAAAGATTTAGATTTATATCATCCGTGGAATGTTTCGGTTGATGATGCAATCGATTTTTGTGTCCAGTCTGAAACAAGTGCTTTAAATACTGATTCTCGAATCATTAACAGCGATGGTATTTCATTTAATTCAACGGTTGGACGCTTTGTTTTAGGTAATACAAAAGGATTTTTATCGGGTTATCCGTATAGCACTCACTCTATTTATGCTTCCGTAATTGCTAAAGATAAAAACGGGATGCAAAGAGATGGATGGTACTCGATGGACGTTGTTCCACAAAAGCTTTGTAATGCTCAGGAGCTTGGACGTATCGCAGCGCAACGAGCGGTGTCAAAATTGTCACCACGTCCAATTTCTCCTAGAAAATGTCCGGTGATTTTTGAGGCATCCGTTGCAAAGACGCTAATTAATACTTTCAACAAAGCGATCGCTGGATCTAATTTATACCGTCAATCTTCTTTTCTTTTAAATAAGTTATATCATCCTGTCATGTCAGCAGGACTTTCTTTGTACGAAAATCCTTTTGTTAAGGCTTGTTATGGTTCAGCCCCTTTTGATGAAGAAGGGGTTTCAGGTTCAGAACGCTTTATTGTTAAAGATGGTGTTTTACAGAACTATTATTTAAATAGCTATTCAGCACGAAAATTGAATATGGAAACGACTGGAAATGCGGGTGGTCCTTATAACGTATATTTACAGTGTCAGCCTCAAATGTTAGAACCAGATTTACAGTCCTTAATCAAAAGAATGTATTGTGGTTTACTCGTGACAGAAGTTTCTGGTCAAGGAGTTAATTTGACTAATGGTGATTACTCCCAAGGTGCAAGTGGTTTTTGGATCGAAAATGGAAAAATTGCCTATCCGGTCGATGGCATTACGATTGCTAGTAATTTACGAGATATCTTTTTGGGTGTACAGGCCATAGCAGAAGATTTAGATCGTAATGGTTCAATTGTTACAGGATCTATACTTGTTGAAGAAATGACTATTGCAGGAAGTGGATCTGGCTAATTGCGGAGTTATCATTGGAACAGTGTGAAAAAGGTGCAAGATACAAAAACAAGGAGAGAATCGATGCAGAAAAAAGACATCAAATGGGATGAACTCGGATTTGGATATCAACCAACAGACTTTCGTTTTGAAGCACGTTGGAAAGATGGAGAATGGTCTGAAGGACAATTAACGGATAATCCCAATATTGAGTTAACCGAAGCCGCTTGTGTTTTCCACTACGCTCAATGTTGTTTCGAAGGATTAAAGGCATATGAAACAGTTAATGGCGATATCGTAACGTTCCGCCCCGATCAGAACGCCACTCGTATGTCTAAGTCGGCTACTCGCTTAGAGATGCCCCCGTTCCCCGAAGATAAATTTGTTAAAGCCGTTGAAGCGGTTGTTCGTGCGAATGCTTCTTGGGTTCCACCTTTTGGAACCGGAGCAACGATGTATATTCGTCCCGTTATGATTGGTTCTGGTCCTCAGATTGGCGTAGCTCCTGCTCATGAATTTATTTTCCGCATCTTTGTTATGCCAGTCGGTGCCTATTTCAAGGGGGCAGTTAAACCATTGAAGTTACAGGTTGCAGACTACGACCGCGCTGCTCCCCGCGGTACCGGAGACATTAAAGCCGGCTTGAATTATGCAATGAGTTTACATCCAACTATGGAAGCACACCGTGCAGGCTATGCTGAAAATATCTATTTGGATCCAGCAACTCGTACCTACGTGGAGGAAACAGGTGGGGCTAATCTTCTTTTCGTAAACAAAGAAGGAAAACTGATCATTCCTAAGTCCAGTACGATTTTACCTTCCATTACACGTCGCTCTTTAGTAACGGTTGCTAAGGATATTTTAGGTTTAGAAGTGGAAGAGAGAGCTGTTCGTTTTGATGAAATCAAGGATATGGCTGAATGCGCTCTGTGTGGTACCGCAGCGGTTCTTGCTCCAGTCGGCATGATTCATTCGGAAGCCGGTGATATTTATCTCCCAAGTGGTATGGATGAAATGGGACCAATCTGTAAGAAGCTTCGTGAAACTTTAACAGGTATTCAAATGGGAGAAATTGAAGGACCTGCTGGTTGGGTTCACAAAATTGAACTCTAAATAAATCGGTTCGTAATTGAATTAATCTAAATTGCATTGATCAGGTTATTTGATATTGAGATGATCGATATTAAATAACCTGATTTTTATGAACAAAAAAATAACCCCGTTAGTAAGAAGTACTGCCAACGGGGCTTAGAGTTCTAAAATTTAAATGTAGTCGAATGAATTAGCGAGAAGCTAAACGTTCTTTCCATTCGCGAACTTGAAGGCTGACTTGTTCAGGAGCAGTTCCTCCGACGTGGTTACGAGCCGCAACCGAACCTTCTACAGTAAGGTAGGTGTAGACATCTTCATCAATCTTGTCATTGAAAGAACGCAAGTCTTCTAAAGAAAGTTCGTGAAGTTCACAACCTCTTTCTGACGCAAGGCGTACGGCACAACCAACGGCTTCGTGTGCATCACGGAACGGTAATCCCTTGCGAACTAAGTAGTCTGCGAAATCCGTTGCGGTTGCGTAACCTTCGGTAGCAGCCTTTCTCATCGAATCCTTTTGAACTTCAATGCCTGGGACCATTTCTGCAAAAACGCGCAAAGTATCACGAATCGTGTCGAGGACATCAAAAACAGGTTCTTTGTCTTCTTGATTGTCGTGGTTGTAAGCGATTGGTTGAGCTTTCATAAGAACAAGAAGGCTAACTAAATGGCCAACGACACGACCGGTCTTACCGCGAGCAAGTTCCGGTAAATCAGGGTTTTTCTTCTGAGGCATAATCGAAGAACCCGTTGTAAAACGATCTGGTAACTTGATAAAGGCAAAACGTGAAGTCATCCAGATGACAAGTTCTTCAGAAAAACGTGACAAATGAACCATCAAAAGAGAAGCAACAGAACAGAATTCAATTGCAAAATCACGGTCGCTCACAGAATCTAAAGAGTTGCGAGTAGCGCACTCAAATCCTAATTCTCTAGCGGTAAATTCTCGGTCAATTGGATAGGTGGTGCCAGCCAACGCAGCTGCGCCCAACGGACAACGGTTAAGGCGTTTACGACAATCGAGGAGACGTTCACGGTCTCGTTCGATCATTTCGACATAAGCCATTAAATGGTGACCGAAAGTGACAGGCTGAGCAACTTGTAAGTGCGTAAAGCCTGGCATGATGGTGTCGGTATTCTTTTCTGCTAATTCGACAATACTGGTTTGAACCTGGCTGATCAGATTCAAAAGTTGGTCAATCTCGTTGCGTAGATATAAACGGATATCAAGGGCAACTTGGTCATTACGGCTTCGGCCAGTATGAAGGCGTTTTCCAGCATCTCCTACGAGAGCAGTAAGACGAGCTTCGATATTGAGATGAACGTCTTCTAACTCAAGTTTCCACTCAAAAGTTCCATTTTCAATTTCTTCGCGGATTTGCTTCATTCCACGTTGAATATCGTTGTGGTCTTGCTCTGAAATGATGCCACACTTAGCAAGCATCTTGGCATGTGCAAGAGAACCGGTAATATCTGCCAATGCCATACGTTTATCAAAATTAACACTGGCAGTGTATCGAAGTACGAAATCGGCAACTGGTTCGGAAAAACGGCCACTCCAAGCTTCCTTCTTAGAAGCGAGCGGATCAGCGTGAATTTTGACGTGATTAGTATTCGACATAGGTGACGAAATTATAGAAATAAGAAAAATTTTAATTATACTGATAGTTGTGAGTTAACTTGATGTATAAAAATAAAAATTTTTACTTATTAGATCTGTAGGATCTGAAATTTATTTAGACCCACAAAGATTGTATTTAATGGAATCGAATAAAATGTCCCATTTGACTAATTGTGTGATCGCTACTCGTGAAAGTCCTTTGGCTCTGTGGCAGGCCAAGCATGTTCAAGCACTTTTGATGGAGCGATATCCTCAAACTCGGGTCGATCTTTTAGGTATGACAACTAAAGGAGACCAAATCTTAAATGTGACATTATCCAAAATAGGGGGTAAGGGTCTTTTTGTTAAGGAGTTGGAAGCCGCTATGCTTTCACGCCAAGCCCATATGGCCGTTCATAGTCTAAAAGACGTTCCTATGGAACTACCTGAAGGATTTCAACTCGTCGCAGTTATGAAGCGAGAAGACCCTAGAGACTGTTTTGTTTCTCCAAAATATGAAAAACTCGAAGACTTACCCGAAGGAGCTGTAGTCGGAACATCAAGTTTGAGACGAGAATTGATGCTTCGTTCTCGTTTTCCGCATCTACAAGTTCGGTCTATTCGCGGTAACGTCGGAACTCGACTTTCAAAATTAGATCGTGGTGAGTTTGATGGTCTCGTTATGGCTACCGCAGGCCTTAAACGTTTGGAGTTATCCGATCGTATTCGTCAAATTATTCCAGCCGAAATTTCTCTACCATCTCCAGGTCAGGGTGCTTTAGGGATTGAAATTTTAGATGGTGATCAGCCGATGGTTGATTTTTTAAGTTTCTTAAACGATAACGAGACTCGTCTTTGTTGTACGGCTGAACGCGCAGTTTCCAAGGCTCTAGGTGGATCTTGTCAGGTACCGCTTGCAGCTTACGCAGTAATCGAACAAGAAAAAATGATTCTTCGAACTCTCGTCGGTAATCATAAAACTGGTGAATTCGTTACGGCTGAAGTGGTAGGAGATGCAAGTATGCCGTTAGAAAATGCTTCAGAAGCGGTCGAGATTTTACGATCCAAGGGAGCAGATCGTCTCCTAAAGGAAGTTCTTGGGTAGCAAGAGTATGAAACCTATTCTTCTTATGAAGCCAGGCGCAGACAGTCAGGTACTGTTTGATTGCTTGGTTCAAGAGGGATTGTCACCAGAACAAATCCATTTATGGCCCGCATTCCAAATAGAAGCTCCAAAGAATCCAGAGACAGTTAAAAAGGAGCTTCTCCGAGCGGCTCAGGCTAGCATCCCGATTGTTGTTGTGAGTCCCTCTGCAGTGGAACAAATAGCATCTTTGGTTTCTGAGTGGCCTGAAACGACTCGATTTGCCACGGTTGGGGAAGGAACTGCTAAAAGGATCAAGTCGAAGTTTGGTGATTTTCCGACTCTTTATCCTAAATGTTCGATTGCTCAAAGTGGAAGTGAATGCCTTTTTGAACTTTTTAAAGCAGGAGGTGTTCCCAAATCCGTTCTTATTGCAAGAGGTCAAACAGGCCGTGAATATCTTAGAGAACATTTAGAGGCTTTAGGTTGTAGTGTACAAGTATTGACGACCTACAACCGTATTCCTTTTAAAGCTCAACCAACAGATAAAAGTTGGATTCAAGTAACAAACAAGGCACCTGTGATCTACATTACAAGTAGTGATTCGGTCCAAGTACTATTAAGTAACTTGAGTAAAGACGAGCAAACTTGGATTAAAAAAGGGACGGTTTTGACGATTCACGAAAGAATTGCAAACGTTCTAAATCATTGTGGATTTAAGGATGTTGAAATCGTTGATCAAATCAACGTCGTAGCTCGCATAGTTTCTCTATCTCAGTCTATTTAGCGTTAAAATCAAAAATTGACTATTTTGTAAATATCACAAAGGAATTCGTCATGAGTTTGAAAAAAGTTAGTTCCGGTCGCGATTTGCCAAACGATTTCAATGTTGTTATTGAAATCCCAGCTCAAAGTGATCCTGTTAAGTACGAAGTTGATGAAGAAAGCGGTGCTCTTTTTGTAGACCGTTTTATCGGTACTTCAATGCGTTATCCTGCTAACTACGGTTTTATTCCTCAGACCATTGGTGATGATGGAGACCCGGTTGACGTATGTGTTATTACACCCTTCCCTCTGATGGCTGGTTCCGTTGTACGTTGCCGTCCTTTGGGTATGTTACTGATGGAAGATGAAGGTGGTGGCGATATGAAGATGTTGGCTGTTCCCGTGCCCAAATTGATTCCTCGCTACAACAAGTGGAACAACATCGATGATGTCCCTGAAGATTTGTTAGCTCAGATTCGTCATTTCTTTGAACATTACAAGGATTTGGAACCAGGTAAGTGGGCTAAGGTTTCTGGTTGGACTGGTCCAGAAGAAGCCGCTAAGATCATCCTCAAGGGTGTTGAGGCTTACAAAGCTCAGAATGCTTAATTAGATCTATTAAATGAAGCTCGGAGTAATCCGAGCTTCATTTTTATGGGTTTAAGGCGTCTAAGATATGTCACTGAGTATAGATTAGTTCTCAATGAAGATTGAATAACACAGTTGGTGTAGTAAAAAATTATGGAAACAGCAAAAGTATTTGTAGCTCAGATGTCGCCAAATACGGGAGGTGTACCTGAAAACTGTCACACGATTCTTTCTCTAGCAAAAGAAGCGAGAGCGCAAGGTGCGGATGTTCTTCTTACGCCTGAGTTATCGCTGTGTGGTTTATGCCCAAAGGATTTGCTGTTTCAAGAAGAGTTCTTAAATCGTTGTGCTCAAGGTCTAGAAACTCTTTGTGAAAAAAGTAGTAAGTATCCTGATTTAAAAATCTTGGTGGGTCTTCCTCTTAAAGACTCTCATGGGATAAAAAATGCAGTGGTTCTTATTTCTGAAGGAAAGATTCTTGCTACTTACTTTAAAAAGAATTTATCCATTCACTTAGATGAATCGCGTTATTTTAAAGGTCACAATGAGGTGTGTCCTTTAATTTTTGAAGTCAAAGGAATTCAGTTTGTTCTTTGTGCTGATAGTGATCTTTCCGAATGTTCCTTTATAAAAGACGATAATAGCCAAACATTGTTGGTGTTAAAAAGTTTCCCTTATGAAGAAGGGAGCCTAGATCTCCATATACGTTCAATTAACCAAATTGTCTCTTCATACGGAAAAAGTGTTATTTGCTTAAGTTCAACTGGTGCACTTGATGGTCTTGTAATGGGAGGTTTATCCATTGCATCAGATCAGGATGGTGTTAAAAAGATGCTTTCCTCCTTTGATGAATCGACTGCTTTAGTGGCAATCACAAGGCAGGGAATTTTAGGGGTGCCTGAAGATGTAAAAAGCGAAGTTTTAGGTGATTATTACAAGGCTCTTGTTGTTGCTTTAAAAACCTATGTAGAAAAGAACCGATTTAAGGGGATTGTTTTAGGACTTTCTGGCGGAATCGATTCAGCTTTAGTTTTAAAGATTGCGGTTGATGCGATTGGGGCTCAAAACGTTCTTGCTGTGATGATGCCTTCTTGTTATACCTCTCAGATGAGTTTAGACGATGCTGAGGCTCTGGCTTTCAATGTTGGGGTTCGATACGAACAGATTCCAATCACTCCTGCTATGGAAGTCTATCAGTCAATGCTGATGAAAGAATTATCAGGGCGTCCTGAAGGAACGACTGCAGAAAATCTTCAGGCTCGTATTCGGGGTATGCTTTTAATGGCTATTTCAAATCAAAAAGGATATCTTGTCCTAGCAACGGGAAATAAAAGTGAAATGGCCGTGGGCTACAGTACCTTGTATGGTGATTTGGCCGGAGGTTTTGCACCGATTAAGGATGTATATAAAACTCGGGTCTATGAGTTGTGTCACTGGCTTAATCAATTAGATCCAAAGCCGATATTTCCACAAAATATTTTAGAGCGTGCACCAAGTGCTGAATTACGTGAAGATCAGAAGGATCAGGATAGTTTGCCTCCTTACGATATTTTAGATTCTATTTTGAAGCGGTATATTGAAGCAGGCCAGTCGTTAAAGAATATCGTTGATGCAGGTTTTGACGAAGCTACCATTCGGAAGGTCATTTCAATGGTTCACTTTGCTGAATTTAAGCGTCAGCAAAGTCCGATTGGTACTAAAGTAAGTAGTCGATCTTTTGATCGAGATTGGCATTTTCCTATTAGTAGTAGTTACAAAATTTAAGGCATTTGATAAACTCTCAAGAATCAACTTATGGAGTTCGAAATTGAAACAAGTCGTTGCGATTATCAAACCATTTAAATTAGATGAAGTTCGTGAAAGCCTTGCTGATATTGGCGTACAGGGTATGACCGTGTCCGAAGTCAAGGGATTTGGACGTCAGAAGGGACATACAGAGCTGTATCGTGGAGCAGAGTATGTGGTGGATTTTCTACCAAAAGTTAAGATTGAATGTGTGTTAGATGACGCCCTTGTAGATCAGGCAATCGAAGCGATTATGAAAGCCGCTCGCACCAATAAGATCGGTGACGGAAAGATCTTTGTCTATCCCGTCGATGAAGTTATCCGTATCCGAACAGGAGAAACAGGCGCTTCAGCTGTTTAAGTTGTTGCGATGTTTTTAAGAAAGCCTCCAGAATTTCATGAAGAACTTTTGGAGGTTTTTATTTAGGGGCTAAAAGCACTAAAAGAGCACCAGAACCCCCGTCATTCTCAGGTGCTTGAACGAACGCAAGGACTTCTTGGCGTTGTATTAACCAAACCGGAACTTTATTGCGAAGAACAGGGATTTTGGCAAAAGAACCAAATCCTTTTCCATGAATAATTCGGACTACTCGATTGCCCATTTTTCGTTGTTCATTGAGAAACTGAACTACGGTAATTCTTGCGGAATCGGTTGTATATCCATGTAAATCAAGGGTTGCTTTCACAGACCAGAAACCCCGATGTAGTTTTTGTGGAATGTTGGGAGCGATCTGTGGTTGGCGATAAGACAATACATCACCGCTTTCAAGGAGATGTTCGATTCCAATGTTGTCTGATAGTGAATCTTCTAAAACCGCTTTTTCATCTAGTAGACGTTGACGTGGAATCGGTGCGGGCTTTGGTTTTGTCTGTACCTTTTTCCCTTTGGTGAAATTTTGAAAAGAAACCCCTAGACGAGACATTTCTTTTTGAAATTCGTCTAGGCTCTCTTTTTTCGATTTTTGAAGCAACTTTTCTTGCTTTATTCTTTCTTCTTGCTCAGCAACTTGGATCTTAAGATTCCGTTGTAGAGCAAGAAGAGACGCTTCACAGGATTGTTTCTTTTTCATTAAAGCGATTTAAACGAGTTCTTTAGATTCGAGATAGCTTAACGCATCTAGAGCTGCCATACAGCCACTTCCTGCAGAAGTAATTGCTTGTCGATAAATCAGATCCTGTACATCCCCTGCAGCGAAGACTCCTTCGATGCTTGTCGCTTGAGAAGCACCGCTACTGGCTCCCTTAGTCACAATAAAACCGTTCTTAAGTTCTAACTGACCTTCAAAAATCTTAGTATTGGGAGTATGGCCAATCGCAATGAACACACCGAAAAGATCAACTTCAGACACAGAGTTGTCTTTTACATTTTTAATTCGAACCCCGGTGACACCACTCTCATCACCTAAAACTTCATCAAGAACGCAGTGTTCGTACAGTTTGATCTTTCCGGTTTCGGCTACCTCTTTGAGTTTTTTAACCATGATCGGCTCGGCTCGATATTTATCTCTACGATGGATCATGTGAACCTTAGAGCAGATACCAGCAAGATAAATCGCTTCCTTAATCGCCGCATCACCTCCACCCACAACAGCTACTTCTTTATTTCGATAGAAGAAACCATCACAGGTTGCACAAGCCGAGACTCCACGACCTTTGAATTTAGTTTCACTTTCTAAACCGAGATATTTAGCACTAGCTCCCGTACAGATAATGAGAGCATCACATGTGTACTGATTTAGGGTTCCAACTAAGCGGATTGGCTTTTCATTGAGATGAGCTTCGACAATTTCATCAAAGATAATGTTAGTTCCAAAACGCTCAGCATGTTCTAACATGCGTTGCATTAATTCAGGTCCCATGACCCCTTGTGGATCACCAGGCCAGTTTTCAACCTCAGTTGTTGTCGTTAGTTGTCCACCTTGTTCCATGCCGGTAATGAGAGTGGGTTGTAAATTAGCGCGAGCGGTATAGACCGCAGCTGTGTACCCGGCAGGACCAGAACCAAGGATTAAAACTTTTGAATGTTTAACTGCGTCAGACATGTTCGTCAGATCCTATAGAATAAAATAATATCGTTTCATTATATGAGTGCCTGATAGGTTTTATCTAATAAAGTCTCTGTTTGAGTACGTATGCAGTCAGTTGAAAAAAGTAAAACACCAAATTCATCCGACCTTGATATTTTGCGAGGCCCTTCAAGTTTAGATGACACAGAAGTCTCAAGTATTGGTTTGTTTTCCCGAGGATATGGATTCATTGTTTTTGTACTGATGTTGATTGTTATCAGTACTTTTTCATTAATGCTCTTTACTTATCATCCTCAGGATTCGGGGTTTTCTCATGTCAGTAACGTAGATTACTATGAAAATATTTGTGGCGTTCACGGTGCATGGATTGCTGACCTTGTGTATTTGTTACTTGGATGGTCAGCATGGTTTGTCGTTGTTGGAGCCATCTATATTTTAGGTAGAAACTGGAAACGTCTTAGAGGGCGTCTTGTTGGAGAGACGAGCATACCTTTTGGCCTACGATTAATTGCCTTTTGCTTATTGATTGTTTCCTCGAGTTCGTTTTTCTTTTTATGTTTTCATTCTCATGCACCTAATCTTCCGGCAACCAGTGGAGGCATGATAGGAAGTACGTTTGGAACTATGGTCATATCCTTGATGGGAATGACGTTGGCCTCTATAACGACGTTCCTTTTAACTGCTTTCTTTGCTTCAGTTTTCTTTGGGTTCAGTTGGCTTGGTGTTCTTGCGGGTATGGTGAATCTGATTGAAAAAATTTACTTAAAAATACGGCAACATAAAGAACATAAACAAGACGAAAAAGTTGGCCAAGAAGCTCAAATTGAAAGACAGAAAAAACGAGAAGAAAATAGTTTAAAGGTTCCGAATATCACAACAGAAGAGAATAATTTACAAAAAAATACTACTGCCATTGTTCGTGAGGTAGATAAAGCTCCTATTCCATATGCTCCGGAGCCTAAGGCAAAACCAATTGGAGTATCAGAACAAATTCCTTTAGAAATTGAGCAAGAAGAACCTAAAGGCTTGCCTATTGATGAACCAGAAATTGAGAATTATTCAGATATAGAAGAGCAGGGAATTCCGGGGTGTACTCAGTACGCTAAGTCAGGCGATCAATTTGAATTGCCGAGTACTGCTCTATTAGACGATCCCCCCTACGAACGACCTCAAGTGAGCACAGAAGAACTTCAAGAAACAAGCTTGCGCATTGAAAGTATTCTTAATACCTATCATCTTAAGTCTAAGGTTCTTTCCGCTTTGCCCGGTCCTGTCGTAACTCAATTTAGAGTTCAACCAAGTGAGGGAATTTCTGGCAATCGTTACCATAAAGTTGCTAAAGATTTGGCGCGTTGCTTAGGAAAACCGGATGTACGAGTCGTAGAAAATTTAATGGAAGCGAACTGTATTGGTTTAGAAATTCCAAATGGCTTGAAACAGACGATTTTCTTAAAAGAAATTATTAATAGTAATAAGTTCCAAGAACAGTCCTCGAAACTCGTTTTGTCTCTTGGAAAAGATATCGCAGGATATCCAGAGGTAACCGATTTAGCTAAAGCGCCTCACTTACTCGTCGCCGGTACCACAGGATCCGGTAAATCTGTCGGTATTAATGCCATGATTCTTTCGATGCTCTACCGGTGTACTCCAGAAGAATTACGACTCGTTTTAGTGGATCCTAAAGAAGTAGAGTTTGCACCTTATGAAGGAATCCCGCATCTGCTGACTCCAGTCATTACCGATATGATGAAAGCGGTTCATGCACTTAAGTGGTGTGTGAAAGAAATGGATCGCCGATATGGTCTTATGAAGCGTGTTGGTGTTAAAAAAATTGATCTATTGAATGAGAAAATTGAAGAGGAAAGAGCTAAGGGAGGCTTTATTCCGAATCCATTCTCTTTAACACCAGAAAATCCAGAACCATTAAAGAGACTTCCTTATATTGTGATCATTATTGATGAATTGGCGGATTTGCTTTTGACTAATGGTAAACAGGTTGAACCACAGATCATGCGTTTAACGCAAAAAGCCCGAGCCGCTGGGATGCACCTCATTATGGCAACCCAACGTCCAAGTACCGATATTGTGACCCCGATTATCAAAACTAATTGTCCAACTCGAATTAGTTTCCAGGTATCGAATCGTTATGACTCACAGACGATTTTAGGTGATAGCGGTGCAGAAAATCTCTTGGGTCATGGTGATATGCTCTTTATGTCACCAGGTCGTCCATTCCGTCGTATCCATGGTGCTAACGTGACCGATTACGAAATTCAAAGAGTCACAGATTTCTTGAAATCTCAAGGAGAACCCG
>CAZBHT010000024.1:0-14599 GCA_964491655.1 uncultured Burkholderiaceae bacterium
CATCGTAGGCGTAAGCCAACAGATTTACAGTCTGCCCCCTTTAGCCACTCGGGCACCCCTCCACTCGGAGAGCTGGTGATTTTGACGAAATTTTATAAATTTGTCAAATAGAAGTTTGCAAAATCAAAGTCAGCATGGAATTTTCTCCACCTGATTGATTCTGGTGGAGGGAGATGGATTCGAACCATCGTAGGCGTAAGCCAACAGATTTACAGTCTGCCCCCTTTAGCCACTCGGGCATCCCTCCAACTGAACGGAGGCGAAATTTACCACAAATTTCGCTTCTTTGCAGAAAACTTTATAGATTTGTTACTTTTTTATACTACATCACACCAAATAATTCGTAAACAACACCTAACAACATCAATAACCAACCGGTTCGAACCATCCAGCCTACCCAAGGTCTATTTTTCTTTTCTTCGGTGCGTAACTTCTTTAGAAACTTATCTCTTTCTTCAATGTTGGCACAGTAAGCCATCACCGCAGCGTCTTTGCTTCTAAAACTAAGACCGGCAAAAATGAGAGCAAGTCCAACATTGCTCATCGCCTCGTATGGCTGATTACTCGTGAACTCTACTAGTGCATACGCAAAAACCGCCGCGGAGACCAAATAAAGAATCGTTCTCCAATAAACCGCCACTTTCGTATTTTGCAATACCACTGTTTTTTTATGATTCGAAGGATCTACTTGCATAACAACAAAACTTTTTAATCCTTTTTTTCCTCAACTATAACTTCGGCGTCTACCGCCTTTTCCTTGGACCATTTTTTAGGAAGTGCTCTCGATTGATACATCTTGTCACAATTCCGTGTTGTATCAACCTCTTCATCGGTGTTTCTTTCTTGGTTACCCTTAAGTAAACGAGCAATCCAACCAGAAAGTGATAACAGGCCCATAAGTGCAATGACACCAATCACGATGGCTCCGACAACAGGTAGCATTAGCATTGCAAAACCAACAAAAACGGCCACACAAACAAGAGTTGCTATAACTCTATAGATCGGATTAGCGTTCAAATCAGACTCCTTAAGTCTTAAATCAGAAAATTATTCTACTTTCTCATAATATACAGAAGTATTGGAAAACAGTCCGCAATGCCTCTGTTTACCTAAAACTGTTCATTACAAGACAAAGAACTATACTCATTTAAGCGAGATAGACAAAATACGGCTTATACTCGCAAAACTATTTATATGCTCTGACATTGTAGTCAGTGCTTGTACTGAGGTTAATGAATGACACAACATGGTTTGATGGTACTGCCCGACGTGCAGTCTTCCCTTGATCGCCGAAATATTCCAATCGAAAAAGTTGGAGTCAAAGGAATCAAAACCCCTATTCTCGTAAAAACGGTCGGTGGATCGCAACACACGGTTGCAGACATTGACATGATGGTCGCACTGCCTGCGGATAAAAAAGGAACCCATATGTCCCGTTTCTGGACACTTTTGGAAGAAGTTCGCGATCCGTTTAGCCCCGTTATGCTCAAAAGCTTTATGGCTGATATGCTAGCCCTACTTCGAGCTGATGCCGGTTACGTCAAAATTGCATTTCCGTTCTTCATAGAAAAAATGGCTCCAGTATCCGGATTAAAAAGCCTTATGGACTACAAGGTAGTTTTTACAGTAGAAGCTAAAAACGGTCATATGACGGTTACTCAAACTGTCACAGCCCCTGTGACAAGTTTATGCCCTTGCAGTAAGGAAATTAGCAAGTACGGTGCCCACAACCAAAGATCTCAGGTCACCATCGCAGCTCAGGTAAGTACAAACTTCCCTATAGAAAAACAGATCAAGATCATCGAATCTAGTGCTTCTTGCCAAGTATGGGGATTATTGAAGCGATCGGACGAAAAATACGTTACCGAACACGCTTATGAAAACCCTAAGTTTGTCGAAGATCTTGTTCGTGATGTAGCGATTCTCTGTCAAGATGAACCTGCAATCCACAGTTTCTCTGTTGAAGCCGAGAATTTTGAATCTATCCATAATCACTCGGCTTACGCATGTTTGTCTCATATAGACTAGACACACATACATAATTTTTAAATACTTATTGTTCGACACGATCCAAATGCTCGCCTCTCAAATTCAGAAAATTAGACATTGTTTTGAGGATGCCCTCCGTGAAATGGATGCTCCTGAAAACATTCCGGTTGTTCTTGAAAAACCAAGACAGTCATCAAATGGTGATTTAGCCTGTACCATTGCTCTTCAGTGTGCAAAGGCACTTAAGAAAAATCCTCGTCAAATTGCAACGGAACTTGTTGAAAAACTGAGCAAAAATCCGGTTGTTTCCGAATTAATAAAATCGATTGATATCGCTGGCCCTGGTTTCATTAATATGGCCTTGACTGATAATGCTAAGCAAGAAGTTATCAGAACCATCCTTAAAGAAGGAACTCGTTTTGGTCATAGCGAAGAAAATAAGGGAAAATCTGTCATTATCGAATACGTATCTGCTAACCCAACTGGTCCATTACATTTGGGCCATGCTCGTCAGGGAGCTCTCGGGGATGTATTGTCTAATTTATTTGCTTCTCAAGGTTGGAATGTTACGCGAGAGTTTTATTACAACGACGCTGGGGTGCAAATTCACAACCTTGCGATTAGCGTTCAGTATCGTGCAAAAGAATTAAATGGTGAGGCCGTTGAATTCCCAGAAAGTGGTTATCACGGTAGTTACATTTATGATATTGCCAAGTTGTATCTTGAAAAATGCTCAATTACAACTTTTGACGGTCAAGAAATTGCAAGTTCTGGAGACTTAGACGATCTAGAAGCAATCCGACGTTATGCCGTTGCTTTTTTACGTAATGAACAAAATAGCGACCTGAAAGCCTTAGGCGTTGCCTTTGATAACTTCTATTTGGAAAGCTCTCTTTATTCGGATGGGTTAGTTGCACGTGCTGTCGACTCCATTCAAAAGCATGGTAAGGCTTTTGACGAAGGAGGCGCTCTATGGTTCCGTAGTACCGATTACGGAGATGACAAAGATCGTGTTATGCGTAAAGCAGATGGAACATTTACCTACTTTGTTCCAGATGTTGCTTATCACTTAACGAAATTTGAACGAGGATTCTCACGTGCGATCGACATTCAAGGCAGTGACCATCACGGTACAACAGCTCGCGTTCGCGCCGGCATCCAAGCTGCGGGTGCTGAATTAGGACTCGATATCCCTCAAACATTCCCAGAATACATGCTTCACAAAATGGTGAAGGTTGTTATGAATGGCGAAGAAGTTAAGATGAGTAAACGTGCTGGTACTTACGTAACATTACGAGAACTCGTTGACTGGGTTGGTAAGGACGCTGCTCGACTCTTCCTTGTCAGCCGTAAATGCGATGCTGAATTTACATTTGATGTTGATTTAGCTCGTAGCCAATCCGACGAAAATCCTGTTTATTACCTTCAGTATGCACATGCTCGCATCTGTTCTGTTCTCAAACAGGCGACAGAAAAAGGATTTGTGGTTCCGACTGATGCCGAATGTACAACCAAGGACCTTTCTTCATTAAATTCCGAATCTGAATTTAATTTAATGGCAACCTTGTCGAAATTCCCTGAGATTCTTGCATTTGGAGCTGAAGAAAAAGCACCTCATTCTTTAGGTAATTACCTCAAAGACTTAGCTGCCAACTTCCATTCTTTCTACAATGCTCAGAGAATTTTGATAGATGACGCAAATGTTAGAAACGCTCGACTTGCTTTGCTTCTAGCCACAAGACAGGTACTGCGTAATGGTTTATCGATCCTTGGAGTCTCGGCTCCAGAGCGTATGGATCGAGAGGAAACAGCCTGTTAATTCGGAGAAACTTATGGCTTCTAAGTCTGGTTTTGGGAATTGGTTCTATGGATTTTTAACGGGAGGTGTTGTTGGTATAGCAACGTGTGCGATCGCTGCTTTTTTCATTACCAACACTCCCATTCCATTTGTTAACAAAGTTGATCAAGCAAGTGAAAAGATCAATCCGATTGCCAATGGGAATCCTATCGATCCTAACGAAAGGTTAAATAGCACTGCTAGTTCACCGAACAACGTCCCCAAAAGTAAGGTTACTTTAGTTGAAGCATCGTCTGATAAGTCGCCTACTTCAGAAAACACTAAAGTGCAACCCGAAGACGTTGCTCGTTTTGTTGTACAAGCCGGAGCCTTTCGTTCTGAGGAAGCTGCAGAGGGGCGCCGAGCTGAACTCGGTATGATAGGATTCGAATCTAGAATCATCCCAAAGACAGATTCAACCGGCACAGTCTATCGAGTCCGACTAGGACCATATGGCACAATGAACGAAGCCAGTGAAGTGAAACGGTTATTACTAAATAACTCAATTCCGTCAGAGATCGGTCGCATCCGATAATCTAAGGTTATTATTTAAGCGTTTCATCAGAATCCGTTCCTACTATACGAAATAATTGGAACGGATTTCTGTTTTTATTTGATCAGGATTTTTCATGCTTAGACGAACTATACTTTCAGCCTCTTTACTGACACCACTCTCAGTCTTTGCTTCAGCTGAAGCTCCAGTACAAGATCAAGACTATACGATTTTATCTACTCCAGTTCAGACACAAAATCCAAAAAAAATCGAAGTACTGACTTTTTTTGGGTATTTTTGTCCCCATTGTTATAGCTATGAAAAAGTAATTGGCCCCTGGGCAGAAAAACTACCTGATGATGTTTCTTATCAATTGATTCCAGTCGCATGGAATGAGAAATTCAATCATTTTTCAACGGCTTTTTATGCGCTTGAAGCAACCAAGCAAATAAAACCATATCACTTAAAGTTATTCGATGCGGTTATAAAGCAGGGAAAAGAATTTACAAACATCGATCAGATTGCAAATTACTTAGCCTCTGAGGGCATTAATAAAAAGGATTTCCTCAAAGCCGCTAACTCCTTCACCGTCAAAATGAAAACAGATCGAGCTATGAAAACATGGCTTGCTTACGGTATCGATGGAACACCTGCTAATGCTGTTAATGGAAAGTTCATCACTGCTCCACACATGGTCGGCACCCGTGAAGGGGCCATTAAGGTAATCGAAAAGTTAATAGAACAAGAAAGAAAAAATAGAAAATAAATTGAATCTAGTTTTCTAAATTTTTCGTCTAACAGCACAAATATCAATAGCTCGATAAAATAGGCACAGTTTCTTTTGGATTGAATTATGAAAGTCTTTCTAACAGGTGCATCTAGTGGTATAGGAGAAGCGCTTGCACGCGAATTTGCTTCTCGAGGCGCGTCTTTAGCGTTGGTTGCGCGTCGTAAAGATAAATTAGATGAACTTATCGCCTCATTACCCCATCCACAAAATCATACAGCAATCGTTTGTGACGTAACGGATCGAGATGCTCTTATCAAGGCTGCTCGTTCATACGATCAATCTTGTGGTGGAGTAGACATTGTTATTGCATGTGCAGGCATTTCGCTTGGCGTAAAGACAATGTGCTACGAAGATTTGGAACAATTTGATCGTGTTTTCCAAACAAACGTCATTGCCATGGCAAATACATTCCATGCCTTCCAAGAACCGATGATGAATCGTCATCGCGGTTGTTTAGTTGGTATCGGTAGTGTCGCAGGAATTCGAGGCCTCCCTGGAAGTGAGGCCTATTGTGCGAGTAAGTCAGCGGTGATTACTTACTGTGAAAGTCTGCGAGTTGAAATGAAAAAACACGGCGTTCGCGTTATCACAATTTCTCCAGGCTTCGTACGCACTCCGTTAGTCGCTAAAAATCCATATAAGATGCCATTCTTAATGGAACCCGAGGATTTTGCCCGAGAAGCCGTTAAGACCATTATGTCGAATAAGACTTATGCCACAATTCCTTGGCAGATGGGTTGGTTGGCTAAATTACTACGGATCATTCCTAATCCACTTTTCGATAAAATCCTTGCGAAACGTAAACAAAAACCAAGAGCTCAGAGCTCCGATCAGTAAATCAAGGTTGCAGGAGTTTAGTGTTTAGGCTCCTGCACTAAATACTTTAAGCAATATCAAGGGGCAGACTCACCATTGTTAGCGCGCATAACTTGCGTTGAGCGAATCAGATACCAGGGTAAAGAAACACCCGCCCATATATGCATAAGACGCGTAAACGGTATACTCATCAAAATAATTAGCCCCACTGTTATATGTATTTTTTGCCAAATAGGGACATTTAGCATTATTTTCCAGGCTTCTGGATGAAAACTAAGTAAGCTTCTTGCCCACTCTCCTAGTAACAAAATAATAGCCCCGGACCGATCATATAAAATTGCATCAACAATACAGGCAATACCAAAGGTTACAACAAGGCTAAGTAAAGATAGTACAAACCAGTCACTAGCTCTTGTAATCGCTCGAACTCGAAAATCTATTAATCTTCGTTTAGAAAAAAGAAATATTCCCACCATTACGAGAACGGTTGCGATTCCTCCCATAATAATTTCAACCATTTGATGTACTGGTGGTGTCAATCCAATATCACTTAACCATGATGCGGGAGTGAGCAGTCCAACACAATGTCCACCAAATAGAAGTAACACCCCGACATGAAATAGATTAGAGGCAATTTTCATATACCTTTGACTAATCAGTTCGCTACTTTGCGTTTTCCAACTATAGGGAACGAGTAGCCCCCTAAGTAAACTAGCCGTAATTAATATCGATATAGAAACATACGGCAAGATTTGGAATAAGAAAAAGTGAATAATTTGGTTCAAATTTGCAGATAACATAATATTCACCTCAATTTGATACCGTTGTACGATCCTTACATTCGAAAATAGGAACGATGTGCCGATTCATCGGCTTACCAAATATTGCTTCAGCTCTTCGCCTCGTATCACTGCTACTTCCAATAGAATCTCCTTCCCTCCCTTGCATTAAAACACTTGATTGAGAATTACGATTAGCAGAAGGAATAACGAAACGATCTTGATAATTTGCAATCGCTAATAGTGAGTGCATTTCTTGAATATCAGCAAGAGTCAATCCCACATTACGGACTTCACCTGCGCTAGGTAGGCAAGCGAGATCTTCTGTTGATATTTCTTTTTGTAGGAACTGTTCAATACCTTGAGAAATACTGTACTCACGAACCAGTTTTCTTTCTACCAATAAGCGCTTTAATGCAATTTTTACAGCTTCTTGATTACCAGCTGTAAAAAGATTTGCTAGATACTGAATTGGAATCCTTAAATAATCGACGTCAGGTAGCCCTTCTTTTTGAGGAAGTTTCCCAGCATCAGTTGCTTCAATTATGGGAGAAAGAGGCGGGATATACCATACCATCGGTAGTGTTCGGTATTCTGGATGTAAAGGTAATGCAATTTTCCAATTTACAATCATTTTGTATACGGGAGACTTCTGCGCTACATTGATCCACGATTGTGAAATGCCACTTCTTAATGATTCTTTTATTACTTTGGGATCGGTTGGATCAAGAAAAATAGATCTTTGTGCTTCATAAAGATCTTTCTCACTTTCTACAGAGGCGATTTCTTTTATTCGATCCGCATCATAAAGTAACACCCCCATATAACGAATTCGACCCACACATGTTTCAGAACAAATAGTAGGCATTCCGCTTTCTAGGCGCGGATAACAAAATATGCACTTTTCTGCCTTACCACTGGACCAGTTATAGTATATTTTTTTATAAGGACAGCCCGATACACACATTCTCCAGCCCTTACATTTGTCTTGATCTACCAAAACGATGCCATCTTCTTCGCGTTTATAGATCGAGCCCGAGGGACAACTTGCAACACAAGCTGGATTTAAACAATGCTCACACAATCGAGGTAAATACATCATAAAAGTATTTTTGTATCGAGCATATATTTCTTTGTTAACTCCATTTAGATTTAAGTCTTCAACAGTTTTTAGGTCAACACCTCCAAGATTGTCATCCCAAGATGCACTTCGTTCGATCTTTTCTAAAACCTTGCCCGTAATATATGAGACAGGCCGTATTGTCGGGAATGTAGATGTTTTTGATTTACTTTGTAATTTCTGATAATTGAAGCTAAAAGGCTCGTAATAATCATCAATATCTGGCAAAAGAGAATTAGCAAAGATTTTCGATAGTACCGATAACTTCTGTCCTCTTTTTAAAATTAACTGATGATTCTTGAAATTCCAACCTCCTCGCCATTTACTCTGATTTTCCCATGATTTAGGATAACCAACCCCTGGTTTAGTCTCGACATTATTAAACCAGACATACTCCATACCAGGACGATTAGACCAAACATTTTTACAGGTTACTGAACAGGTATGACATCCTATACATTTATCTAAATTCAGAACCAATCCGATTTGAGCCCGAATTTTCATAACATATTCCCTAAAAATTAATCATCCAACCAATCAATTTTTTCCATTTTTCTTACCCATACAAAATCATCTCGATTTGGACTAATAGTTCCGTAATAATTAAATGAATAAGATAGGTGAGCATAGCCACCAATCATATGGGTCGGATTAATGACAACTCGAGTAGGAGAATTATGATCACCCCCTCTCATGTGAGTAATTTCAGACGCAGGTGTGTATACCGTCTTTTCTGTTGCGTGTTGCATAATGCACAGGCCTTCCGGTATACGACTACTCACAATAGATCGGGCTGAGACTGCACCATTAGCATTCCATAGCTCAATCCAATCATTGTCTTTAATGTTGATTCGGTCCGCATCAGTACTATTAATCCATAGAACAGGACCACCTCGTGATAGAGCAAGCATTCGTTCGTTATCAAAGTATGTGGAATGAATTCCCCATTTTTGATGTGAGGTTATAAAATTCAGCAGAATTGCCTTATGACCGTTCGGAGCAATATCTTTACAACTCATGCAACTATCGGCGTGTAATGGCGGACGGTACTGCGGGAATGATTGACCAAATGCCCTCATCCAACTGTGATCCTGATAAAACTGTTGACGCCCCGTTAACGTACGCCAAGGAATTCGGTACTGTGTGTTTTGAATATAGGCGACATAGGGGAATTCTTCATTTTCAGTACCCGACCAATCTGGAGCCGTAAATGTTTTTCTTGGTTGATACTTTAAATCCTCAAAGGTAATTCGATCCCCTACATGATTTTTTGAAAGAATCTCTTTACATTGAATACCAGTCTTTTCTTCAAGAGAATCCCAGCTTCGATAAGCTAAAGAACCGTTTGTTTCCGGAGAAATACGAAGAATAAAGTTAATTGCCTCAACATCGGTTGAAAGTCTGGAGCTTCCTTTCGCAACCCCACAGTTAACCGTTCCGTTTAGTCCTTTTAATTCCAAGAGTTCCGGTTTAAGGTCCCAGTAAATTCCTTTATTTCCACCTCCGTTTTGCGATAAGTTAGGACCAACCGAGACGTATTGATCAAAAATTTGCCGATAATCTCGATCTATAAGGGTTACCTTAGGAGCCGTTTTACCTGGAGCAAAGTCACATTCTTTTTGATACCACTTTTTAACGTCTATCGCTTGGCCAAGTTCGTTTGGAGAATCATGCATTAAAGGATTTAAAACAACATCTTTAACTGAACCAAATGAGTCTCCATACTGTTTTGCAATCAACGATATTTTGGAAGCGATTCCTTTAAATATTTCCCAATCACTTCGACTTTCAAATGTATTTCCTACGGCTTGTACGAATGGATGAATAAAACCATGCATATCCGTCGTGTTGATATCATTTTTTTCATAAAAAGTAGCCGTCGGTAAAACAATATCTGAATAGACCGAGGTCGTACTCATCCGAAAATCAATATTAATTAATAGATCTAATTTCCCCTCTGGAGCATTTCTCCATTTACACAAAAGAGGTCGAAGATTTGATTCTTCGTCTTTTAATTCCGTAGAAAGTATTCCACTTTGAGTCCCCAATAAATGTTTTAAAAAATACTCATGTCCCTTACCAGAAGAACCTAATATATTGCTCCGCCATACAAACATATTCCGAGGCCAATTCTCTTTAGCATCAATATCCGTGCATGAAAAATGAATTCTGTCGCTTTCTATTTCTTGTTTTAAATACGTTTGCAAGTCCTGAGACGCTAATTTTGCCTTTTCTTTTAACTTAATTGGATTGATATTCAGTTGAGGAGCTGAAGGCAACCATCCCATCATCTCACTTTGAATATTGAAGTCTAAAAAGGTACCTCGGTATCTCTCTTTATCTGCTAAGGGAGAAAGTAAGTGATTTAAAGATACCCGTTCATAACGCCATTGGTCGGTATGCTCATAAAAAAAACTGGTTGCATTCATCTGACGTACCGCAGGAACCCAATCTTGAGCAAAAGAATACGTCGCCCACCCAGCCTGAGGACGAACTTTTTCTTGGCCTACATAATGACACCAACCACCACCAGGAACACCACAGGTGCCACAAAGTAATAGTAAATTTATGATGGCACGATATGTATTATCCGTTTGATACCATTGATTAACACCAGCTCCCATACAAACACAGGCTCTACCATGCGTTTTTAAAGCTGTTAAAGCAAATTCGCGTGCTAAAGTGATTACATCGGACGCTTTTACACCAGTTATCTGTTCTTGCCATGCAGGAGTGAAAGGAATATTGCTTGAATAATCGGTCGCACATTGACCACCTAATCCACGATCTATTCCTAGATATGCTCCTAAAAGATCGTATACCGTAGCAACATAAATCTTTTTCTCGTTTACGGATATCTTTTTAACAGGAACATTACGTGTAAAAACCTCACCAGAAGCATCTGAATTATTTTTAAATTGAGGATGAAATCCTCCTCCAAAATAAGGAAAATCAACCTCTAAAATGTTGTCTTTTTCATGGATAAAACTCAGTTGAGGACGGATCTTTTTGTTTTGACGACTTTCTACAGAATAAAGATTCCATTTTCCCTTATCAGTTCCCCAGCGAAATCCTATTGAACCATTTGGAACTACTAGGCTATCTGAAACTTCATCCCAAACCAATATTTTCCACTCTGGATTGGATTCATTTTCAGAGTTTGATAAATCCGATACCCTCAGAGTTCTTGTTGGAATCCAATGATTATTTTCACTACCATCCAAAATTACCAAAACAGGTAAATCCGTTAACTCACGGCAATATTCAGTGAAATAGGTATTTGGTCTTTCTAGATGAAATTCTTTAAAAATCACATGACTTAATGCCATTGCCAACGCTGCGTCGGTTCCCTGTTTAGGATGTAGCCACCAATCTGCATTTTTTGTGGTCTCAACATAATCCGGACAAACGTTAACAACTTTGGTTCCGTTATAACGTGCTTCAGTTAGGAAATGTGCATCGGGCGTTCTCGTCAAAGAAATATTGGTTCCCCAAACAATGATATAGCTTGAGTAATACCATGAAGCTGATTCTGGAACATCGGTCTGTTCTCCCCAAACTTGAGGAGAGGAAGGCGGTAAATCACAGTACCAATCATAAAAAGAAAGAATCGTGCCCCCTATAAGAGATAAATACCGAGTACCCGCTCCATATGACACCATGGAATATCCAGGAATTGGTGTGAAACCAACGATTCGGTCTGGACCATACTGATTGATCGTATATAGGTTAGCCGATGCAATAATTTCCTCAGCTTCGTCCCAAGTCGTGCGGACAAATCCACCCAACCCCCTTGCCTTCACATAACGAGATCGAATTTCAGGATTTTCAACAATAGTTTTCCAAGCCTGAATGGGATCCGTTTCTTTTCTGTAGTGACGCCATGCCTCTAACAAATCGGATCGAATTAACGGATGCTTAATTCGAGAGGCGCTATACAAATACCAAGAATAACTGGCTCCCCTCGGACAACCTCGCGGTTCATGATTTGGAACGCCCGGAGGCGTTTCAGGATAATCTATTGCTTGTGTTTCCCAAACAACGATTCCGTTCTTTACGTAAATATTCCAACTACAAGACCCTGTACAATTAACTCCGTGGGTTGATCGAACAATCTTATCGTGTGACCAACGATTTCGATATGCTTCTTCCCAGCTACGATCTTCTGCTCTTACTTCACCCCACCCACCGGAATATGATCCAACCTTTTTAGTAAAGAAAAGAGGAGCCTTAAACATTTCACCCATTTTTTTCTCCTACTAGTTAGATATATCAACACCGATTCGATGCATTCTTACGGTCATAAAAATAAAGATTGATTAGCAAAATGGCACTAAAGATCAAGATTGATACCAAGAACATTACATTCGTACCGAATGAAGCCAGCAAAAAGCCAATCGTGAACGGACCATAGGCTCCAATAGCCGATGTCCAGCCAACAACAGCACCTCCTTGAAGAGGAGGAAAGATCATTGACATCTGCTTTGTCGTTGATGCATTACCAACTCCTGTCCAGAAAAACACCCAGAACATTGCGATAAGCCAAATCCAACAACTTTCAACAGAATTCGGGACATAAAGCCATAAAACCAACAATCCCAATATGGTCATAACTGCCATAATCGTTGTAATTCGTCCACCCCGAATTTTGTCTGACAAACCACCTGCAAGAACTCGCGATATAGAACCAATCACCGGTCCCAGCCATGCCAATGCAATCACATTAGGAGCATTTTCTATACCAGAAAAGGTATGGCTTCCCAGTAACGCCAGCTGGGCACCTAGTCCAGCAAAGGTTGCGAAGGTTCCATAATAAAAAAGAGTCATGAACCAAGTATGTTTATTACTGAATATATGCCATTGTTGTTTGATATCTGAATGAACAGGAACGGACCTTAAAAATAACCAAGAACAGGCAGTGACCACTGCAACCAATGGGATCCAAACCCAAGAAGCATTTTGAAACCAGTAATGAGTAATAACTCCTTCTGCAGAATAAACCGCTTGAGCAGAACCTAAAAACACAAAGATACTTGTGGCAATGACAACTGGTGTAACAAATTGAACTAATCCTGTACCAAAATCAGAAATACCACCCTGAATCCCCAACGCCAATCCTTTTTGGGATTTTGGAAAGAAATAGTTGGTGCTGGCCATTAATCCAGAAAAACTTCCTCCTCCGATACCACTCAGAAGAGCAAAAACAAGTAGAACCCAATAAGGAGTATTCGGATTTTGTACTGCGTAAATCCAACACGCTAGGGGAATAAATAGAAGTGCCGTAGAAACCGTTACTAAAATTCGAGTACCTACAATTGGCGGAAGGAATGTCCAAACAATACGTAATGTACCTGCAGAAAGACCAACCATAGAAACTAACCAATAAAGTTGGCTATGATTCAAATTAAATCCAATCGAATTTAGATGTGGAGCAAGCGATGGGACAAGAAACCAAACACAGAACCCTAAGGTCAAACTAAGAGTACTAAAAAGAACGGTTAACCACGCTAACTTTTTATTCCATTGTGCAGGATTCTCTGGATTCCAAATCTTGATATCTGGTGTCATGTTGTAACCCTAAACAATTATTTATTGATTTAGTCTAGGGTTACTATTTACCTTTGAATCTCTTTCTTAATCATTTTGGGTAAAAACTTAAATAGAAACAATCGGTTGGTTTTATGCTTAAGCGCAGAAAATTCTATTTAAGAGATGATTATGAATAATGAATTAAAGGCTCTAGCGTACCTACTCACTTATCCAGATCATGTATTAATTGAAAATTTAGAGGAAATTAAATCAGTACTTTCCTGCTCAACTAGATTGAATAAAAGTGAGAGCGAAACTCTCAAAAATTTTATTCAAATGTTAACTTCGTCGCCCCTAACTGAAATACAAAGTCTTTATGTTTTTACATTTGAAAATAACAGAAATAGAAGCCTAAATCTTTTTGAGCATTTAGAAGGAGAATCAAAAGATCGGGGAGCCTCTATGGTTCATCTTATAAAACTGTATAGCGATTATGGACTTGAATTTTCTAGTCATGAATTACCCGACTTTTTACCAGCCGTCCTAGAATTTTTATCGGGTTTGAATAATACAGATGCCGAAATATGGCTTAGCAGTATAGCGCCTCTAATAGCCACTCTTGATTCAGAACTCATGGGAATGAAAAATCCATGGAGTGCTGTTACAGGAGCCCTATTGAGCTTAGTAAAACAAAAAAGAAGCCAAAAACAAATGAGTCCAGAAAAAAAAGCTGATGAAGTGCCCATTCGATTTATATCTTCTGCGTTTTAAGTTTCCCACAGATAAGAAGAAACTCCGCAATTTCATTACTGAATTGCAGAGTTTCTTTGAAGCATTTAACCCAAAATAGGTAAGCGTAGATATTAGTGTTTAGCTTCTTTTCTTGCGTTGTATTCACAGGCTGCAGCTGTAAAGACAACGTCTGTAGAAGAGTTCAAAGCAGTTTCTGTCGAATCCTGAAGAACACCAATAACAAAACCTACAGCAACGACTTGCATAGCGATTTGTTGGTCAATTCCGAAGAGACCACAGGCAAGAGGAATTAACAACAAGGATCCACCAGGAACGCCAGAGGCACCGCAAGCACAAACAGAAGCAACAACAGAAAGAAGAAGTGCTGTAAAGATATCTACTTGTACACCAAGTGTGTAAGCTGCGGACAATGTCAAAACCGTAATTGTCACAGCTGCGCCAGCCATATTAACGGTTGCACCAATCGGAATAGAAACCGCATAGACTTCTTCGT
>CAZBHT010000025.1:0-14273 GCA_964491655.1 uncultured Burkholderiaceae bacterium
TATGGTTCTACTCAGGTAGAGCGCCGCGCAATTAAGGAAAGTGCCGAAGCGGCCGGTGCCAAGCAGGTTTACCTTATTGAAGAACCGATGGCTGCGGCGCTGGGAGCTGGGCTCCCTGTGTCTGAAGCTTCTGGTTCTATGGTGATTGATATTGGTGGAGGCACAACGGAAGTTGGAGTTATTTCGCTGGGCGGAATTGTTTATGCCAATAGTGTTCGTGTCGGTGGAGACAAGTTTGATCAATCTATTATTGATTACATTCGCCGTAACTACGGTATGCAGATTGGTGAACCGACCGCAGAAATCATTAAAAAAGAAATTGGATCAGCCTTTGTTTCTAGCGAGGTAAAAGAATTTGAAGTAACCGGTCGCAATCTTTCTGAAGGTGTTCCTCGTTCGTTTACGATTTCAAGTAACGAAGTATTGGAAGCTTTAACAGAACCATTAAATCAAGTGGTTGGTGCTGTTAAGAAAGCTTTAGAACAGACGCCTCCGGAGTTGGGTGCTGACATCGCGGTACGGGGCTTGATGTTAACGGGAGGCGGTGCACTCTTGCGTGACTTAGATCGCCTATTAATGGAAGAAACTGGCTTGCCCGTGGTGATTGCAGACGATCCTCTGACTTGTGTCGTTCGTGGTTGTGGCATTGCCCTTGAAGGCATTGGAAAAATTGAAGACTCAATCTTTTGTTTCGGATAATAAACAGGAGTACTAATGGCCGGATTATCTATTATCCAGCGGTTTTTCGGCCCGCATATGTCTTCGTTTACGAGTTTTGGTTTTTTTGCTGTTCTTTCAATTATTTGTATTACAGTAGATCACAAAGTTCAATTCATGGGATCTATGCGGTATCACATGGCTGAACTTTCCGTCGCAGCCTACCATCTGGCAACGTTTCCTTTTGTGAAAGCCGAAGAGCTACTTGAGAGTTTTCATTCAAAGGCCTCTCTTCAGGCAGAGAATAAGAAACTTAAAGAAGAAATCCAAAAGATTCGTTTGGATAGTTGGCGTATTGATACACTTTCTGCCGAAAACCAAGAGTTAAAAAAGATGCTTCAAGCAAAAGAAAATTTGGGGGTATCTTCTCGTCTTTTTGATGTTCAGAGGGTGATTTCGGAAGGATTTACTCAGAACTTTATCATTAATGGTGGAGCCGAGGACGGCATTAAAGTCGGTATGCCGGTTATTTCTGGTTCAGGGCTGGCTGGACAGATTAATCGAGTATCAAAAAATACAAGTATGGTTCAACTGATTCAAGATAAGAATCAGGTCGTTCCTGTATTTTTTAAAGAGGCTAAGGTTTTTGGTGTCGTCCAGGGAACCGGCGATGGTTGTACTTTAGAAAGTCGAGATTTACCTTTTTCAGAGGAAATTCAAGAAGGTGATACGGTAGTTACTTCCGGACTTGATGGTATTTATCCTCGAGGCATTCCGGTAGGTGTGGTTATGACTTCGAAGCCATCACGAAATAATATCTATAGTCTCGTTTCGGTTGCTAGCCCTCAAAGTATTCATAAAAGTAATCAGGTGCTCGTTCTTCTTGTAGATATGGAAAAGGCACTTTATTTGGATGAACAAGAAGATACTAATTCACAACGTCGGAGAGCGCTTCGCAAATGAGTAAGCTATCTGAAAGTTGGATTTTAAAAAAGCGGGAGAAATTGATTGGTGATCCCAGTCAAGCTGGTCCGTTGTGGGTTTATGGTTCATTATTTTTGTGTTGGTTCTTAGATTTATTGCCTTGGAATGAAAATTTGATTTTTCCAAGTGCTTTATTGATGGGGCTTATCTTCTGGGCAATCTATTGTCCTCAACGTCTTTATTTCTTATTGGTTTTTTTGCTCGGGATCTTAGTTGATGCCAGTACAGGGGCTGTATTTGGTCAAAATGCGCTTATCTTTTGTTGCGTTGTCTACGCAGTAGAGTGTATGAGCTTGCGGTTACAGTGGCTCTCTGGCGTAGGACAATCAATAAATTTGCTTCCGGTATTTTTATTGTCCCTTTTAATACTAATTGTTGAAAGTTTTATGTTGGGACAATTATCTTTTTCATGGAATTGGCTATATCAGGTTGTTATTAGTGCAGTTATTTGGCCAATTTGGAATTGGATTCTGTCCGGTAAATTCCGCTTTAGACATGGGTAGGGCGTACAGTGAACCGATTTAATGAAAAATTGATAAGAAAAAATCGGCAACAGTTTTTACGTCGTATTTGGGTGTTTCTGGTTGTGATGTTTGTGCTTTACGGAGCACTTGTGTTTCGTTTTGCCTGGTTACAGATCATTGAATACGAAAATTTTGTAACCAAAGCGGAGAACAATCGAATAACAGAAGCAATCCAACCTCCAGGACGCGGGGTTATACGTGATCGAAATGGTCATCTTTTAGCAGTCAATGAGGCCATTTATTCATTGGAGATTATTCCAGCAAGAGTTCAAGGGCTAGAAAAAACAATATCCGAGCTTAGTAAGATCATAAAAATTTCAAACCGTGATAAGAGAAAATTTTATCGTCTAAAAGATGAATTACCTCGGTTAAGTCCGGTTCCTCTAAAAATAAATTTAACTAACGAAGAAGTCGCTCGTTTTGTTGCTCAAGCATGGCGTTTCCCTGGTGTAGAAGTACGTTCGCGAGAACATCGTTATTATCCTTACGGTAGTGTCGCTGCTCACGTGGTTGGTTACATCGGTCGAATATCACAGCGCGATCAAAACCATTTAAAAGAAAATGGAGAAGAACGTGACTATGAAGGGACACTCAATATCGGTAAAAGTGGCTTGGAATTATCCTATGAGAGGGATCTACACGGTGTTCCAGGCATAGAACAGGTAGAAGTTCGAGCGTCAGGGCGCCCTATCCGAACGTTATCCAAAACAGAGGCGATTCCTGGTAAAGACTTAGTGTTGTCTTTAGATATTGAATTACAAAGAAAGATATACAAAGAATTAAACGGAAGGCGAGGAGCTGTTGTTGCGATTGAACCCACAACCGGGGATGTTTTGGCTTTTGTTTCAAGTCCAAGTTTTGATCCTAATCTATTTGTTGATGGAATTGATTATGACACTTGGGATACTTTAAGTAATAATCCAGACCTTCCTTTAATGAACCGACCATTACAGGGAACTTATCCAATTGGTTCTACTTATAAGCCCTTTTTAGCCTTGGCTGCTCTCGAAACCAGGACCCGTTCGGCCCAAGAAACAATTCTCGACAATGGTAAATTTCAATTAGGAAATCACGTTTTCCGAGATTCAACAAGAGGAAGAGGCTATGGATTAGTGAACATGTATAAATCCATAGTCGTGTCCTCTGATGTTTATTATTATTCCCTAGCTCAGGAAATGGGGATCGATAAAATTCATGATTTTATGGTTCCGTGGGGATTTGGTCAGATAACGGGAATTGATTTGAAGGGAGAATATCGAGGAGTTCTACCCTCCAAAGCTTGGAAGGAGCGTCGATACAAGAAACCTTGGATTCCAGGTGAAACTATTTCTGCAGGAATTGGACAGGGATATAACAGTTTCACGATTCTCCAATTAGCCCATGCTGTTGCAACGTTAGCTAACGATGGTATTGCAATATCGCCTCATTTAGTGAATAAAAAAATAGATCCAGCTACAGGAGAAGAAATTCCTGTAGAACCTCGAAAAAAATTCAGAATTCCTGTCAATAAAGGAAATTTAAATTTTGTACGTAAGGCGATGCGAGATGTCGTTAGAAAAGGAACTGCAAAGGATTTTTTCTCTGATGCTAGTTATGATTTAGCAGGGAAGACTGGGACAGCACAGGTTTTGAGTATCAAACAAGGTGCCTTTTATGATAAAGAAAAAGTAAAAGAACGACATCGTGATCATTCGTTATTTATTGCTTATGCGCCTTATAGAAAACCTAAAATTGCTATCGCAGTTCTAATCGAAAATGGTGGATTTGGAGCAAGTAGTGCGGTTCCTTTAACGCGGAAGATCTTAGATTTCTACTTGGTTAAAGATACTAAAGATCAAAAATCGAAATAACGGGAATAAAGTTTAGTGACTGATACTTATGCAACACAGCGTATTACTTGGTTAAATAAATTATCACGTGTAATTACGCACATATTTCTTTCGATTGATTGGCCTCTTCTAGCTGTAGTTAGTTTAATTACAGCAATTGGCTTTATTTGTCTTTACTCGGCTGGATACAGTTTTCCTTGGAGAATAACGGCACAAATCCGTAATATCGTCGTTGCCGTGATTGCAATGATCATCGTTGCAAATGTTCCCGTATCTTGGTTAAGACGTATCGCTATTCCGGTATATGTGGTTGGCGTACTGTTGCTGTTGGCGACTTTATTTTTTGGTGTTAGTGTCAAAGGGGCAACGCGATGGTTGAATGTCGGATTTGCACAAATACAACCATCAGAAATTATGAAAATTGCAACACCAATGTTATTAGCCACCTACTTCCAATTACGCCAAGATTCGATAAAGTGGTGGGATTATGCTGTTTCTTTCGTTATTTTGTTCATTCCTGTCGTTCTTATTTTACGACAACCAGACTTAGGAACATCCATTCTTGTATTCTGTGCGGGATTCTCAGTTATCTTTTTTGCGGGTATTAGCTGGCGTTTCTTAGCGACTTTGTTTGTGGGTGTTTTGGTGTTCTTACCCGTTGCATGGAATTTAATGTATGACTATCAACGTCAACGTGTGATGACACTTCTAGACCCTAGTTCGGATCCTTTAGGAAGTGGATTCCATATCCTACAGGCTATCATTGCTATTGGCTCGGGGGGCTTTGCGGGAAAAGGTTGGATGAATGGTACTCAGGCACATTTGGATTTTATTCCAGAAAGAACGAGTGACTTTATCTTTGCTGTTTTTTCTGAAGAATTTGGATTTGTTGGTAATTGTTCGTTGATTATCCTTTATGTTGTTCTGATTTGCCGAACCCTAAGGATTGCATACACTTCTCATCGACTTTTTGATAAGTTGATTGCGGGATCGATTGCAACGATTTTCTTGATGTACTCCGTTGTCAATATGGGGATGGTTAGTGGCGTGTTACCCGTAGTGGGCGTTCCTTTGCCGTTTATTAGTTATGGAGGAACAGCATTTCTGATTTTGGGAATTTGTTGTGGAATACTGATGGCGATTTCAGCGGAGAAACGTCTCAATGATAGGTGGGCTTAATCTGATGAAAAAGGGAATTTTATACTTTTCTTTACTGAGCCTATTTGTTTTAGCCGGTTGTAGTGTGAACTCTGGAAAATATTTTCAGAATGATGGACCTCCCTCGGAATGGCAAGACTTCCGTCTCGAGAACGAGGACGCAGAACCTAAAATTGAAAGACCGGTGGTCTCGGCAAATCGTCCCTATAGAGTAATGGGAAAAAAATATTACCCTCAGACCGGGGATAAAGAGCTAATCCAGGTTGGATATGCATCGTGGTATGGAAAGCAATTCCACGGAAATAAGACCTCTATCGGTGATGTTTACAACATGTATGAGATGACCGCTGCGCATCCAACAATGGAGTTACCTAGTTATGCTAAGGTGACTAATCTAGAAAATGGGAAAACGGTTATCGTACGAGTCAACGATCGTGGCCCATTTTTGCACAGTCGAATTATCGATTTATCGTACGCAGCGGCCCGTAAACTAGGTTATGCCAACAAAGGAACAGCAAAGGTACGGGTAGAAAGAATCACTCGAAAGAAAATAGCAGAAGACTCTTGGAAAAAATCTTCAATACCAGAAATGGTTCAAGTTACTCCAGAAAAGGTAATTAATCCGCCGATTGCAATCAATAGAAACAATGTGGATCCGATGGAAAAAATTTTGCAAGAAAGTCAAAGGCTAGCGGAACAAAATATCTCTAAATCAATCAAACCCGTTGAAAAACAAATAATCAAAGAAGGTGTTTTTGTTATATCAGATGGAACGGCGATCGCATCGTATAACACACCATTACCTAGTCAAGAAAAAAATGATTCCTATACGGTTCAGTTAGGAGTTTTTAAAGATAAATCAAATGCAGAACGGTTGATTGAAAAAATTAATTCGGTAAATTCATCGTTTAATTCGCAAATAAAATTAATAGAACAAGGCGACACCTACAGATTACAGTTAGGTACTGGTTACTCTTTATTGCATGCTCGTCAAATCTTGGAAGAAATTCAAGAAAAAACGACGATAGAGGCTATTGTTGTAAAAGAATAGATAGGTCACCATGATAGAAAAAATTGCTCAGAAAATTGATCAAAAGTGGGATGAAGAAATTCAAAAAGCAATAGAGGATTTTGTTCGAATTCCGGCTTTGTCTATTGCATTTGATCAGAATTGGGAAAAGAACGGATGGCTCGATCAGGCTGTGGATTACGCCCAGTCATGGGCTCAGGGATTAGATATTCCTGGAATTAAATTACAGAAAATAAAATTAAAAGGTGCCTCTCCCTGTCTGTTTGCTGAAATGCCTGGTACGGGGAGAAAAGCAAATGACAAAACGGTTTTTTTCTACGGGCATCTAGATAAGCAACCACCTAGCGTTGGATGGGATGAAAATAAGTCTGCTTGGAATCCTGTAGTTGAAAATGGGTATCTATATGGTAGAGGTTCTGCAGATGATGGGTACGCATGGTTCTGCTCTTTATCTGCCATTAAAGCGTTAGATACAGAAGGAATAGATCGCCCTCGTTGTGTTGCGTTGTTTGAAACAGCTGAAGAATCGGGCTCTCAAAACTATGAGCAATACCTTGATATGTTTCAAGAAAAGTTAGGAGATATCGGACTTGTTGTTGTCTTAGATAGTTCCTGTGGTGACTATGATCGCTTATGGATTACTCAATCTTTAAGAGGAATGGTTTCTGGTGAGTTAAAAGTAAAAGTTTTAAAGCACGGAGTTCATTCGGGAGAAGCGGGGGGGGGTATGTTCCGAGTTCTTTTATGATTATTCGTCAGCTTTTGGACCGTATCGAAGACTCAAAGACCGGAAAAATATTAGGTAACTCTTTTCAGGTTTCCGTTCCCAAAGAAGTTCAAGAGGAAACTCAGAAAAACTCTCACATTTTAGTAAGTTACATCGATCAATCTTATCCGTGGAATGCCTCCACCAGACGAATGATTGATAAGATGAATGAGGCGATATTAAATCGGGCATGGGGCTCAAGTTTATCTGTTGTTGGTTGTGGTGGTATCCCGGATGTCGAGTCTGCAGGTAATGTTTTACGTCCCTATACAACATTGAAATTAAGCCTAAGACTTCCACCAACAGCCGATGCGAAGCTAGCCGCTAAGTCACTTTCTGATACATTAACGGCGAATGCACCGTTTGGAGCAGAGGTTTCTTTTGAGAAAGTAGGATTTGGTTCAGGCTTTTACGCCGAGAGAAAATCTGATTGGTTAGCAGATGCGATTCGTGAATCGTCGGAAAAACTTTGGAACAATCCTCCGGTTTATTTTGGTATTGGTGCATCAATTCCGTTGCTGAGTATGTTTCAGAAAATTTGGCCTCAAGCATCATTTGTGGTGGCCGGGGTTTTAGGGCCTAAGTCTAATGCTCATGGACCAAACGAATGTTTAAATATTGCTTATGCAAAAAAACTGACAACATCCGTAGCACATATTATTGCGTGCATGCCGGTTGATGCGGATCAATAGGAGTATGTGATGAGAAGAGATGTTGTGACCCAGGTGATTGTTCAGTATGCAGATGGGTGTGAGAATTTTGCGACCGTGTTTGAAGCAGAATGCTATATCAATACCTATTTGTCAGAAGAAGAACCCATCGCCGCATGGCTCGAAGTAATTAACGGACCAAAAAAATACGATTTTGTTCTCGTTGAAGAAGGTGGAGAAATTCACTTGGTGTAATTTTCTTACTTTTGTTGATGTTTTTTGATAAAGCTCTTAATACTGCCTATCCAATATCCTGCTTGGTAGGCAGTATTTTGTAGTGATTTTGTTATAGATCCAAGATCGATTGACGGTATTTGTCCAGAGATATATTTTTTGATTTCATCTTCCAAGACTTCTTCTGGAGAACGTTTCTGTGATTTGGCTAGAAGATCTAGCATAAAACGAGCTTCAGGAGAAAGTCGATCAAATACTTCAGAAATTAAATCTTTTTTCAAATTACCGTCATTCATTACATTAACCAAGGAATAATCGATAAGCGGGATTATCCGTTTCCTCTACGTAGGAATAACCTAGATTACAAAGGAAATTATTGAATTTTTCATTGTCACCAGGAGGAACTTGGATACCGGCAAGAACACGACCATAATCGGCACCTTGATTGCGATAATGGAAGAGAGAAATGTTCCAGTCAGGATGAGCTGAAGATAAAAACTTTGCTAAAGCACCTGGACGTTCTGGGAATTCAAAACGTAAAAGGCGTTCATTGGTTGCTAAATCCGAGTGTCCCCCGACCATGTATCTCAGATGAGTTTTAGCTAATTCATTATCCGTGATGTCTAGAGCGGTAAATCCATTTTTTTCAAAAATATCTTTGAGTTCGACCGTGTCGCTACGGTGTTCGATTTGTACGCCGACAAATATCTGAGCTTTTTTATCGTCTGAAATTCTGTAATTAAATTCAGTCACAGCTCGATTATTTAAAAGATGGATCAATTTACGGAATGAACCTCTTTCTTCTGGAATAGTCACGGAAAAGAGTGCTTCGTGATGTTCACCGAGTTCAGCACGTTCAGCTACAAATCGTAAACGATCAAAATTAATGTTAGCTCCAGAGAGAACTCCTACATAGGTTTCTCCCTTTTTTCCATATTTCTTTGCGTAAGCTTTTATTCCAGCAACAGATAGAGCTCCTGCGGGTTCCATAATACTTCGAGTATCTTGGAAAATATCTTTGATGGCTGCGCAGACCTCATCGGTTGATACCAACACAATTCCATCAACAAATTTTTCCGCAAGTTTAAAAGTCTCATTACCGACGAGTTTGACTGCAGTACCATCAGAGAACAAACCTACATCATTAACAAGAACTGGTTTCTTTGCTTTGAGAGACTGATTCATTGAGTCAGAGTCAATAGTTTGAACACCAAAAACTTTAATTTCCGGGTATAGCGACTTAATATAAACCGAAATACCAGCAAGTAAACCGCCTCCACCAACAGGTACAAAGACTGCATCAATATCACCATTGATGTTTTGAGCTTGCCGAACGATTTCCATAGCAACTGTACCTTGACCAGCGATGACATCAGGATCATCGAAAGGATGCACAGGGGTTAAGCCCTCTTTAGCTTGCAATTCAAGAGCGTAGTTAGCTGCGTCTGTGAAAGAATCTCCATAAAGAACTACTTCTCCCCCTAATCGACGAACCGCATTAATCTTAAGTGCGGGTGCGGTAATAGGCATTACAATGACGGCTCGGCAACCGAGTTTTTTTGCTGAAAGAGCAACGCCTTGAGCATGATTGCCTGCACTAGCCGCAATAACTCCTTTAGCTCTGGCTTCAGGTGATAAATTTGCGATTTTGTTATAAGCTCCACGAAGTTTGAAGCTAAAAACTTGTTGCAGGTCTTCTCGTTTAAGCATTACCGTATTGGAAATACGTTCAGAAAGTAGATTGGCTTTCTGTAGAGGAGTTTCTCGTGCGACATCATAGACGCGCGCTTTTAAAATTTTTTGAAGATAATTTTTTTCTAATGACTGCATATCTATTTTCGATGATCAAGAGAATGATTTTGAGTCCGTTTGTGTGACTCGCGAGAACATCAATATACAATTCATAGAACCATGTCAACAAAACCTGACGCAGAAAAATGAATCGAGAACTTATTAATTTCCTAACATCGCCCAAATCTTCTGACCGATTACGGGAGATTCCGTACAACTATACCTCGTTTTCTGATAAAGAAATTGTGATAAAAATTCTAGGAACCGAGGCTTGGGAAATTTTGAAACAACTCCGATTAGAACGTCAAACAGGTCGTTCTGCTCGAATGCTTTTTGAGGTTCTTGGAGATATTTGGGTAATTGAACGAAATCCTTATTTGCAAGACGATATGCTCTTTAATAGAAAGAGAAGAGCATTGCTTATAAAGGCTCTCTATCATCGTTTGAATGCCATTCGAGAAAGAAATGCAAATAACTCACCCGAGAGTGCCAAGCTGGTTAATCGCTTGTTAGAACTGTCTTTGATTTCTGTCGAAAAATTTAAGAGTTCTTTTGAACAAACTTGGGATTTAAGAAAACTGACTTTAAGAAAATTGCGAGCTTTTACAAAGTCGCAAAATATCCGATTTGATAGTTTTTCTAGAGCTTCACACGTTACTGATGCCACGGACTGGCGCGTGGAGTATCCCTTTGTGGTCATTTACCCAGATCACGAGGAAGAGATTCCTGGGTTAGTTCAAACACTGATTCGTTTGAATTTCACCATTATTCCTCGAGGGGGTGGAACAGGGTACTCCGGAGGCGCTATTCCTTTGCATAAACGAACAGCGGTTATTAATACAGAAAAATTAAATAATATTTCCAAAGTTGAAATGCTTTCCCTTGATGAACTACAGGGAGATCACGCAACGATTCGTTGTGAAGCTGGAGCTGTTAATAAACAGGTTGCCGACACCGCAGCGAGAGAAGGTTGGGTCTTCTCAGTAGATCCCAACTCTAACTATGCCTGTACGATTGGTGGAAATATCGCAGAAAATGCCGGTGGGAAAAAGGCATTACTTTGGGGAACAACCATTGATAATATCTACTGGTATCGTATGGTGGATCCTCAGGGACGGTGGGTTGAAGTAACTCGTCTAAACCATAACCTTGGAAAGATACACAATCAGGAAACGGTTCGATTTCGAATTGTCTGGAAAGAGGGTACAAAGAACCCGGGAATTGCTCGAGTTTTAAAAGAAGAGATTCTGGAGCTAAAGGGCTCTTCTTTCCGTTTACCAGGACTCGGTAAAGATGTAACAAATAAATTCTTAGGCGGATTACCGGCTCTACAGAAGGAAGGTACAGATGGTATCGTGACATCTGCGCGTTTTATTCTCCACAAAATGCCGAAGTATGCTCGTACCGTATGTTTGGAATTCTATGGTGCAGCTCGCAACGCTGGTCCAGCTATTTATGAGATTGCAAAGCACTTCGACGCTCATCCAGAAGGTGTAATGCTTGCAGGGCTAGAACATCTAGATGACCGATATTTGCATGCAATCAGTTATGCACCGAAGAGCAACAGAGATCGGTATCCCAAGATGGTAATTGTAGGGGACCTTATCGGTGATGATGAGAATGCTTTAGATAATCAGACCGATTTTGTTAGTGAGATTGCTTCACGCAGAATGGGAGACACCTTTGTCGCAAAGACAGCTGAAGCAAGACGTCAATTCTGGGCTGAACGGTCAAAAACATCTGCAATTTCTAAGCATACCAATGCCTTCAAACTCAATGAGGATATTGTTATCCCACTTGATGCGATCGGTGCTTATACAGATGCAACCGAGCGGTTCAATATTTGTTGTTCGATCGCCAATAAGATTGACATGATTGATGCGACGGTTGAGTATTTGAATTCGTCAATTCAACTCGATAAGAACGCCTTAACCTCTACGGGGTTTAGTCAAGAGGAATTACTAGATCGTAAAAGAATAGAAGCATTAAAACTATTAGAAACCGTACGTCAGCAATGGGATTTCATACTTAAAAATTTAGATATGCCTGCTATGGAGGCTGATTCTAGGTTGGAATTGCTTGGAGTTGTGATTCCTGTAGAAGCCTTAGAGCCTTACAAAGATAAAAATCTTTTAGATCTTGTACAGAATCATGTTGTACGAGTTTCTTGGAAAAAGGATGTTGAAAGCAACTTAAAGCGTATTTATGGCGGGGATGTCTTTGAATCTATAAGAGTTGAAATTTCTAAGATTCACGATAAGGTTCTAAAGGGCAGAGTCTTTATTGCCCTTCATATGCACGCTGGTGACGGAAATGTTCACACAAATATTCCAGTTAATTCTGATGACACAAGAATGATGGAAGTAGCCAATTGGGGTGTGGACTACTTGATGCAGGTTGCAAAAGACCTTGGAGGGGCCATATCGGGTGAGCACGGTATCGGCATGACGAAAATTAGTTTCGTTGAACCAGGTAAATTCAATAATTTCTACCGATACTTAGGTCAGGTGGATCCTTTGGGACACTTTAACCGAGATAAATTGCGTCCGGAGTCTAATTTATCTATCGCTTATACACCTAGCTTTAATTTGTTAGGGCATGAATCCTTGATCATGCAACAAAGCCATGCTAAGCAAGTATCAGATGAAATTAAAACATGTTTGCGCTGTGGTAAGTGCAAACCGGTGTGTTCTAATCACTCACCTAATGCGAGCTTGTTGTATTCGCCACGTAATAAGATCATTGCAACCTCTCTTCTTTTAGAAGCTTTCCTCTATGAAGAGCAGACTCGACGAGGTGTTTCTAAAGCTCACTTTACAGAACTTGAGGATATTTCAGACCACTGTACGGTTTGCTCTAAGTGTTATAAACCTTGTCCGGTCAAAATCGATTTTGGTCATGTAACAATGCTGATGCGTTCTATTTTGAATCAATCAAACCAAAGGCGCATCAATCCGGCAAAAATTGCAGGTTTGAAGTTCTTAGAATTAGAAAATCCGGTTGCGATCCGAGCTGCGAGAAAAGGCTTAATTCAATACGGTTTCAAAACGGAACGCATGGCGTCAGATCTATTGAAACCTGTAGTTTCTGGAACCATTAAACGTCCGGGATTCACAACAGGGCGACCGAGTTTGAAAAAGGAAATTATTTATTTGGTCAACCGAAAATTGCCGAATGTTAAGGTCTCTACAACTGCTAGAAAACTGTTGGATATTGAGGATTCAACTTACATCCCGATCATAAGAGATAAAACAAAGATAACAGCGGATTCTGAAACGGTTTTCTATTTCCCGGGATGCGGAGGAGAAAGGCTTTTTAGCGAGATTTCTATCGCTGTTTTAGGCTTGCTATACGATTTAGGGGTACAAGTTGTACTGCCTCCGGGATATCGATGTTGTGGCCATCCTCAAGAAGGAGATGGTTTATTTGATTTGAGTCGTCAAGTGGTCACTCGTAATCGAGTTCTTTTCCATCGTGTTGCTAATACATTGAATTACAAGGATATTAATACCGTATTGGTTAGTTGTGGAACTTGTCATCAGGCATTGAAGAACTATGACTTCGAGAAAATTTTCCCGGGTTGTCGTTTAATAGATGTTCATGATTATTTGCTTGAAAAGGGTGTATCGGTTAAACAGGTAAAAGATGTTCGATATATCTATCACGATCCCTGTCATAGTCCGCTAAAGGGTAATAATCCTTTGAAAACAGTTAATGCATTGTTGCATAGTCAGGATGGTTCAGAGATTGTGGGAACGGATCGATGCTGTGGTGAAAGTGGTACGTTTGCTATTAGCCGTCCAGATATATCTAATCAAGGCCGTTTTGTCAAAGATCGTAGCTTAAAAAATGCAATCAGTCAGCAGATACAGGATGACTTCAAAGGAAAAATGCGTGGGCTGACAACCTGTCCTGGGTGGTTACAAGGGGTAAGTCGTTATGAAGAAGCTGTTGGAACTGAAACTCAATTCTTGGCTGTAGAAATGGCTCGCCAGATATATGGCGAGGGTTGGATGGAAGAAATACTCATGAAGTTGAAGAAAAATGGCATAGAAAAGGTGTTGTTATGACGAATGATTGCTGTCCATTGTGTACTTCCGTTAATGAACATTTGATTGTCAAAGCACCAAAGTTTCGAATTATTATGGTTGATGACAAAGATTATCCGGCTTATTTTCGGGTGATTTGGTCGGAACACAAGAAGGAAATGAGTGATTTGACTCCGACGGATCAAATGATTTTATGGAATGTTCTTTCCCGACTCGAGAAAATCATGATTGATGAGATTCAGCCAGATAAAATCAATCTAGCTGAGTTCGGCAATATGGTTCCACACTTACACTGGCATCTGATTGCTCGGTGGGCGGACGACGCTGCTTTCCCCGATAATCCTTGGATGTCCGCCAAAAGGACGGTGTCTCAGCAAGTTCTTGAGTTCCGTAGAGCGTTAGCTCTGAAGTGTGCTCAAGTGATAAAAGAGAAATTTAGTGATTTGTCTCAGCAAAACTAAGATGTTTTTGTTCTAAAGCTTTTGCGACGTCTTCTGATACTAATTGGCTGACGTCGCCCCCCAATAGGGCAATTTCTCTTACAAAAGTTGCGCTGATAAATTGATATTGATCCGCAGGTACGAGAAATACTGTTTCAACC
>CAZBHT010000026.1:0-13636 GCA_964491655.1 uncultured Burkholderiaceae bacterium
CAAAATCCATGGAAAAGCCAAATCAAAGGCCATGCTCATGCATGTGGGCATGATGGTCATCAAAGTTGGCTTATAGCTTCTGCTCGTTATTTAGCTCAACATAATGATTTTGCAGGTAATGTCTTATTTATTTTCCAGCCTGCAGAAGAAACGACGAAAGGAGCTCAAGCCATCGTTCAAAGCGGTATTCTAGAAAGATACAAAGTTTCCGAAATCTACGGTATGCACGATGAACCCATTCTAGATGCTGGTCATTTTGGATCTCGGGTAGGACCTCTACAAGCATCAGTGGATTCGTTTTATATCACCCTAACTGGTAAGGGTGGTCATGGAGGCTATCCCTATTTAGCGGTTGATCCCCTACCTGCTTTAGCTGAGTTAATTCTCTCTTTACAAACCATTGTTTCTCGATGTATTGATCCGTTAGATAACGTTGTTATTTCACTCGGATCAGTCAATGCCGGTAAATTTCAAACACCCAACGTTATACCCTCTCAGGCTAGTCTCTGTGGAACGGTAAGAACTTTTACAGCGGAAAACCGTCGTTTGTGTAAGGACTTGATTTTAAGAAAGGTAAATGGCATTGCTCAAATTTATGGACTTGAAGCTCAGGTCACCTATGAGGCAGGTTGCTCTTCGCTTATCAATGATAAAACCTGTACGGAAGTAGCCTTATCCGTGGCACAAAAACTAGTCGGTAAAGAAAATGTCGTCACAGACATGGCTCCTTTTATGACAAGTGAAGATTTCTCAGAATATTTAAATAAAGTTCCTGGTGCCATGATCCAAGTCGGTATTCGGGATGAAGGTCACCAAGCGTCTCTACATAATCCTTACTTTGATTTCAACGATAAGGTGTTACCTATTGCATCAACTTTTTTGGTGCACTTAGTTTTAGAGCGTCTTAAAGCATAAAGAACGCAACATACCACCAACGAAAAATCCCTCGAAATAATCGAGGGATTTTTTGGATGATTTACTAATTAATCAGTGATTAATTAATAAAGAGGATCCAGTTCACAACAAGTGTGACCACCATAGCAACAGCCATTGGGATGCAAGTACGTCTTACGATGGCTAATGGAGAAATACCGACAGCACCAGCAACGGCAATTACCACACCAGCAACCGGACTCATGGCACGAAGGATACCAGCAGCGAACTGCATTGGGGTCACAATTGCAACAGCCTGACCACCTAGACCAGCAGCGACGTCTGGAGCCAAAGAAGCAAAGCTTGAGTAAGCACCAACACCAGAACCGGTTAAGAAGGTTACAGCACCGACAATAGCGGTCAATACCGTTGTCATACCACCCATACCAAGGCCTAAACCTTGAGCGGAATCGATCAAGAGAGCGACCACACCGGTTGCCTTAAGACCAGCGGCGAAGAATTCAGCGCAGATGATAAGCGACACGATAGAAGCGAACATAGCACCCATCTTCTTGTAGAAAATAATGGCATCACCAAATACCTTCTTCATGTCACGATGACGGATCAATTCTACGATAGCTACAAGAATCCAAACCATTAACAATGCTGTAACGGTATTAAGCTTAATAGCGCTGTAAACGAGTTTGGAGAAGATGAGCATCAAAATGATCGGTAATACTGGGAACAAAGCATACCAACCAGGAGCAGAAGGAGCATCAACTGCTTTGAGTTCTTGAACTTCTGCATAAACGTCATCATTACGCTTATCGTAGTATTTTTGAACGATATAGTGTGTTACGGCAACAGCAGCGAAGACGCACAAAGCAACTGGTAACTGATACTGTGCAAAATAGATCACAGGATCAATACCAGCGACCTTAGCTGCTAAGTTTGCAGTACCTGCGGCTGGGGCAAAACCAATACTTCCAGAGGTTGCGATTACAGCACCGGCAGCAGCACCACTCACACCAACACCGCGAAGAATTGGGTACAAAGCTACTAAGAGCAACATTGCTAAGCCTGCGGCAGATGGAATCACCAACACCAGTGAATGACCAATTAAATAACCTAAGGCCAAAACGATATAAGGCTGAGACAATTTACGTAATGGGTTGATACAGATATCAACAAGAGCCTTAGCAGCGCCAATACGGTCCATATAACCCGCATAACCGCCAGCCACCATAATTAAGAAGCCGGTACCAGCGATTTGTTTTGTACCAATACTACGAAGTAAATCAAAAATATCAAAGAAGACAAAACCCGATGATTTTACGCCTTTCGGCAAGAAATTCGTTACACCGAAAGCAACTGCTAATAACAGCATTGCTAAACCGGTTAACAGAAGAACCATGTGAGTTTGAGTCTTTTTAATCAAAAGATAGCCTGTAAAACACAGTATTGCTATCGATAGCCACGGCATTAAAGCAGTCATTTTTTATTCTCCTACATGAGAAAAATCAGTATCGAGTCTTTCGAGTGCTTCATCGATCGCTCTCTTACTGTTTTGTACCCAATTGCTATCAGCTTCATTTTGCTCTTTCGCTTCTTGAAGCATTCTGGCGAGTTCAGATGGTTGTGGACCACCTAAAGTAGCACGATGTTGCACAATTGCTTTTGGATCTAGGGTCTTACGGAATTCTTCTTCGCTCATCGGCAATACTGGATTACCTTCGGGGAATTCTTCAGTAATCACTTCAGCATAAATTCTTTGAATTTCTGCATATGGGAAAGCCAAAGGAAGAATATTGTTTGCTCTAGCGTATCCAACAACACGGCTAGCGACATGATGACCAACACGGAATGGCAAATTGTATTTACGCATTAGAACATCAGCTACTTCCTGACTAGCCGTCCAGTCACTGTTAAGTTCTTCTAAAGCACGAGCCGGATTAATGACTAATGCCTTCAATACGCGTGTAAACATACGTACCGTGCCAAGACAACGACGTGCAATGGCATCGTTTAGATTCTGTTTTTTAGGATCAATCATGCCAGATTGCAAGTTATGGGCACGGAATAAAGCTCCTTGAGCTTCTCCAATTAATTCAGAAGCCTCGGTACGACAGTTGTTTACCAAACCCGGATTACGTTTCTGTGGCATGGCAGAAGATACATAAGTATTTTCACCGCCTTCTTGAAGGATAATCCAAGGACGAGACTGTGAGTACTGTTGCATTAAGTCTTGCAAGAATGCACAAACATGCAATGCAATACTACTTAGAATCGAAGCAAACTCAACTGGAAGATCTGCTTGTGCGATTTGAGTAGCGTCGTATGCGTTTTCTGCAGGAGCTTCAAAACCTAAGAATTCTGCCATGCGAACACGATTTAATGGCCAGCTTGTACCATTAAGAACGGTGGATCCCATTGGACAAAGATTTAGACGTTTGTAGAATTCATGAAGTCTTTCGGTATCACGTCTAAAGCCTGCTATAAAAGCCAAGAGGTAATGAGCGTAGCTGTTCGGCTGTGCGGCAACACCGTTGGTATAGTTCGGTACCACCGTTTCCGTATGTCTTTCTGCAATTGCAGTCATCTCAGCAATCGCTTCATGCAAAGCACTGGCAATTTCAAGTACATTGTCTCGGATAATAGCTGAACGATACGTTGCATGCATGTCTTGACTAGAACGGCCTGCATGCATAATGGTGATTTCAGGACCTTCTTTTTCAAGTAACTTAGGTTCAAACTTGATGTATGCAGAAGGTCTTGCATAGCTTGGGTCTTTTGCATCTTCAATGACAGCTCTGGTGGCTCGTGCAGCTTTCACTGCAACGTCTTTTGGCAACAAACCTTCACTTTCATTGATGACGATTGTGGCTTTATTAATTTCAGCAAGCCAAAAAAATTCATCACGTTTAGTCATGTTTTCTATCCCCCTTTAGAGATGTAGAGTCCTACTGACTAAATGATGCGTCATACCCCTATGAATATCAAAGAAAATTTCGCAAATATACTTTGCGTTTTTTGCAAAAATAATGCGAATATTGCTAAATACACCTAAAATAAAATCATGAGGAAAATTGATGACATAAATGCCTGGAAAATTTTTCAAAGTTTGGCACAAAGTCGAAGTCTTTCATCAACGGCAGATGAATACGATCAGGATGTTTCGACTATTTCACGTACGATTGCTGGACTTGAAAAAGTATTAGGACAAGACCTGATCTACCGGAACGTCCGTCCCATCCAACTGACTGAAGTTGGACAGAGAGCCTATGAATTAGTAACACCATTATTACAAATTCATCGAGAAATGATCTCTGAAATCCAGGCTGGTGTTGCACCTTTACAAGGAAAAATTCGTCTCTCGCAAGCTCAAGGCTTTGTAGAACGTTTTATGATTCCTTTGCTTCTAGAATTTAATTCAGTTTATCCAGAGATTTCTTTTGAAGTTGTTGGTGGTGGCAACATTAACGATATTCTCCAATATAAAGCAGATATTGCAGTCGTTAGCTTCCAACCCCAAAATCCTCATTTCATCAGTTTGTCCCGGGGGCGTAATGTTTATGTTCCCGTCGCTTCTCCTGAATATGTAAGACAGAATGGTTTACCTTTAGTGCCACAAGACTTAGCCAAACATACAGTACTTGCGTATGATGGTCCGGTTCGAGGTGCAACCCGTTCTTTATTTAATGAGGCCGGAGAAGAATGTCCAGTCGTGTGGAATAAAATCATTCGAGTTGGCAATATTTTGGCGATTAAACGTTCTGTGATGGATGGAGTTGGTATTTCCGTTGACATGCCTTTGTTGCATTGCGCCGATGAAATCGCCAAAGGGAAGCTTGTTCCAGTTCTTCCAGGTTGGATTCATCCTCCTGTGGAATGTTTTTTAGTAACTTCCAAATCTAATTGGAGAATTCGTCGTCATCGAATCTTTGCAGAATGGTACAGCAAGCGTCTAAAAGAATTTTTCGATGATATGGAACACAAAGTTTCGCCGTTTTGGTCGGTTCCAAAACGGACAGAACTCGTAAAAATCTAAGTCTTCAATACTAAGAAGAAACTATTTTCTTGGGAACGGTCAACTTGCCGTATAGTGGCAAATCCAACTGATCCTGTCCATGGGGTACAAATTTTTGGAACCCTAACATGAATAAGGCCCGTCTACGGTGAGATGTATGTCTTAAAGAATGTTCAATCACATTGAATCGAATGGTGCGATGCGTATAACGGGGGTGGTTCATTGTCTTTCTCATTCAATCAGAATGCCCCACATCATAAGCCAAAGATTTCACTTATACGGAAAATGTCGTTTAATAACATAAAAACAACATCAGTATTTGTTCTTATTCTTTTACAAAAGCAACGAATCTTTCGAAGTTTTTTCTATAAAAGGTAAAAAACTTTTAAGGAGAAACTATAGAAAGAGTTGTAATACCGTTTTACAATCCCACACATCTTTGCTGGTATTAACGATTAAATAAAATAAACGATGAGTAGCATGGAATTACAGGCTATACGACAGGCCGCGAGCCAAGGAACCATTAGCCTTCCTCCACCTCGAGATTCAGAAATCTTAGAAGATGTACCGATCTTAAAGCTTTGCTTAAAAGTTACTCGACAACTTTCTGATTTTCGACATGCTTTTGCCTGTACTAAACATGCAGAGACCATCGGACGCTTAATGCTGGCACTTGAAGCAAGACACGAAGTCCTAGAAGCCAATACTCGTCTGTCGCTTAAGGATTATTTTCTTTCTCGCATTGTTCCAAAGCCAGAAATAGAAGAATTTGTACGAATGGAAAACTTCTCTACTGCCTGTCTTGATCTAGCTGAAACTTTGCGAATTGAACCTATTTCTGTTCGAACGGTTACTTCGATCGCAAATCATTTTTTACAAGATAATTTAGCTTGGAGAAAAAGTGGCGAATTCCCCAAAGATCCTTCGGTTGAAGATGTTTCTACTGTTATTTGGGATCAAATCCCAGAACAACTAGAAAAATGGGAAGAGTTTGCAAGAAATCAACGCGACATGGATCCTTTAGTTCATATCATTTTGATTTCTCTATATTACGTAGCGATCTCACCGCTTAATAAATACAACGAAAAAATTGCTCAAATTCTGATGCAATTACTTTTTCTACAACCTTCTGTGGGGGTTCCCTTCCCTTGTCTTCAACTAGGATATGCTCTCAAAACCAATCCTCATTTAGGCTTAGAAGAAAAACGATATGGTTGGAGAACGCGTCGTTGGACCCCCTATTTAACCTACGCCCTGACGACTATTTTGAAGGCTTCCGTTTATTCTTTAGAAATACTACAAGCGATTGAGCGCCTTTTTGATCAAACAGCGAATTATTTAAAACAACTCGGTATGGTTAATCACGTTGCGTTTTTACCGGTTATTTTTGAATACCCCGCGTGTCGAACAGGTGAATTATCTTCGTTTACTGGAGTACGTCGTCAAGTCGCTAGCCACATATTGAATGATCTGGTTCACGCAGGTGTTCTAGAGAGGATCGAAGATGGTCGCGATCGCATATTTTTCCATCTTCGACTTTTAGAACTTTTAGAAAATGAAACGTACTCTTTTGCACCCCTACCTAGAGAAATTGTGCCCTTTGACCTTTTGTATCAAAAAGGAAACGCCGGGCGCAATCGCAAGGATGAAGTTCTGTAACTAACGGATTTCTCCGTGTCTTTCCTGTATTTCAACAGAGACTACTTGATTGTCTTGATCGACAAAAACAACTCTAGGTTTATGAGTTGAGGCTTCTTCGGGAGTCATTTGAGCATAACTCATGATAATGATGTGGTCGCCGGGACAAACGAGCCGAGCCGCAGCGCCATTAAGGCAAATCACCCCACTATCTCTTTCCCCACGAATCACATAAGTCGTTAATCGAGATCCGTTTTCAATATCAACAATATCGACCTGCTCGTACTCATTAATACCTGAATGTTCTAAAAGAGCCTCGTCAATCGTGATAGAGCCTACATAATGGAGGTTAGACTCCGTAATGACGGCACGATGAATCTTACCTTTTAACATCGTCAAAAGCATCTTGAATCACCTTACATAAGAGTAATTTTATTTTTCGCAATTCGAGTCAACAGAGTTAACACTTTTCCGCTATCAAACGTTACCGTCATCTCATGTGAATCTCCGGAATTACGGGTTGATGTAATACGACCTGGTCCAAATTTTTCGTGATTGATTCGAACTCCTTGGCGATAAGGATTATCAGTATCGACTTGACTTCGAATATTTCTTTCTAGTTTACTCGTTACAATCCCTTTAGCCCATGTTGGTGTATTACTGTTGTAATGACGAGATTTTTCTGCACTTTGATAATCTCTCATTAAAGAACTCCCACCACCGCTATATCGGTCTGAACTTCTTTCTCCTTCCTTCGGAGTTAACCACTTTAAGGTTTGAGCAGGTAACTCGTCAAAGAAAGGACTACGCATGTTATAGCGTGTCAAACCGTGCATCATGCGTTGTTGTGCATACGTTAGATACAGACTCTTGCGAGCTCGGGTAATCGCTACATACATTAAGCGACGTTCTTCTTCTAATCCGTTTTTATCATCATTGATAGCGCTATCGTGAGGGAACAAGCCTCTTTCCAAGCCAGTGATAAACACAAGATTAAATTCCAAGCCTTTAGATGAGTGTACTGTCATCAACTGCACTGCATCCTCATTCGTCTTAGCCTTATTTTCACCACTTTCTAGCGAAGCATGTGATAAAAAGCCTGCTAATGGAGATAACGTATCTGTTCCGTTATCGGAATCTGTTTGTTCTTCAAAAAGGTAGGCCTGAGCCGCGGACTTCAGTTCCAGTATATTTTCTAGCTTATCTTCGCTATTTTTTTCAGTTTCATAAAAGTGTTTTAGACCACTTTTCTCTACTGTAAAGTCTACAAAATCAGGCAGTTCCAACTGTTCCTTAGCTAACTTTAAATATTCAATAATTTGCGTAAATACAGAAAGTTTTTGGCTAGCTGTTTTCGGCAATAATCGAGTTGCATCAAAAAGAGAAAGATTTTCGTTTTTAGCGATATCCATTAAGACTTCAATAGTCTTGGCACCAATTCCTCGGGCAGGAAAATTCACAACTCTTAAAAAGGCTGAATCATCTGCAGTATTTTCCGCTAAACGCATATAAGCTAAAGTATGCTTAATTTCAGCTCGATCATAGAAACGTAAACCTCCATATACTTTATACGGAACATTTCGTCGTGTTAATTCGGTTTCAATGACTCGAGACTGAGCATTGGATCGATAGAGAATGGCAATTTCTTTTCTATCAACCCCATCGGCAATAGCTCCTTTAATCGAATCAACTAAAAATTCTGCCTCTTCTTGATCGGTCACAGCACCAAATACTCGGATTGGATCCCCTTTACCAGCATCAGTCCAGAGTTTTTTTCCTAATCGTTCACTATTGTTGGAAATAAGAGCATTCGCTGCGTCCAAAATATTCCCATGAGATCGATAATTTTGTTCCAAGCGAATCGGATTTTGGACTCTAAAATCACGAACAAAATCTTTCATGTTGCCAACATTGGCGCCTCTAAAAGCATAGATGGACTGGTCATCATCACCAACCGCAAAAACAGCATTGACTCGTTCGCAATTATCTTCAATGCCTGATAACAGTTTTAACCAGCGGTACTGTAATACGTTGGTATCTTGGAACTCATCGACCAGAATAAAACGAAATCTTCTTTGATAATAGTGACGGATTTGTTCGTTACGGCTTAACAATTCATAGGATCGAAGAAGTAATTCTGCAAAGTCACAGACCCCTTCTTTATTTAAAGAATCTTCATACCACTGGTAAACCTGCAACTTAAGTTGCCCTAGGTAACCTAAAACCTTAACTTGAGAAGCACGCTTTCCTTCTTCTTTACGTTGATTAATGAAATGCTGTATGTCACGTGCACTCACTTCGTCCTCAGAGACGTTATTTGCCTTCATTAAACGTTTAATCGTTGAAAGTTGATCGCTCTGATCCAAAATTGTAAAAGTAGCAGGCAAACCAGCCTGTTCATGGTGTGAATGCAACATACGGTTACACAGACCATGAAAGGTACCTATCCACATGTACTTTGCGTTGAAACTCACCATGGTAGAAAGACGAGAAACCATTTCCTTAGCGGCCTTGTTAGTAAAGGTAACCGCTAAAATTTCCTCTGGAGAGGCATATCCATTTTGCAATAAATAAGCAATACGACTTGTCAGTACTCTCGTTTTACCGGATCCAGCCCCAGCTAGAATCAATGATGAAACATCTGGGAGCGTCACGGCTGCGCGCTGTTGAGGATTTAATGAGTCAATTAAAGAATTCATGAAAAGCTTCGTGATGTCCCGCATCCCTAATGATGTGAAACACCGCGTCCGAAAAATCTAAAAGACGGAGTCTATCAAAGTCAGACAAGAATGTTTTTTCTTTTATCGACGTTTTTTATCGTCTCAAGGTACGGATTCATGAGCAAATCATCGTATGTATTGAATGAATCCCCTATAATTATAAAGTTTTTATTCGCAATTATTCATTTGAATCTCATGCGTGATATTTATGATCCAGCAGCCGTTGAAGCGGCCCAGCAAGCTAAATGGAAAGCTAACAATGTTTACAAAGCCGTCGAGCATGTACTTGACGACAATGGTAAAGAAAAAGAAAAGTTTTACGTCTGCTCCATGCTCCCTTACCCCAGTGGTAAGTTGCATATGGGACATGTCCGAAACTACACATTAAACGATGTTTTGTATCGGTATTTACGGATGCGTGGCAAAAATGTCATGACTCCTATGGGATGGGATTCCTTTGGACTTCCAGCAGAAAATGCCGCTATCGCTAAGAACGTTGCTCCAGCCAAATGGACATATACCAACATCGCTGATATGAAAGCTCAAATGGAGCCTCTTGGCTTAGCTTTCGATTGGTCTCGTGAAGTCACCACATGCAAACCGGAATACTACCGTTGGAATCAATGGATGTTCTTAAAAATGCTTGAAAAAGGCATTGCATACCGTAAAACACAGATCGTTAATTGGGACCCTGTTGATAAAACCGTTCTTGCTAATGAACAAGTAATCGATGGTAAAGGTTGGCGAAGTGGTGCACCGGTTGAAAAACGCGAAATTCCCGGTTACTACTTAGGTATCACGCAGTATGCTGAAGAACTCCTTCAAGACTTAAATAAGTTAGAAGGATGGCCAGAGCAAGTTCGTCGTATGCAAGAACATTGGATTGGTAAATCCTACGGTGTTAATTTTGCCTTTACTTACGAATTAGATGGCAAGAACCAAGAACTTCGTGTCTACACGACTCGCCCCGACACCATTATGGGGGTTACCTTTGTGGCCATCGCCGCGGAGCACCCACTTGCAACTCGTTTAGCTCAGAACAATCCTGAATTACAAAACTTCATTGAAGAATGTAAGAAGGGTGGTGTTTCAGAAGCTGAAGTAGCCACAATTGAAAAGAAAGGTGTACCAACCGGTTTCTTTGTCAAGCATCCTTTAACCGGACAAGAAGTTGAAGTTTGGATTGGTAACTATGTTCTCATGGGCTATGGTGAAGGCGCAGTTATGGGTGTTCCAGCTCATGATGAACGTGACTTTGCTTTTGCTCTTAAATTTGGTCTTGAGATTAAGCAAGTTATTCAGTATCCAGGAAAAGAATTTGACGCTTCTGCTTGGCAAGATTGGTATGCGGAAACAGACAATACTGTCTGCGTTAACTCTGGCAAGTATGACGGCTTGAACTTTGAACAAGCTCGTGAAGCCGTTGCTTCTGATTTACGTGCATTAGGTCTAGGTGACTTAAAGGTTCAATATCGTCTCCGTGACTGGGGTATTTCTCGTCAACGTTATTGGGGCACCCCTATTCCTATCATTAACTGTCCTCATTGTGGTCCTGTACCTGTTCCTGAAAAAGATCTTCCCGTTATTCTTCCCGAAGATCTTATCCCTGATGGTTCTGGTAACCCACTGAATAAGGACGAACGATTCCTTAAGTGTGTTTGTCCAAACTGCGGTGCTGAAGCTAGACGTGAAACCGATACCATGGATACATTCGTTGATTCCAGTTGGTATTACATGCGTTATTGCTCACCAGATAATAACGAAGCCATGGTTGATGAACGCAACGACTATTGGATGCCAATGGATCAGTACATCGGTGGTATTGAGCATGCTGTATTGCATCTTCTTTACGCTCGATTCTGGACTAAGGTCATGCGCGACTTAGGACTCGTTAAGTTCGATGAACCCTTTGCTCGCTTATTCACTCAAGGTATGTTAACGGCAGAATGCTTCTACAGAGAACAGCCTGATGGTCGTAAACGTTGGTTCTATCCGGAAGAATTAAACATTGAGTACGATGCAAAGGGACGCCCAGTAAGTATCACAAGCAAAGAAGACGGTCTTCCCGTCATTTCCGGTGGCATTGAAAAAATGTCTAAGTCCAAGAATAACGTGGTAGAACCTCGTGACATTATCAAAAAGTACGGTGCGGATACCGCCCGAGCTTTCGTGATGTTTGCTGGACCTCCGGATCAGAGCGCCGCGTGGAGCAACTCGGGTGCCGAAGGTACCTATCGCTTTATGCGTCGAGTATGGGCATACGCCGTTTCAAGTGCTCAGGCAATTGCTGAAAATGTAGCTCTCGATGTCTCGCTTTTAAATGAACAAGAAAAGAATGTTCGTCGTGACATCCACGCCGCTCTTAAACAGGCTGAGTTTGACTTGTCTCGAATGCAGTACAACACAGTGGTTTCCGCTGCGATGAAAATGCTCAACGCATTGGAAACACTAAAGGATAAGTCTGGTACCGGTACAAAGGCTCTTATTAACGAAGGGGTTTCAATTCTTTTACGTACGCTTTATCCAATTGCTCCGCACATTACGGCAGAGTTGTTTGAAGAACTCGGTTATGCAGACCGTTGTGGCAAGTCTATTTTGGATGCCCCATGGCCTCAGTTTGACGAAAAGGCATTAGTATTGGATCAGATTAAGTACATGATTCAAATCAATGGCAAGCTTCGCGGACAAATTATGATGCCTGCGGATGCAGACAGAGAGGCGATTAGCTCCGCGGCTCTTGCTAGTCCGGATGCGCTTCGCTTTATTAGCGATAAAGCTGTTAAAAAGATTATTGTTGTACCGAAAAAGCTTGTTAATATTGTAGTCTAAGCAAGCACTGGGTATTTAGGAGATCGCATGCCCCAACCAGAAAAAACAATGAACGGATTTAGTCGTAGAAACTTTCTATCCTTGACAACTGCTTTGTTGTTATCGGGTTGTGGCTGGCGTCTTCGAGGTCGTCAGACCGTTCCTTTGAAAACGCTCTACATCGCTCTTGGAGAAAATTCTGCAATCCAAGCTACCATACGACGTAACTTGGAAGCGATGACGAATCTTAAGATTGTACCCACGCCTGAAGAAGCCGAAGCTACTTTAGAGTGGTTCGGCTCCCAGCGCTCTTCCTCAGTTTTAGCTGTTAATTCAAAAGGTAGAGCACGAATTTATAGTCTTCGTTTATCCGTCAATTACCGTGTTAAATTGCAAAACGGAGTTGAACTTATTCCGGCCACTCGCATTAGTGCGACTCGTGAATTAAGTTGGGACGAAGATGATTACAACGGACGAGTAGCGGAAGAACAACTTTTTTTCCAAGATATGGAACAAAATCTTGTTCATCGCGTTGTGACTCGTTTAGCTCATATTTCTCCAGAACTAGTTGAATCACGTGCCAGAGATATCGAGTAACCAACTTAAGACTTTTTTAAAGAAAAGTGATCCTGCGATCAATCCAGTATGGGTTGTCATGGGAGAAGAGCCTTTATTGGTCCTTGAATCTGAAGATACGATTCGTAAAACGGCTCAAAAAATCGGTTTTACAGAGCGACGTTCTTTTGCCTTCGATGGTAATTCGGACTATACGCCCTTTATTGAAGCGTTATCGGATCTATCCCTTTTTGGTGAAAAACAACTCTTAGAAGTCAGACTTTTAAATGGAAATCCAGGACTTAAAACTGGTTTAAAAGCTCTCGAAAAACTCAAAACGCTTGAGGTTGGCGGTAATACGCTAGTCATGCTCTGCTTGCCAGAATTAGATTGGCAGAAACGTAAATCGAAGTGGTTTACTGAATTATCAAAGCACGCAATTGTTGTTAACGCAAGCGCTATTACTCGAAATCAATTACCAACCTGGATTCGAGATCGTTTTATATCTCAGAATCAAAATCCTACAGATGAAGTCATTCATTTTATTGCTAATCGAACGGAAGGAAATTTATTAGCCTGTGAGCAAGAAATTCGAAAACTTGCTCTACTTGCTCCTCAAGGTAACTTGGAACTAAACATTGTTTTGGATGCAGTTTCTAACGTCAGCCATTACACACCCGATGACCTGTCACTAGCTATTTTGCAACAGGATGTGGTGCGTATTACTTTTTTATGGATTTTGGTTGAAGATATTAAGGTTATTATCAAATTAAAGCATTACTACGAAGGTCGTCTTACAGCAGTTACCGATCGTTCGTATAAATTTGCACAAACACAGAAAAAATACGCCTTAGAAAAATTAGCGAAAAAGGTTTCAATGAAACGTCTTGAAGCAACGTTAGAACGATATGTTGACGTTGATAAGTTATCTAAAGGTATATTTATTTCAAACCGGGACAACGATCCTTGGTTAGAGCTCAAGGCTGCGGCCCTGCTCTTAGTATCACGCAGTATC
>CAZBHT010000027.1:0-13464 GCA_964491655.1 uncultured Burkholderiaceae bacterium
CCAGCGGTGCAAAGATTGATGAAGATTGGCGTGCCAATGTTGGCTTACGTTATGCCTTCTAATGGATTCAATGCAAAAGAATCCAGGGCCTAATGAAGTCTTAGACTCAATCTAAAAAAGAAAACAGCAGATTCGGTGAAAATCGGTCTGCTGTTTTTATTGCTTGGTTATTGAATCAGTACAATATCTGCTACTAAAGGTGGTTAATAAAAATAAAACATGAGTTCAACGAATTATCTGAAAGGTATATTTTTAGTTGCTTTGGCCAGCGTGTCCTGGGGTGCTTTGGGAACGAGTGCACAATACCTTTTTCAGGTTGAAAATTTTCTCCCTCTTAATTTATCGTCACTGCGATTATTGTCTGCTGGTGTGTTGATGGTTTTATTGTGCTTTTGTATGCGTACAAATAATATGCTTTGCGTATTCAAAAGTGCGAGAGATGCCATTGAAATCTTTTTTAATGGATCGGTTTTATTTTTAGCGCATACGGCATTTTTCTTTTCTATCTATTATTCGAATGCAGGAACAGGGGCAATTTTTCTGGCGACCCAGTCGTTATTCGCAGCAATCTATTTAACCGTAGTTGAAAAACGACCATTAACAAAAAACATTATTCTGTGTATTGCTCTTGCCATCCTGGGGGTACTTCTGATCGTAACGAATGGCAATTTCCAGGTGTTGCAATTCTCACCACTTAGTATTCTGTGGGGACTGATTTCTGTGATTAGTGCAACCACTTATACTCTTCAACCTAGAGCCGTGATTCAACGAGTTGGAGTATTACCTGTTGCAAGTTGGGGTATTCTTTTTGGTGGAATTTTAGGTTGCATTATTAACCAGTCCTGGTTGATTTCGTTTAATTGGTCACTTCCTGCGATATCGAATTTCTCATTTATTGTGATTGTGGGAACGATTCTTGCGTTTTGGTGGTTCTTGTCGAGCCTTAAGTATCTATCTCCTGTAATTATTTGTATTGTTGTAACACTAGAACCTTTAACAGCCTTCTTGTTTTCCTGTCTTTTCTTAAACGAAACGATTGGTTTATTCCAAATGATCGGTATCGGTTCTGTATTGAGTACTGTTTTTATCTTAGCTCTCTGGAAGAAATAATTTTCGCTGTTTGAAGTCTTAGATGCTAATTAAAGACAAAGTTTTTAAAACTTTGGTTTTTCCTTTCCATTGGAGAGATAATAAAAAAAATTGAATTCAGAAGAAAATGAGCTGGTTTGAATCTTTAATGTTGGATCCCAAGTCCTTTAGCCACAGTCTTTTAGTTTTTACTGTGGTTATTTCAATTGGACTTTATTTAGGACACTTAAAAATTAAGGGAATTTCTCTTGGAGCAACCTGTGTACTTTTTGTTGGGTTGCTGGCAAGTTATCTCGGGATCAAAGTGGATCCTAACATGATTTCTTTTATGAGAAATTTTGGCCTTATTCTCTTTGTTTTTTTCATTGGTTTGCAAGTTGGTCCTTCCTTTTTTGTTACATTCAAAAACGGTGGTATACGGCTTAACTGCTTGATGGTTGCGGTTATTGTTTTGGACATGATTTTGGCCGTGGCCCTATTCTTTGCTTTTGCAGATCAGATTTCATTTGCTCAAACGTTGGGAGTTCTTTTTGGTGCAGTGACGAGTACCCCGGGGTTAGGTGCGGCGCAGGAAGCGATTTACGCAGCAGGAAATAACACGGACATTGCTGTCGGCTATGCCTGTGCTTATCCATTTGCTATTTTGGCGATGATGGTTACTATCTTGCTTTTGAAAAAGATTTTGAAGATTGATTTAGAGCAAGAAGATCTTCAATGGGAAAACGAGCAAAAAGCTCGGAATCAAACGCCGATTTTTTATCACATTTTGGCAACGAATAAGGCCCTTGATGGCTTAATGCTGAGAGAAATTCGAGAAATTATCGGTCGACCGTTTATCTGCTCTCGTATTCTCCACGATGGAGTGATTAGAAGCCCTAATGCCAATAGTGTGATTCATGTTGGGGATAAGCTTCGTATCGTTTCAAATCCAGAACATAAAGTTGCCATCACGGCTTTTTGTGGAGAAGAGGAAACAAAGATCGATTTGGCAACAGCCCACTCGCCATTGATCTCTCGATCCATTCTCGTTACTGACGAAAAAATGAATGGTAATCGAATTGATGATCTGCATTTGAGTCGTTTAGACGGCGTTAACATTACGCGTGTCACTAGAGCAGGTATCACCTTTTTTCCTTATAACAGTTTGCGGTTACAACTCGGTGATGTCTTGTATTGTGTTGGACCAACGAATGCGGTTTCGCGCCTAGCAACCTTAATGGGGAATCGAGAAAAACAGTTGGAACGACCGAATGTGGTTGCTATTTTCGCTGGTATTGCTTTGGGTATTATCCTCGGTGCAATTCCAATTACGTTCCCTGGCATTTCTGTTCCGATCCAATTAGGTTTAGCGGGAGGTTCTTTAATTTCTGCAATTTTGCTTGGATATTTTGGGCCACGTTTCCATTTAGTTACCTATACGACGAACTCTGCCAATTTGATGCTACGAGAATGGGGACAAACTTTCTTTCTCTCAGCGATTGGTTTGGGTGCGGGCGTTCAATTCTTCGATGCTTTTTTAAACGGAAAAGGCTTCTTGTACGTAGCTATGGGTTTACCAATTTCAATTATCCCGATGCTTCTTGTTGGCATTATTGCGCGTCGATTAATGAAGTGTAATTTCCATACGATTGCTGGTTTAATTGCAGGTAGCGCTACGAATACGGCTTTATTAGGCTTCGTTTCGAGTCTTTCTAGTAAGAGCACGGGCGTAGTAGCTTATTCCTCTGTTTATCCGTTGGCGATGTTCTTACGCATCCTTTCAGGTCAAATTCTGATTTTGCTTTTCTGGAGCTTTATCGCTGTAGGTTCATGATATGACATTAGGGTATTGTGATTCTGAATTTTTAATGAAACCTCTCTATCCTTTATCAGAACCAATATCAATTGATATTGCTGAAAAGCGAATCAAAAATCTAAATGGATATCTCCGTGCGGTAACTTGCTATAAGTCAATGGATTTATCTAAAGAATTGCACGTTCTTGTCAAAGATAATATTGGCGTTGAAGGTTTTCCAACAACTGCAGGCAGTTACGCTTTACGCAATTTGTATCTCAAAGATGCTCCTTGTATTCAAAGGTTAAAAGATTCTGGAATTGTTGATATCTTTGGCAAGACAACGATGACAGAGTTAGCGGGTTTTGTTTCAACCGATCCGAGAACACGAGGATATTCTGAGTTAGGAGGACAAGGGAAAAATCCACACGGTGAATCTCTAACTCCTGGTGGTTCTAGTAGTGGTTCAGCTATTGCCGTTGCTTCGGGGTTCTGTGATGTTGCTCTAGGAACAGAAACAAATGGTAGTCTCATGATTCCTGGATTAGCTAATGGCGTATATGCCTTCAAACCAACTCGTGGTGCGATTTCTTCTTCGGGGATTATCCCGTTATCCTCAACGTTTGATACTCCGGGAATCATATCGAGATCTATTTCATCTCTAGATCTTGTTTTTTCGATTATGAAAGAAACGAATTTGGAAGCGAATAAAAGATTTGATTCAACACATAAAGATTCTGTTCGCTTAGCTTTCTTAAACTTTAAGGGTAAGCCGATCGATCACGAGTTAGAGACCTATTTTCAATATTTGAAACGAACATTATGTGAAGTCAATGTTGAGATCGTTACAGTCGATGTTGAGGAAACAATTTTTGATTATCGATTGATATCAAATTGGGATTTTCGTCATGACGTGGATTGTTTTCTTCGCAAAGAATCTTGTCCTAATACACCTCAATCTTTTAATGAACTTTATGAATGTTATTACCAAAGGCATCAGTCTCATCCTTTTGGAATGAATCGACTTGAGGAAGCTGCAACGATCAATATGAGTTCTGAGGAACATGCAGGCTTAGTCAGTTTCACTCTTCAAAGAGCTCAAAATATGATTGATTCTGTTTTGCAACAGACAGAGTCTGAAGCCTTAATTCGATTTGATTATTGTGACTGGTGGGCGATATCAGGATTTCCTTCGCTGACTGTTCCAATCGGTAAACGACGGAACAAAGCTCCGATTGTGATGATGATCGGAGGTTCCTTTGCATCTGATTTGAATCTTCTACGGATCGGTAAACGAATAGAAGAGTTAAAACTTTATGACAGACCTTGATGAAACTGTCTCAGTTTACTGGCTGATTTGAGGCAGATAATCCGCAACGTACCAGATACAAAGACATGCACCTAAACAGCCAATAAAAACGGGAATGTTTGAAATTCCAGAGCGGTTGGTCTTTCCATAAAGCCAGTATCCTCCGAGGGGACCGAGGAATAAAAATAACGGAGCAAAGCCTAAAATACGATATTCCCAAAAACCAAGCCCTTCAGCCGGTGTTCCTGACAACCAGGTGATCGACATGACAAATCCAAGAGCAAAGATTCCAGCATTTGGAATGACCCAAATCCAAGGGCGTTGGGTTTTATATCTCAGCAAAAAAATAAAAAATAAAGCAACGGCTAACTCAATCATGATCGCTCTTAGAGTGTGAGATCGTAAAGGAATTCAAATTAAAACGGTTAAACACCGAGAGTTTAACGTAGAACCTAATTTTGAACGAATTTTTCTGAGGTTAAAGAGAAGGAAAAAGGGGAAAAAAAAGAGCCGCAGGCTGAGTGTGGCTTGCGGCTACATAAAGTTGCCGAATTTTTCGGCAAATCCCCATTAACTACCCTAGGTTGGATCATTTCGATCATGGCTGGCTATTAAGCCAGCCCCTCATCAAGGAGCTGGATAACAGGCGTTATCCATTACTTGTTAATTTAATCTAAATGAGAATCATTTTCAAGTATAAATGATGTGGTTTTACACTTTTTTGCAATTACAAGGGCGGGTTTAATTAAAAAATTTGTCCTCGTAAATTGTCATTAATAATATTTTCAAGAGGATCGATCGTAGCAGGTTCATCAATTCCTAAGGACGTAATCGCATCTTTTCTTGTTGTGTAATAGATTTCCTCATTTTCTACTGTGATGCCTTCTGGAGGTGTACGAATTACTTCTGGTTCTCCTTTGATAGCATCTTTCATGTAATTAATCCAAACAGGAAGAGCTAAATTTGAACCTTGGGCGTTTTTACCCAGAGTTTTAAGCTGATCGTATCCAAGCCAAACCGCTCCAATTTGAGAACCGGCGTAGCCAACGAACCATACATCAAAAGACTCGTTACTTGTACCGGTCTTACCTGCAATATCATTACGCTTAAGGATAGCGGTGGATCGAGCGGCGGTGCCATGAGTGGCAACTCCATGAATCATTTCGTGCATGATGTATGCATTTCTAGGGTCAATGGCGTCAACACCAATACGATCTGTTTCACCATTTTCTTTAAAGGTTTCTACCGTGGATTGCATTAAAACCTTTCCGTTTTGATCCGTAACTTTGGTAATTAAGTAAGGATCAACACGTTTTCCAACATTGGCAAAAACAGAAAAACCTCGGACCATTTCCCATGGGGTCACACTTCCTGTACCAAGCGCTAGGGACAGATGTGGAGGATGTTTATCGGGATCAAATCCAAAATTCTGTAAAAAATTCAAAGCGTAATTTGGCGTGATCGCTTGAAGAATTCGAATTGAAACCAGATTCAAAGATTTTTTCAAAGCATCTTTCATCATAATAGGCCCAGAGAATGTCTTGGAATAATTCTGAGGGTCCCATTTTTTAAAGCCTGTCTCTGCTGGATCTAATACGATGGGTGCATCGTTAATGATGGTTTGAGGGGAGAATCCTTTTTCAATCGCAGCTGAGTAGATAAATGGCTTAAACGTAGATCCGGGTTGTCTCCAAGCCTGTGTAACGTGGTTAAATTTATTAAGGTTGAAGTCATAACCTCCAACTAATGCTTTAACAGCACCGGTTTTCCAATCAGATGCAATAAAGGCGGCTTCCACTTGAGGAATTTGGCTAATTTCCCAGTATCCATTTCGACTAGTCAAACGAACAACAGAGCCAGGCTTAATTCGAATCGATGCTTTAGCCTTGGGATACAAAGATTTTTTAACAAAATCCAATCCTTTTCCTGTAATTGTTATTTGTCTTCCATGAGCTAATTCCACCGTAACTTCTTTGGGCGAAGAGCGAAGTACAACAGCCGCAGGCATCTCACTTGCTACAAGAGCTTCATGCAAAGCATTTTTGATTTGTTGATTTCGTAACTTAGGGTCAGAGATGTCAACCTGATTTTCTGGACCACGGTATCCTTGTTTTTTATCGTAATCCTGAATTTGATTTCTTACCGCTCGATAAGCAAAGCTCTGGTCGGTAGAGTCAATGGTGGTATAAACATTCAGACCTCGTGTATAGGTTTCTTCGCGGAAAACATCGAATACGATAGAGCGAACTAACTCTGCGACAAATTCTGCATGTAACGATGAATTAATCTTAGAAGGCATAATTCCTCTTTCTCGAAGAACCGTAAGACGAGTTCTAATTGGGGCCTCTAATTCTTTTTGGTAAGTTTCATCATCAATGAAATTAAGTTCATGCATGCGTCCTAAAACGTAATCTCGACGAACTTTTGCCCGCTTTGGACTTGTAAATGGGTTATAGGCAGAAGGAGCTGCGGGGAGACCAGCTAGAGTTGCGGCTTCACCAGGCGTAAGCTGATCTAGGGTTTTACCATAATAGGTGCGTGCCGCAGCAGAGAAACCATAAGCTCGATTTCCCAAGAAAATCTGATTCATGTATATCTGAAGAATTTCATCCTTAGATAAGCTGGCTTCAATCTTAAAAGCCATTGCTACTTCATAAAGTTTCCGAATGTAACTACGTTCACTAGAGAGGAAGAAATTTCGGGCAACCTGCATGGTAATCGTTGAGGCACCTTGTGACTTTCGTCCTGATGAAAAGTTAGCTAAAGCAGCTCGTACAAACCCCTTAGGTTCAATACCATAGTGTTGATAAAAACCATTATCTTCTGCCGATAAAAGGGCATTTTTAACTAGAGGTGGAATTTCTTCAATAGGAACAAAATCTCGTCGCTCTTCTCCGAATTCTGCAATAAGTTTCCCATCGGAGGTCCAAACCCTCATAGGCATTTTGGGTCTGTAATCAACAACCGTATCAATTGGCGGTAATTGGGTGTAGACGAGTGCAAAAATAAACGCAGCGAGGAAAACTCCTGCGGTAAAAAGAGCCGTTACCAAAAAAAAACATCTCGTAATGGACGTGGTCAGCAAACTACGGGAGTTTTTTTTAACTTTTTTGGGACTTTCTTTTCCGTTTGATATTTTTTTTGATTCAGACACTGGGAATCGATCCATCTTTATGGAGGTTAATAAGTTCAGATATTTTATAGTGAGAGCTTAAAGTTGTGTTTTAGAAAGGTATCATTTTGAATCAAACGAAACTAAAGAGGTAGTTTGTGAATAAAGTAATCGTACTTGTCGGAATGATGGGAAGTGGAAAGTCATCCATAGGTAAAACGCTTTCTCGGAAATTAGGATGGAATTTCATTGACACAGATCTTCTAATCGAAAAAAAAGCTGGAGTTTCAATTCCTTTGATTTTTGAATTAGAAGGTGAATCAGGATTTCGAAAAAGAGAATCACGAGTACTTGAAGAAGTGTTAAATTACGAAAATACTGTTATTGCCACAGGGGGTGGCGTTGTTACGCAACAAACTAATCGAGCAATACTAAAATCCTTTGATGGAATAGTTTTATATCTAAAAATCGAACCTGAAGAAGCATACGAAAGGACTCGTTTTTCCAATAGACCTTTATTGCAGACTCAAGATCCGTTGTCTAGGATCAAACAATTAATTGAGGAAAGAGAGCCTTTTTATAAAGAAGTAAGTACTCACTCGCTTAATGTAACGCATAGAACAACAGAAGACTTAGTTAGTGAAATTACTCAATTTATTTAATAAAAATCATAGATGACCATGCAGGAAGTTAAAGTTAATGTGAAAGGCGCTCCCTATATTATTTATCTGGGAAGCCAAATATTGGGTAAGGTTGCAGAAGAATTAAAGCGCTTAAATCCGTCATCGGCCTTGATTGTTACTAATGTGACAGTAGGTCCTTTGTATTTATCTACTGTAAAACAAACTTGTGATGCCGTTACTCGTACTGAAGCAATTGAGTTACCGGATGGAGAACAGTATAAAAATTGGTCTAGCGTCGAGTTGATTTTATCTAAATTGGCCTCGATGGGAGCTGATAGACACTCCGTTGTTATTGCATTGGGGGGTGGAGTGATCGGTGATATGGCTGGTTTTGCATCGGCTATCTTCATGAGAGGTATTCGCTTTATTCAAGTTCCAACTACACTTTTAGCTCAAGTTGACTCTTCTGTCGGAGGAAAAACAGGGGTTAATTTACCTGCGGGTAAAAATATGATTGGGGCGTTCCATCAGCCAAGCGCAGTTATTGCAGATTCTTCTGTTCTTAAAACATTACCTGCAAGAGAGATATCTGCTGGAATTGGAGAAATTATTAAGCATGGAATGTTGGCCAGCTTAGATTATTTCGAAGATTTAGAGTTACATATGGATGAACTCATGGGTCTTAATCCAGAAACAGTATCACGTATTGTGGCAGGATCCTGCATGATTAAGGCAGATGTTGTTTCTCGAGATACAAAAGAAAAGGGTGAAAGGGCTCATTTAAATCTAGGTCATACGTTTGGTCACGCTATTGAAAAACTTTGTGGCTACGGAACATGGTTACACGGTGAGGCCGTTGGCTGTGGATTAGTCCTAGTAGCAAAGGCCTGTCAAGAAATAGGAAACCTATCGCTTCAAGATGTAGAGAGAGTCATTAATCTTGTCTCTAGAGCTAATCTTCCTGTACGAATAGAAGGATTAAGCTTATCTTCTTCAGTTGAAGCGATGAAACATGATAAAAAGAATAAAAACGGAGAAATCCAGTTTGTATTAATGCGTCATCTTGGTAAGGCTTATGTAGATCGTTTACCGTATCCAGTATTGGAATCTGTTCTAGAGCAGGCCGGCTTTAAAAAAGACTATTAAAGAGACTAACCGATCGATGATGATAAAGAAGGTTTTTCCGTTTGATATCGTTGTGGGTGCAGATTGTATTGATGCGATGCGTCATACGAATAACAAGGTGTACCTGTCTTGGATGGAAGATGCATCGCTTGCTCACTCAGATACACTTGGCTGGCCAATACGTCGTTTCTTTGAGTACGGTAAAGGATTTGTTGCAAGCGCTCATATGATTGAGTACGTTCGACCAACTTTTGAGGGCGATCATCTAACCATGTATACCTGGGTTCATAGTACAGAAAGTCGAATGAGTTATCGTCGTTTTACCCTAGTTAAGGATAAAAAAATTTGTATGATCGGTTGTACTCGATGGGCATTTGTTGATATAGCTACGGGACGTTCCTGTCAGATCCCTCCAGAAATTGCCCAAGTTTTTACTGCGATATCTCCGGAAGATCCGGTTTTTTCCCATTTTGGTGTGGATCTTTTACCGAATTACAAATTAACGTTGAAATGAACTAATTTCAATGTGGCATAATCAGCCGTTTGAAACTGAATCTTTATTCAGTTAAACAAGAGTGTTTTCTGTTTATGGATCGTGATTGCTTACTTTCTATTGAGAATTTAACGTTTGGTTATGGATCTCGAAAAATTCTAGATAACGTTAATCTACGCTTTGGTCGTGGCCAAGTCATTGCCATTATGGGTGGATCTGGTATGGGTAAAACCACGCTGTTAAAACTCATTGGTGGGTTATTGGTACCACAAGAGGGATCTATTGTTTTTGATGGAGTTCGAGTGGATCCGTCAAATAAAAAATCTCTATATGCCTTAAGAAGGCGGATGGGCATGCTTTTCCAGTTTGGTGCTCTTTTTACTGATATTACTGTTTTTGATAATGTAGCTTTTCCGCTAAGAGTACATACCGATCTTTCTGAAGACTACATTAAAGATTTGGTGCTTTTAAAGCTCGACAGTGTTGGATTAAGAGGTGCTGGGCATTTATATCCAGCAGAAATTTCTGGAGGCATGAGTCGCAGAGTTGCATTGGCTCGATGTGTAGCACTAGATCCAGACTTTATTATGTATGACGAACCTTTTGCTGGATTAGATCCTATTTCTATGGGGGTAACGGCACAATTGATTCGTCACTTGAATGATGCACTCGGCTCGACGAGCATCATCGTAACTCACGATGTGATGGAAACGTTTGAAATTGCTGATTACGTATACATGATTTCCAGCGGTAAGGTGGCTGCAGAGGGAACTCCTTCAGAGTTGAGAAATAGTCAAGATCCTTATGTGAGACAGTTTGTACAAGGATTGCCGGATGGTCCTGTGAAATTTCAATATCCGGCTAAAGATCTAAGAGAGGATTTGAGGCTTCGGATATGATTCAATCTATAGCGAATCTAGGACGTTGGTTTTTGTCATGCATTGACTCGTTAGGTGCATTTGCGATTTTTTCGTTGCAACTATTTAGAAATATTGACGCAGCGTTTCGACCTTTTGGACAGACCATTAAACAGATCCATTTTGTTGGAAATTACTCTCTTGTAATTATTCTGGTAAGTGGTTTATTTGTCGGCTTTGTTCTCGGATTACAAGGCTATTATGTTCTTTCATCTTACGGTAGTGAACAAGCATTGGGTGTGATGGTGGCACTCTCTCTTTTAAGAGAGTTGGGCCCTGTTGTTACAGCTCTTTTATTTGCTGGACGAGCCGGAACGTCGTTGACCGCAGAAATTGGTTTGATGCGTGCTGGGGAACAGCTCGCTGCGATGGAAATGATGGGGGTTGATCCGATGCGCCGTGTGATTGAACCAAGATTTCTGTCTGTTGTGATTTCTATGCCCGTGCTGGCTATTTTATTTTCTGCTGTTGGCATCCTAGGAGGCTGGATCGTTGGTGTTCCGTTAATTGGTATTGATACTGGAGCCTTTTGGAGTCAGATGCAAGCTGGAGTAGAGGTATGGGATGACATTGGTAATGGTTGTTTGAAATCTTTTGTTTTTGGTTTTGCTGTGGCTGCAATTTCCCTTTATCAGGGATATACAGCAAGAGCAACGCCAGAAGGTGTTTCTCGAGCAACAACCCGAACCGTGGTAATTTCTTCATTAACAGTACTCGGATTAGACTTTATTTTGACTGCAATGATGTTTGCTACGCATTAATTGCACAGGTGAAAAAATGCAAAATAATTTAAAAATTAATTTCATGGTAGGCCTCTTTGTTTTGGCCGGTATCATCGGACTAGTGTTTTTAGCGTTGCAGGCGGCTAATCTCAGTTCTTTTACGGGTGGTAAAACTTATACCGTAACAGCGAAATTCGATAACATCGGTGGTCTTAAAGTCCGCTCTCCTGTAAAAAGTGCTGGAGTCGTAGTAGGACGAGTCAAAAGTGTGAGTTACGATAATGAGAACTATCAAGCGCTCGTTTCATTAGCAATCGAAGAAAAATATAAATTCCCTGAAGACACATCTGCCAAAATTCTTACAAGTGGTTTACTCGGAGAACAGTACATCGGATTACAGCCCGGAGCGGACGACTTAGAATTGAAGAATGGGGGAGAAATTCTATATACACAAAGTGCGGTTGTTTTAGAAAATCTCATTAGTCAATTTTTATTTAACAAAGCAGAAGATAATGCGGCAGGGTCAGAAGGAAAATAAAAATGGCAATTAAAACAATTAAGGGTATTGTTGCAGTTACATGTTTAGCCTCTTTGATGACTCTTGGAGGTTGTACCTCTGTACCTGATAATGCAGGAAGTGATCCTTCGGATCCATGGGAAGTTGTTAATCGGCATACCTATGCATTTAATCAGGGAGTCGACAACGTTTTGATAAAACCCATTGCTAAGGGTTATCAATTTATTGTTCCTGAACCAGTACGTGATAGTGTCACCCATTTTTATCAAAATCTTGGTGAGCCATCAAACGCACTAAATAATGTATTACAAGGCAAGGTGGAAGAAGGAATTCTTTCTCTTTTCCGATTAATGATTAATTCAACAGTTGGTGTTGGTGGTTTATTTGATGTAGCAAGTGAAGTAGGTATTACTCGCATGCCAGAAGATTTCGGACAAACCATGGGAGTTTGGGGAATATCTGATGGACCATATGTAGTTCTTCCTATCCTTGGTCCTTCTACTGTACGTGATTCTGTAGGGCTTGTTCCAGAACTCTTCACAGATCTTAATTATTATGTAGATAACGACTATGTTAGATGGTCTTCTTGGGGAGTTAAATTCGTAAACACTCGTGAACGTTTATTACCCTATACCGATATGTTAGAGCTACAAGTGGATCCATATGTAGCAATGAGAAACGCCTATTTACAGTCTCGTCAAAGTGCTGTTCAAGATGGTCAGAACGATGAAGTTGTTGAAGAAAAAGGACTTCTTGATCCTTTTGCAGATGAAGATGAGATGGGGGAACCATAAAATGCGTGGATTAAAATTTGTCCTGACACTTTTTTTCAGTTTGATGGCAATGGTGTCTTCGGCAACTACCGTTGATACTAACTTGCCTCCAGATCAATTGGTTGAAAAGGTATCTAACAACGTGTTAGATGAGATTCGTAAGGACTCAGCACTAGCTCAAGCTGAACCTGCACATGTTCGTTTACTGGTAGACGAACATATTCTGCCTTATACGGATTTTTCTCGAATGACCAAAATGGCTGTTGGTCCGGGATGGAGAAAAGCTACTGAAGCACAACGAAATGAAATCCAACAACTGTTTCGTCAACTTCTAACGGCTGTTTATTCTGGAGCACTAAAAGAAGCAAGTTCTTATAAGGTGGTTTTAAAGAATAATAAATTTTCTTTAACCGACCGTACTGTATTGATACGTACTCAGTTAAGTTCTCCGTCACAAGAACCAATTCAGCTAGATTATCGTTTGTTGAATAATGGTAAGGTCTGGAAGATTTTTGACGTTAATGTTGGTGGAGTTTGGTTAGTTGAAAATTACCGTAGCCAATTTAGCTCTGTTATCAATAGTAGCGGTGTTCAAGGATTGATTCAGCAACTTAAAGAACGTGTTTCTAAACTTGAAAATCAAAAATAGTTAAATGCAAATAACAGAAAAAAACATTACTTTTGCAAATGTTGCTGAACTATCCAAACAGGTCAGTGATTCAATAAAAAATGGAGATGTATCTTTCGATTTTACGAATGTCGAAAAAGTAGATAGTTCTGCAATTGCGCTGGCCTTAGATATTGTTCGACAAGCAGAAGCGACCGATAGCAAACAGAAGGTATGTTTTCTAAACACACCCGAGTCATTTAAAAATTTAACTCACCTATATCATTTGGAAAATATCTTTCCTTCATAACACCACTATGACAGAACCCGGAGAGCGGGTTCTGTCCAATTGTGCGCTGGGCAAGCGCAAGTTCTAGGGTGTAAGTCCCTAAGGCGCGGAGTT
>CAZBHT010000028.1:0-13234 GCA_964491655.1 uncultured Burkholderiaceae bacterium
AATTTTATCTGAAATTGAGTATGCGACATATGTTGTCTTGTTACGTTATAAGATATGCGAAATAAAGAGTTATAAGCTACTTTTAAATTAGTAGAAGGGATGAAATATTAACTCGTATAATGAGCTCTCAATAAAAACTGAGATCCCTGATCGGCATAGGGCTAAAGGTGTTTTACTCCTATGATTTAATTAAAAGGATGAAATATAGATATCTATGATTCGAACCCTATATTCAAACCTCTTTGAAGGTCTCCAAGCAGCGCTCTTCGCCAATCTTCAATCCGATTTAAGAGAATCTCAGGATCAATTTACTAGTTTCTTTCAACCTTCCATCGTGGTTGTGCCCAATAAAGCGGTAGAAGAAAAACTCAAAAAAGAACTAGCTATCGCTTTTCATGTTAAACCGAATCTTCGATTTATCACAACAGGGGAATATCTAAGGTCTTATTCAGAAATGAACATAGACTTTGTTGATAGCATGAATTCTTTAACCTGGTTTATTTGGTGCGCTTTTAACGATTCAAAGTTTATTGATGAGTTAAAAAGATGTGAAAAAAACAAAAGACTCTTTAACTATTTGCAATTAGCTAACTCTGAAAAAAAATTAGAGTTAGCAATGCTGATAGCAAAAAGTTTTATTACCTATGCTTCTTATCGCTTGGATTGGGTGATTGCCTTAATAAAAAGAGATGATGCCCTACTCGATTCGGACCAAGGAAAACTAATTGTTCATCCTGATTTTGAATGGCAAAAATTATTGTGGAAATGGATTGGACCTAATGGGTATCAATGGAAGGGGACAGAGATACTCGAAATTATTAATAAGAATCAAAAAATTCAAGAAAAGATTCAAAAGGTCCATATTTTTGTACCAACGAGTATTCCGCCTTTATTTTTAAAGGTTATGGCAGAAGTTTCTGCACAAGAAAAAAAATCGAATACATGGCTCTATTTGCTTAATCCTTCATCTGAACATTGGTTTGCTTCTGTACCTTCGGATTTATTCGATTGGACTAAAGATGGTAATTCTTTAACCGAGAAATTCCTAAAAATTTATGGTGCTTCTACCCGTGCCACGGTTGATCGTTTATATGAGAAGCTTCATTGGTCAGAAGAAGACGATTCAATGGGGGTAATGACTTCGAAAAGAAAAAAAGCCCCTCGACATCTTTTAAATAATGTCCGTCATATTTTGGAATTTAGACCACAAAAAAATGAAATTGAATCTTTCTTTCTAGATTTTGGTACCGATACGTTATTGCATCGCCTTCAAAGTGCAATTTTAAGATTAGACGACAATCGCTTACCTAAGAACATAGATGAACTCGATTCTTCAGTGATGGTAATTAAAGCACCGTCGCTAACACGAGAAATTGAAAATTTAGTTAATCTTCTTCAGTATTTATTTAAACAGAATACCGATTTGAGTGCATCAAAGATATTAGTAGTGACTCCTGATATTGAAAAGGTGGCTCCTCTTGTTGAGGCTGTTTTTACAGCATTGCCCGAGTCAATGAAGCTACCCTATTCCATCGTTGGTAGAACGATATTAGATGAGAGTCTTTTCATTAAGGCCTTTGATGCTTTAGCAAATCTTTTACAGTCTCATTTTGATATCAATGAGTTTGAGTCTTGGTTGGAATATCCAGCCGTTCTTGAAGGATGGGAACTTGAGCTCGAAGATGTTCGTATTTTACGTAGATGGTTAGTTTCAGCCGGCTATCGTTTCGGCCTTAATGAAGCTCATTTAAGCCGTTTGGATCTTGTAGATGACGGATCTTTAGAACAGGCAATCGATCGTATTGTTCTAGGGAGAGTTTTCCAAGATGAAAATCGAATTCCTTATGCTAATGAACTTCCGGTATTTGGGACTGAGTTAGGCGGTTTTGATCGAATTAAAGATGATTCAAGTCGAGTATTGAATGTTTTGTTGTGTCTTTTTGATACTCTAAAACAAGCTTATGAAGATACTTTGACAAAAAAGAGTGCTGAAGCTTGGTCTCATATCATTTCAAGTTGGGTTTCAACTCTATTTCCTAAGTATCGAAATTCAAATCAAATTCAGATTTTGCTTAATGCCGTTTCATTGAGTACCGAGTCAATTCAAGAAGCTTTAGAGGACACTCCGATTGACTTTAATGCCTTTTGGGCAGGTGTTCGGTTCTTCATTAGTAGTAATGAGACTTCGACAGTACCTTGTGGCAATATTGTTTTTGCCCCTATCGAATATGCACGAGGAATTCCGTTTGATATTGTCGCTGTTATTGGTTTAGATGAACAAAGTGGTTTCCCTGGTAATACAAAATTAGCAGAATTTGATCTTTTAGGAAGAAATGGAAAAGTCAATGGAGATTTAGCTCGTCGTGGGGATCGAGAGAGTCGTCAGGATAATCGAAACGTATTTTTAGATTTACTCTTAGCGACTCGAAAGCACTTTATCCTTTCATATACCAAAGGAACACATCCAAAGCAGGAAAAAGCACCTTCAATTGTGATTACGGATTTATTAAATTGGATCACATCGCATGCAAATGAAAAAGAACGAGATTCAATTATTAAAAAACTGACGTATGAGGTTCCATTAACTGAATTTTCGGAAACTAGTTTCTTACTTAAAGGAAATCGTTTTTGGCGAAGTATTCGCTCAGATTACTTAGTAGCAGTTCAAGAAGCTTACAAATCACAATATCGTAGAGATGAAGTGATTTTTGCAGATCAAGGTATTCCGGATTCATTGTTGCCTACTTCACTTACGGGACAAGGAACATTATCACTGTCAGTCTTACTTCGTTTTATTAATAATCCCATTCAGTGGACAGAAGCATGTTTGAAACTTCACTCGTATGAAGACGAAAGTATCTTAGAGTGCCCCCGAATTTTGACTTCAGAGGATCGGTTACAAAATTCTATGTTCCGTCGAGAGATTCTTTCCCTATTAAAACTAGGAGTTTCAAAAGAAGAAATTGAAGAACGTATCCAATTAGATTCTCGTTTTGGATGGAAGGGGGTACGTTTAGAGTCATTTTTAAATGAAATGGGTTCTGTTTTCGAAAATTTTCGGACTATAAATGACAAAATAAAGAGCATAGGGATTGCCCCGTCTTTGTTATCTCTTTCTTATACACTTAATTCAGAAATCGTTAAAAAAATCACAGATGAAAGGCCTGTATATCCGCATCAAAACGGCAGAGGTATTGTGATTGATATAGCGACTTCAGACCGAGCTTATATCGCTTTGAGGCTTTATCAAATTTTTTCAGTAGTGGCACATCAACAAAATCCAAATAGTCCTTTAGTTGATTTGTATGTTGTATATAAAGATGAAGTAGATGATCGTTCTGCTGATTTTATTGATGTAAACCAGGCTACAGAAATAATCTCAACTTTAGTAACTATTTTTGAACTGAATTTAGATTACTGTCGTCCTCTGAGTAAGGGGCACGAGAAGGAAATACCACTTTTGTGGAGAGGTTTGGATACTAATAAATTAAAAGAAATCTCGATTCCATTACAGAATCTATTCAAACTATCAGAAAAAAAATTCATAGATGCCTCAGAGTTAGCATCATGGCTTAATCAATTGAAAGTTTTTTACGGGAAGTAAAAAGTATGCCAAAAGAGTTTAATCCAGTTAAAACACCTTTAGATGGGGTTCTTTTGGTTGAAGCCAATGCAGGAACCGGTAAAACATATTCACTAATGCATGTAATTTTACGATTACTCGTTGGTGATAAAGATCATAGACCTATTGATTTAAATAGAATCTTAGTCGTGACCTTTACAAAAGCTGCGACCGCTGAAATTGTAGAACGACTCCGTAAAAATTTAAGAAATTTACAAGAACAATTAAATAACTCGCAAAATCAATTTGATGACCCTACTCTTCAAACTCAAGTTCAAGTATGGGAACAAGATTTAGGACGAGAAACGCTCAAAGAACGAGTCAATACTGTTCTAGAAGCGATTGACGATACTTCGGTTTTTACCATTCATGGCTTTTGTCAGAGAACCTTACAATCGTTTTCCTTTTCTTCGGGTGACTCGTTTGAATCTGAAGTGGGAGATGATTCAGAACTTAGGAAAAGAGTACTTGAAGATTTTTTAAAAAAAGAATGCTCCTTCTTAACTCCTTCTGAACAAGTTACCTTATTGTCGGATAAGAATTTGGAAACATATCTTGCTAAGTTATCAATATGTTTACCGACGAAAAATAGTTTGATACCTCAATTTTGGTATGGGGATTCGTCATCCTATTCTGATGAATTTAAAACGGCGTTAAATCGATTTATTACAGATGTTCCAAATGAATTTTTGGCTTTAAAACGTCAATTTAAAATACTAAGTTACGACGATATGTTAAGTCGTATGGCCAAAGAGGTTATTGAAAACAAAGAATTTTGTAAGTTGGTACGAGAACAATATGATGCAGTACTAATCGATGAATTCCAGGATACGGATCCATTGCAATACGAAATATTTTCTCGCTTATTTATTTCTCAAAATGGAAATAAAGAAGGGTATCCGCAATGCGTTTTCTTTGTTGGAGATCCAAAACAATCAATTTATCGATTTCGTAATGCAGATTTAGCTACTTATTTAAAAGCAAAAAGAAGTATTCCACATCACTATGTTTTAACTAAAAATTGGCGTTCCGTGTCGGGAGTGGTTGAGGGAGTTAACTTATTTTTTTCAGAAAGCGAAACTTCGTTCTTAAATGAAAATCTAAGTTTTGAACCTTCAACTTATTCTTCTTCTCGACTCCCATTGTTCAGAAAAACCGAAGATGCTATTGAACCGATTTCTATGTTTGAGTTTCGGTATACCGCACCTGAGCATTCGTATACGAATGCTTCAGAGGCACGGGAACATGCAGATCAGTTCATCGCTCAGGATATTGCAAAATTACTTAAAGACGATAATGTTTGGGTAGATTCAAGAAAATTACGCCCTAGTGATATTGCAATATTAGTTCGTAAGCGTGAAGATGCTCAAGATGTGATTAACTACTTGAAAAATTTAGGTATTCGAACACTGATTGATTCAGGAACAGATGTCTTTTCAACGGATGAGGCTAAAGAAATATTAGATGTGTTGTATGCCATGGAGTCTCCTAAAGATTCTGTGAAATTAAATCGTGTCAGAGCGACGAAAATTTGGGGAGAACCCCTCTCCTCTATCGTCAAAGACGAGGAGGCAACCATGCAATGTCGTATGCTTTTTGAATCTCTTAGTCAGCAATTTATTTCAAAGGGTATCTCAAAAGTATTCCAAGAGTTATTTACGAATCGAAATACTACAGCTCGTCTACTTCCGTTATCTAATGGAGAAAGAAGCTTAACAAACTATCAACATATTATTGAGGAACTTCATAAATCGAACTGTTCTACAATTTCGAACTTAATTTATTGGTTTAATAAACAAAAAGAAAAAAAAGAAGAGGATCGAAAATTACGTCGAGAAAGCGATGCTGATTTAGTACAAATCGTTACGATACACGCAAGTAAAGGATTGGAGTATCCAGTGGTTTATCTTGCGGGCGTTAGTAAGCAATTTGTAGCATCAAAGGATAAATGTTGTTTTCAAACATTAGAAGGCAAAGATAAACATCTTTACTTCTTACCTCCAATTGGTTTGGACCAAAAGCCTGTTGATGCAAAAGTTCTAAAAAAAGAAGACGATGACTTGGAACGACAAGAATGTGTTCGTTTAGCCTATGTTGCCATGACACGTGCTTCAAAGCGCTTTGTTTTACCTTTGTTTTTTTACAAAACAGGAAAATGGACTAAATCTTCTTTGAAAAATCCCTATTGTTGGGCCCTTGCTGGAAATTTATCAGAGAATCAAAAAGATCTGGAAGCAACCCTTCAAGTGATAACAGAAAAGATTCAAAACTTACAGGATCGATTAAAAGAGGAAGCGGAACTAGCAATTAAGCAAGATTATCAAAATCCTATTATATGGAAAGAAGATCCAATTCTGATTTCCTCGAATCGTCCTGTGTTAGCTGAGTCCACAAAAATACTTTCCAAGCAAGAAAAAGAAGACTTTGCTTGTGATCCGAGTCAAAGAATTCATGCAGATTGGTATCAAACTAGTTTTACGGGACTTACAAAAGGCCAAGAAGTATCTTTTCAATTTTCTGCTTCAGACGAAACTGAAATAGAAGACGTTGAGATCAATACGCCCTATTTTTCTCATCCCTTATCTGATGAAACGGGTGCTGATTTTGGTAACTTTATGCACGCTCTTTTTGAAAAACTTAATTTCAAAAGGGGAACTCCTGGGCAAGAAAATGTCTTAAAAGAATATTGTCAGAAGAAATGTTCTTCATATTTTGATAAAGATAAGGAACGAGAAACTTCTTTTGAAGAAAAGACAAAGGCCGTTACAGATATCGTAAGACAGACACTTTGTAGTTCCTTGTTTAAGACAGAGCCAAAGATTCAACTTAAGGATATCGATCTCAGTCATAGGTCCTCTGAATTAGATTTTGTAATTTCGGTTGGAGATCAATGTAAAAAAATTGACACTCAACAATTTGCAGAATTTTTAAAACAAAAAGCACCGGAATACTTTGAAAATCTATCGTTAAATGAAAAAGATTTTCAGGGATTCTTAGTGGGTTCTATGGATTTAGTTTTCGAATTCAATGGAAAATTTTATATTGTTGACTGGAAGACAAATCTCATTGATCTTCCCGATGGAACAAAATCCGCTAATCCAGAGGACTATACGGATGAAAATATCCAAAGGACTATGAAGCGTCATCAATATTATTTACAAGCACTCCTCTATCAAGTTGCTTTATTAAGAATGTTGAAACTTCATTATCCCAATCAATTGTTTCCTACTGAAATGTTGGGGGAAATCGCTTATGTTTTCCTTAGAGCAATCGATGAGGAACATCCAGGACGCGGTGTTTGTTCGATTTCATTTTCACCTCAATTAATTGAGGATGTTGATGCATTTCTTTCAAATCAGAACAGGAATTGATCATAAAGGATGATAGCTGTGGATAAAAAGAATAATACGCTTTGTGCATACGAACTTATTGGTCAATCCTTGATTCGATCGGTGAGAAGAGCCGGATATGTTGAGCTTAGTGATGAAGAAAAATTAAAAAGCATTATTTCAGAATTGATGCCTAAGCTATATTTTTCTGCTAAAAAAGGAGGTGTTTGTTTAGAACTGTTGTCTACAGATCCCCTAGTTCCCGAATTAAGTTTTTTAGAAGAGGTTCATCTTGCCTGCGATATGTCGTGTGCAAGAAGTAATCCTTTATGCAAAGACAATTCGGAACTAAAACATACCCCATTTATCATCGATCGCAGTGAATCTCAAAAAGTTAGAATTTATCTTCAAACGGATTTTGAAGATGAAATCACTCTTGCTCGTTATTTGACCGAACTTGCTCAAAGAGAAGACACGCTTTTCGGAAATAAAGTTCAAACGGAATTAGAACGATTAAAAACTGAAGCAGAAAATATCAATCTTTCTTCTGAGCAATTACGTGCGGTTGAAATGACTTTGGGGAAACCTCTATCCATTATTACCGGAGGCCCTGGAACTGGGAAAACCTCTGTGGTGGTTGCTGTTTTGCAGTGCCTATTCCACGGCATGCCAGAGATGAAGGTTGCCATGATGGCTCCTACCGGTAAAGCTTCGGCTCGACTCAGCTCTTCTTTAACAGAGGATCGAATTAATAAGAAAACGGGTAAAGTTATTACTGCATTCCAGTTGGTCCGGGATCATATAGAACAAATTTCATCAAAAACAATTCACAAATGGCTTGTAGATCCAACGGAAATCGGAAAAAGACCCAGTGGGGATAATCCGATTGATGCGGATGTTATCGTCATTGATGAAGCCTCAATGATCGACAGTCATCTGGCAAAAATTTTATTTGAAGTGATTGATCGAAAAAAGACACGAGTCATTGTATTAGGGGATAAAAATCAATTAGCTGCGGTAGGTCCCGGCTCCGTCTTTGCAGATATTTCTTCTTTAGATGGTGCCCTAAGCTCTCATGTAGCCGTTCTAACACAAACGCATCGATTTGATGAGGCAAAACAAATTATTGATTTTGCAAGATTTTTAGTTGATGTGAATCAAGAAGAAATTTCTGAAAATGATATTTTGGATCAGGCGTTTCAGCTGATTGAAAAAAATCAACAGGATATAGATCAAACACAAACCTTATTTTTCAACTTTGATTCTCCTAGTTCGGCATCCGGTTTATGTAAAGAAGCTGAAGACTGGTTTAAAAATCATTTGAAACGCTATTTATCCGCTATTGAACAGCTACCCGAATCACCAAGTACTGAGCAACTTGAAGAAGTGTGGAAAGTATTGAATTCCTTTAGACCTCTATCGGCAACTCGAAAAGGCAAACAAAGTCTTCAGTCTTTAAATCAATTTGCAGATCGATTCTTTAAAGAACACTTTAAATTGGATGACGATACTCTTTTGTATCCGGGGTTCGTTTTAATCATCCGAAAAAATGACTCAGAACTATCCTTAAGCAATGGTGATGTTGGTTTTGTTTATCAAGATCTAAAGGATGGAAAGACTCAAGAAATGGTTTACTTCGGTGATTTACGTAAAAGTTTGCCTTTCCAAACTTTATCCATCTATGAAATTGCTTTTGGGATGACGATTCATCAGTCTCAGGGTTCTGGTTTTGGTGAAGTCGCCGTTTTACTACCCTACTTTAAGGATAATGAAGAAGTTACAGAATCTGCCTCGAATTTAGCTACCAGAGAGTTGCTGTATACCGGCATTACAAGAAGTATTAAGAACTGTCGAGTTTTCGGATCGAAGTCTGCTCTGAAAAAATCAATACTTACGGTGACTAAACGTGAAGGCGGTTTTGCAAAACGACTAGAAGAATTCAAAGAACATTTGAGACTAATCGAATAGATTTATTTTAGGTAAATTGACACTACCCTTCGTATGATGAAGTTCTCTAGCTCGTAAAACTAGATTTTCTAGATTGTTAGCAACTTCTTGATTTTTTAAATAAATTGCTAACCATGAAATTTGATCATCCGTGAGATACGGTATCATTCGAATCGGTAATATTTGTTCTCTTGTAGAAAATGAATACCAGATTCCTCCAGAGCTTTGAACGCACGGTAGAGTTTTTTCATCTTTTCCATAAAGGATGCTAAAACAAATTCGAATCGAACAATTCAATGTAAGAATCGGATCAAAAATTTTGTTATCAAGAGTATGAGTAACTAATATCAAGTGAATGCCTACTTGGCGTCCAAGTTGAAGTAACTGAAGAATTAGAGGCTCAATATCCTTTTTATTTTCACTAGAAAGAAGATCAGATACATGATCGATTGCAATAACAATATAGGGGAATTTCTTTTGTACCCCATTATGGAAAAATTCATGATTCGTTAGAGGATTCCATTGAGTAGCATTAAATTCGTCGATATCTTTGATATGAAGGCTCTTTAGTAAGTTATGACGTTGGAGCATCTCTTCCACACATTTTTCTAGTGTTAGATAAATTTCTTCTGGTTGATGTGCGATAGGAAATTCAAGATATGGAAGACTACTATAAGCATCAAAATTTCTCCCTCTCTCTCTTCGGTCCATTAGGACAAATTGTAAGGGTGTTTTGTTGTGCCTAAAAAGAAGAGAGGTGAGCATATATTTAAGAGAAAGTGTTGTTGTTTGACAGCAAAGATATTGATTCTTACCGCCCACGATCAAGATATGCCCTGTATTTTTTAAATCAACAATTTTAGGTTTTAGTGATGAATGATCGTAACCAAGGACCAGAGGTAACTTCAGTTGATTTTGTAAGAATTCTTTTTGTCGAACTATCCCCTCAAGAGACCTAAAAGTTAAGGGAATATAAGATGTTTTATGGAATTGATCGTTCATTTCAGTACCTATTCTTTATTTTGGATTTTGTATTGAGTATTTTATGATTTCATGCGTCTAATAATGACGCAACGTGAGGCAATAAGGTACTGAACTTTATTTGTAAATTTTTACTGTCTCATAAATTGTCAAGCGACAAAGAGACGAATTCCTCAAACGACAAAGAATTGCTCTTTGCAAATTATTTCAAAATAGTCTTCTTTCCTTCTATTCTAGAAGGGATAAAAATAAAATCCGCATATTTCGAAAATGTGAACTATGCGGATCTGTTTCTAGGTTGAATTTAGGATTTATTCTTCGAAAGTTCCTCTAACAAGAACCTTACCATCAGCCATTACTTGTCGACCTTTCATATAAACATCAACAAGATTAAGTTTTTCATCCATAACTAATAAGTCTGCATCCATACCTTCTGCAATTCTACCTTTTCCATTTAGGCATAAGGCATTTGCAATAGTACTTGTCATTGGCTGTAAAGCTTTTTCTAAACCAATTAGTCCAGCAAGTTTTTGCAATTCTTCCATGTCAGTCATGAGACTACAGACAGCAAGGCCTACCATTTCACCCTTTTCATCAAAGCGTGGCATGGAGCCATGGGCGTCGGACGACATGGTAATACGTGAAAAATCTGCACCCTCTTCGATTGCCATAACAACAGCATCTGCAGCGGATCCCATATAGTTACCACCACCTGTTGTGATATCGATATAGCCACCAGCTTTCGTAAATTCAATTGCTTGCTTGAAGACTTCAGGATGTCTAGCAACGTGAGTTGGGCGAATATGTTTAATCGGCATGCCACTTGCGACGCATTCCATGAACTGAGGGAATGCGGTAGGAATATCGCCAAGGTGAACATGTAAGTAAGAATCATGTCCACAGATCATTCCACCGACTCGGCAGTCAGAAAGTAAGCGAAGTACTTCCTGAGTCGTTGGGAAAGAGCAACGGTGGTCACCCATGGCAATTTTGACACCAAGACATTCCGGGATCGTCAGAAGATCTTTACGAACATCTCCGGTAATCGTGATGGGAGGATATCGATAATTCGAAGTCCACATCCATCCACTAGCTCCTTCTTTCGTCAGAGCACGAACCTTTGCCATGAGTGCTTCAATAGGACGTGTTTCACTGTCAGTACCCGATACGCCAACAAAGGATGTAACACCAGCCATTACCAATTCAGAAAAATTGAGTTCTGGAGCTCGTGTTACCGTTCCTCCCTCACCGCCTCCACCTGTAACGTGGATATGTTGATCGATTAAACCAGGAGTAACAATCGCTCCTTGTAAATCAATCACTTCTAAGTTGGGTAAGGTGGTCTCTAAATGCTCTTCAACCGCAAGAATCTTTCCACAAACACATAAAATGTCCCTGATTCCTACATGTTCTGGGGCATATAGATCGGCATTTTTTAATAAGTATCCGGTTTGCATGACAGTAAAACCTCCGTTTTATTTATTAGGCGCCCAATACTAGGATACGCATAACAAACATAGACAATAAAGCGACGATTGGAGGAATGGCCATAATCTTAAAGAGAGAAGAGCCTTGAATTCCAATAACGCCTAAGCAACGACCCATGTATTGAACCTGAGAACCCATGAGGTAAATAGCAGGAATGACAATAGCTAATTGAGTTCCGTCTACAACACCTTTATCAAATAAGGCGACGGCAACACCAACGCCACCACCCATAGACATCCAGGCACCCATCAGGATTGTTGCAGCTTCGCCAGGAAGACCAAATACTTCCATAACGGGACCGCAAACCATTCCGATGTACTTTAAAGCACCAGAAATCGTCAAAATTCGAATAATGACAAACGCCATCAAAACGTTTGGAATTGTGGACTTAACCGCAATGTTCCAACCCTGAACGGCACCGTTAACGAAGACGTCTGTAACCATTGGTTTTGCATTTTCATGTGACATATTGACTTCTCCGTTTATTATTCAGATTTCTTCGCGCTACGGATTTGAAGGAAGCGCATGATGTTGGCAGAAACGAGTTTTCCGCAAAGAACCACAACCAAGCAAAGTCCTAAACTTACAGGGACAGCGATCTTACCATCAGCAGCTAGCAAGGTGAACAATACAGCACCAGAACTAAAGAAATTAGTGATTGGAGCGTCTGCAGCCATCTGGAAAGCAGCGAAGTTATTAATTTCGCGTTCTGTAAGAATCTTTTCTTCTTTCAATTGACGGGTCAGAGCAGCACCACCGTCTGTAGATTGCAAAGAAGCAATCAAAGCTAGAGCAGCAGAGCCTGGGACTCCCATAATTGGACGAAGAATTGGAGTCAAAAGCTGACGAGCAGCCTTTAATGCACCGTAATGGTCAAAGATTGTAATCATGGCCATTGCGAACATGATGGTTGGGATCAAGGTGAATGCAAAAACGAAACCGTCAATAGCACCAGAACCACCTTTACCTCTAAGGTTGGCCATAGCGGTAGTAACGGTGTCACCATGCTGTGAAACATTGGCAACAACCTTACCGAATGCACCGTTTAATGTGGTGAAGTCAAAAATTCCCCACCATTGAGTTGATGCACACAAACCTGAAAAGAACACACAGGCAAGGGCTAAGGAAATGTAGTTTCCAATAGTGACCTTTTCAGTTTCGCGTACCTCATTGTTTTGAGTATTAGTAGGCATAGCTAATCCTTTTTTGTGGTTGAGATAAAAATAACACCTTCCAATAATAGAAAATGCTAATCCTATGGGGTTATAACCCTATCCGCATTATATATACATAGAGTAGGAATTAGCCATTATCGGGCTTATACCAATATTTGTTTGAGTTAGAGCTTTGTTGATACTCAGATCTCTGATTTAATTCAGTGACTGAGTTTTGATATTTTGAAGTCAGACCGCTAAACTTGAACCACAATAAACATAAGGAGTATTTAAATGACCGAAATGATCAATCAAGATGCAAGAATCCTGCCTCCTGAAGGACAAAAGAAAGTGACTTTAAATCCTGGTGATGTTTCTTTCCGAGCATTAGAAAGAAAAAACAATATTTTTTACGTTACTTTTGCTTGGTGTGACATGCTTGGTGGTGCCCATGAATACGCTTTCGAACGCGGTGATTTATTCTCTGATTTCAATAAAGTAATCAAAGTGTTTGCTGACGGTGGCCTACCAATCGATCCAGAAAACTTTGCTGATTTTCAAAAGAAACTTTGTCAGTTAAGTACCGTTTTGATGCAAAACAAGTAAATAATATTGAATGATTTTTAAAGGGGCTTGGAGCCCCTTTTCGTTTGATATCTTATTGACGTGGTCGATAGCGCAACGGCCAAGTGAGTTTTAATTTTTCAGGTATG
>CAZBHT010000029.1:0-13119 GCA_964491655.1 uncultured Burkholderiaceae bacterium
ATTTGTGACAAATTAAACCGGCACTTATCAATTGCACTTCGTTCTTGAATCTAAGCGATATTACATTCCTTTTTTGAGCGGTTATTGAGTTCTATATTTTGTTGATCAAGTAAATTTTCGATACGTTTTTCAATAAAGTTTTTACGCACACTTTAAAAACATCGGTATCCTTTTGATCAATTGCGAAATGTATGAATTTAAGATGAATGCGATAAAGAAAATTACGATAGCAACCTGTATGGCAACAGCTGTTGTGTCTGCAGGTGCAACTGTTTCTGCTGAAAATAAAATGAATTTATCTGAAAGTATTGTGGTTGGCCCAACAGTTGAAGGGATTACAGAATATCGTTTAGCCAATGGATTAAGAGTCATTCTTTTTCCAGATGCTTCAAAAGCAACTGCTACCGTGAATATGACGTATTTAGTGGGTTCACGTCATGAAAACTATGGTGAAACTGGGATGGCTCACCTGCTAGAGCATTTACTGTTTAAAGGAAGTAAGAATTATCCAGACCCGACTAAGGAATTTACCCGTAGAGGTTTCTCTATGAATGGATCAACTTGGCTGGATCGAACCAATTACTATGTGTCTTTTAATGCAACCGAGGATAATTTGCAGTGGGCTTTAGGGTGGATGGCCGATGCCATGAGAAACTCCTTTATTGCGCAAAAGGATCTAGATAGCGAGATGAGTGTTGTGCGCAATGAATACGAAATGGGGGAAAATTCTCCACCTAGGGTCATGATGAAACGGATGCAGTCCATGATTTATGACTGGCACAATTACGGTAAAAGTACTATAGGTAATCGTAGTGACATCGAAAATGTTGAAATTCGCAATCTTCAAGACTTCTATCGTCAGTTCTACCGTCCAGATAATGCCGTACTCACTGTTAGTGGTAAATTTGATGTCGCTAAAACTTTAAGATGGATTTTTCAAGATTTTTCTTTGATTGAAAATCCAAAACAAACGCTTCCCAAAGAGTGGACTGTTGAGCCGACCGCTGATGGTGAACGTTATTTTGAAATACGTCGCCGTGGAGAAAGTCAGCTGGTGGCTGTAGCCTACCGCATTCCAAGTGCGTTGCATGCGGATATGGCTGCGATCGAAACCGCAGTTGATATTCTGTCCGATACTCCAACCGGACGCCTATACGATGCTTTAGTCAAAACTGGGTTGGCTACTAATGTCTATGGTTATGCTATTGGGGCTCAAAAACCGGGTTATGTGATGTTTGGTGCGGTTGTGAAGAAGGGTGAGCCAATTGACAAGGTTAAGAATGTATTAATTAAAACAATTGAAACCGCCTTTGAAGGAAAACCAATAACCACTAAAGAACTGGAGCGATCTAAGTTAGAAAGTGCGACTTCTTATGAAAGAATGCTAGCGGACCCTCAGGAATTTGGTATTGGGTTATCTGAATTCATTGCTTTAGGAGACTGGCGACTGTTCTTTTATAGTCGAGATCGTATGGCTAAAGTGACAGCAGAACAGGCTGATTCGGTAGCATCTCGCTATTTTGTAAGAGACAACCGTGTCGTAGGTGTTTTCCTTCCTGAAGAAAATCCGAAACGAGCCATTATTACAACGGCACCAACTGCCGAAGAGTTATTAGCATCTTATGTTCCGAAAACGGAAGGTGAGGTCGCTGAGTCCTTTGAAGCTAGTTTTGATAACTTAAATCAACGAACCCAACGATTACAAATTGGTAATTTAGAAGTCGCTCTGTTGCCGAAAAAGACTCGTGGTAAAACGGTTACCGTGTCTATGAATTTTGACTGGGGTAGTGAGAAGAGTCTTTTTAATCAATCGATAAATTCTCGTCTTGCAACGGCGATGTTGACTCGAGGTACATCGACGAAGAGTCGTGAACAAATTGAAGATGAGATGACTCAACTAAAGATGCAAGGCGGTTTAACGAGTTTTGTTACCACAGCAGAGAATTTACCGAAGGCATTAAAACTGGTAGCAGATTTGTGGAAATACTCTAAATTTCCAGCCTCTGAGTTTGAGCAACTCAAAAAACAACTCGTAGTAGCAACTCAATCGCAACTTGATAAGCCTGATGCGTTAGCGATTGATGCGATTAATCAGCACTTTAATACCTATCCGAAAGGCGATATTCGTCATAAATCGAGTCTAAAGGAAGTACTTACACAACTAAACAATACCAGTTTAGATGGTGTGAAGAACTTTCATAAAACGATGATGGGTACGGCTCGAGGGCAAATTGCGATTGTTGGTGATTTTGATCCTAAGATCGTTACTGAAATTTTGAAGGATGATTTTTCAACCTTTGTATCAAAGGTCGATTATCAACGCGTCATTCGTGAATACCGCCCGGTTCAAGCGACTCGAATTGTCATTGATACCCCAGAAAAAGAAAATGCGAATCTTATCGCTAAATCGGTGTTCCCAATTTCAGATACAGACGTTGATGCCCCTGCATTGATGGTTGCAAATTGGATTTTGGGTGGCGGTACGGGTTTATCAAACCGTTTAATTGACCGTTTACGTCAAAAGGAAGGCTTATCTTACGGCGCAGGATCTTCTGTCATTATTCCTTCGAAGGGAAATAACGGCATGTTTGTGTTCCGAGCAATCGTAGCACCTCAAAATCTTTTAAAGGCAGAAGCGAGTGCTAAAGATGTGATTGAGCAGGTCCTTAAAAATGGTTTTACAGAAACCGAAGTTGCCGAAGCTAAAAAGGGGTTGATTCAGGCTAAAGGAGTAGCGAGAGCCCAAGACTCTGTAATCGTAGCAAGTTGGTTAGCTAAGATGAAGGAGGGAAGAGATTGGAACTTTAGTCGAGATCTAGAAAAGAAAATTGAGGCTCTGACAACCTCTGATGTTAATACCGCTTTCCGTAAATACATTAAACCCAATGAGATAACCTGGGTTTTAGCCGGTGATCAATCCAAAGCTCAACCGTAAAAATGAGATTGCATTAAGCCCCGTTTCGTAGACGGGGCTTAATTTTGGCTAAAAATTTATTCTCAATAAAGTCACAAGTTCATAAATACAGATAAAACTCCGTACAATAGCCACTTTATTGGCAAACCAATTAACTCCCATTATCTTTTAGAAATATTAACGAGCATATTGATATGAATAAAGAAGCTTGTATGTTACAAAAACTTTCTGATGTGACAGAAGGTTCTGTTTGTACCTTAGTCAAGTGGGGCAATATCCCAGCAACTGAAATTCGGCGTTTAAGGGATTTAGGTGTTATGACTCGTATGCCGGTTACCGTATCGCAGGTGACTAATTCGGGACCTATTGTGATTGCTGTTAATGATGCTCGTGTTGCCGTAGCTCATCATATTGCCGATGAGATCATGGTATTGCCTAAAATTATAGAAAGTGGTGAGTAAAGAATGTTATTAAAAGACTTAAATCCAGGAAGTAAAGGGCGAGTAGTATCCTTTAATCCTGGATTGCCAGAATATCGTAGACGTCTTTTGGCTTTAGGCGTTTTACCTGGAACACAGTTTGATGTCACTCGCATTGCTCCCTTAGGGGATCCGATTGAAATTAAGGTACGTGGTTCTTATATCAGTGTGCGTAAAGAAGAAATAAAAATACTAAACGTTGAAAAAATTAGCTAAGAACATGGCTTTAAAAAGAAATATTATCTGTGTAGTCGGTAATCCGAATTGCGGAAAGACAACTTTATTTAATGGATTAACGGGATCTAATCAGATCGTAGGTAATTGGCCAGGCGTTACCGTAGAGAAAAAGAGTGGTTCGTTTGAGTACGCTAGTCGCCACATTACGATTGTGGACTTGCCTGGCATTTATTCGTTACAGCCGAGCTCTGCGGCGAGTGAAGATGAAAAAGTCGCTCGCGACTACATCATGCTCGATGAAGCTGAATTAGTCATTAATATTGTTGATGCGAGTAATTTAGAACGAAATCTATATTTAACGACTCAATTGATTGAAATGCAGGTTCCAATGATTGTGGTCGTTAACATGTTGGATGTGGCTCGAGATCATCAAATTGAAATTAATTTATCTGCCCTTGAGGATAAACTGGGTATTCCGGTTGTTGGCATTATCGCTTCAAAAGAAAATGGCTTAGAAGAGCTATGTCGAGTAATTGATCGAGAGTTGGATTCCTTAACGATTCCATTTAATCCCATTCGATTTTCTCCCGATATTACCAATGCCATTCGAACGATTGGTGAAGATTTAGGTCGACAGAATGTCAATCGTCCGCATTGGATTGCAGAACAAATATTGGAAGGCGATAGTGCAATCGTTGACTACTTAAACGGAATTGATCTAGCTAAAACACAAAGTACGGCTAAGAAAATTATTCAAGATTATCAAGGTGATCTTGATATTGTGATTGCCGATACTCGTTATCAGTTTGTAACGGAAGTCGCAAATGCTTCGATCAAGCGCATGGGCGAAGTATCAACGACATTTACCGAAAAATTGGATCGTTTGGTTCTGAATCGTTGGCTTGGAATTCCGATTTTCCTTTTTGTGATGTATTTGATGTTTATCTTTTCGATTAACATCGGATCGGCCTTTATTGATTTCTTCGATATTTTATTTGGTGGAATCTTTGTTACGGGACTCGGGCAGTTGTTGTCTTCTATAGGATGTCCCGAGTGGATTAAAACGATTGTAGCCGATGGTATTGGAGGAGGTATCCAAACGGTATCAACCTTTATACCGGTGATTGCTTGTTTATTCCTTTCGTTATCTTTCCTAGAGGATTCTGGGTATATGGCCCGAGCCGCTTTCGTGATGGATCGATTCATGAGAGCACTAGGTCTACCGGGAAAGTCTTTTGTTCCATTAATCGTGGGTTTTGGGTGTAGTGTCCCTGCAATCATGGCCGCTCGAACCATGGAAAAGAAAAGCGAAAGAATTGCAACCGTCCTCATGGCTCCTTTTATGAGTTGTGGTGCACGCCTTCCCGTTTATGTGCTTTTTGCAACGACCTTTTGGCCGTTAAGTGGACAAAATCTTGTCTTTTCTTTGTATTTAATTGGTATCGTTGTTGCCATTTTGACGGGATTTGTCTTGAAAAAGACGGCACTTGCGGGAGAAGCGAGTGCCTTTGTGATGGAAATACCTCCCTATCATATTCCGACCTTAAAGACATTAGGTTTGAGAACGTGGGATCGATTAAAGAGCTTTATCCTAAAAGCGGGGCAATTGATTGTGATCATTGTTGCTGTTTTAGCGTTTCTTAATTCTTTAGGTACAGACGGTTCATTTGGTAATGAAAATACGGATAAATCCGTTCTTTCGAAGATTGGTAAAACGATTGTTCCGGTATTTGAACCGATTGGGGTTCAGCAAGAGAATTGGCCTGCCGCTGTCGGCGTATTTACCGGAATTTTAGCTAAAGAAGCGGTTGTCGGTACTTTAGATTCTCTTTACGCTGGGATTGGAGAACAAGCGAGCGAATCAAAAGATTCTGAAGCAAATGAAAGTGAAGAAATCGAAGCATTTAGCCTTTCAGCAACAATAACCGAAGCTTTAGGCTCAATCACGGATAATTTAGCTTCATACAAAGATTTCTTTATGGATCCGTTGTCTTTGAAGGTTGAGGATGATTTAACGGATATTGACCAGCAAGCTGAGTCGCAAGAAATTCAAAAAGGGACTGTACTTGCCATGCATCAACTCTTTAATGGAAAACTTGGGGCATTTGCATACTTGCTGATGGTCTTACTTTACATTCCGTGTTGTGCTTCAATTGGTGCGATGTGGCGAGAAATTGGTTCTCGTTGGACGGTGTTTGGATCGTTCTGGACAACGGTTGTGGGCTACAGCGCTGCGACCATTACCTACCAAGCCGGTACTTTCTCGCAACACCCGGTTTATTCCTCTATGGCGATATGTGCCTGTGTGTTCGCTCTGTTGACGTTACTGGTTTATTTAAAATTCTTTTCCAGTCATAAAGAAGAGGTATCCAAAGTTTCTTTCATAGATCAGAAAGGTTAATTCAATGATTCTTAAGGATATTGCTAACTATATTCAAGAGCGAAGAATCGTGTCGTTGCATGAACTCGCATTGCATTTTCGCTCAGATCCTTCCGCTGTTGAGGCAATGGTTCAGCGTTGGGTTGAGAAAAAAATGGTAGAACGAATCGTGATGGATGCAGGTAGTTGTGGTGGGTGCACAATGTGTCCTGGTGATATCAAGATTCACTATCGTTGGCTTGGAGCATCAGGACCTCAGACGGTTCAAATCGTAAAAAACTCAAAAACACCTTCTGATCCAAGTTCTTGGAGATGTTAAAAAGGTCTTAATCAAAAAAATGCCATCACTGTGTGTCATAAGTTGTGATGGCATTTCTTCTATCGGTCTCGTCAAATGGCAGATTTTGGAATATTCACAAGATAAGGAAGTGGAATATTCTGAATGATTTGATCATTGAGAGTGAGCGTTTTATTTTCGAATTCCCAATCTAAGACGTACAGGAATTGTTGTTGATTACATAAAACAACATCACCCACCGGAGTACCGTCACACATGATTTCACTTTGATTTACAACGGGAGAATCGATTTTTCCTAAAAACATCCGTCGTTTGATCCGAGCCAAAGTTTGTGTTTTGTTGATGACTTCTTGGCCGGTATAACAACCTTTATTCCGTGCTACTGCGCCAATGAGGTCTAAATTCAACGCTTGAGGGAGCCATTTCAAGGTCTCTGATGCTTCAATTAAAGCAACACCTTGTAGTAACAAGTCACGAGATAATTGATTCGATGTATCTGCACGAGATACGCTTGCGTTATCCTTTTCGATAATAAGGCAACGAATAGCATCTTCATCAGCTAGTAGACACGGTAAGCGTACCAATATGCAAGATTCGTCTACATAAACTTGCATGTCTTCTGAAGGAAGGTTAGGGTAGTCCGTTTTGACGTCTGCTAAAGGTAAGCGAGCGTAGCCAATTGATAAGTCGGAGATCTCCATTGTTACTTTAGAGCGAAGAATATATCGCCTCAGTCGATTCATCTCTAATTCAGCAATCGATGTGGGCAACAGTAATGCAAAACCATTTAAAGTTCGAAGAATTAGAGAGGAGGAGGCGACTCGCCCTTGATAGTTACAAGCCGAACACCACCGAGCTTCATTCCGAGAGAGTTTAACAACATCTTGCGTTAACTGTCCTTGGAGAAACCATTCTGAGTCCTCACCCTTGACGAGTAAGAGACGGTAGTTGGGTTCCAAGCTATAGTTCCAATTAAGTTCTTCTGAAATATTTGCCTGCATAATGAATTCCATAACGGCGTTTACTTTTGTTAAAAAGAACACTAACAGAAATTGGAGTAGGAGTAAAAATCAGATGTTATGATTCTAAGACTTAGGAGGAGATGAATTTGTTCAAACTGCTTAAAGTTTTTTTGGCATTAGTGGTAGCCGGTATTGTTTTAGTTGGTGGTGTTCTGTGGTGGTATATCAACGATTATGCGTTACCTTTTCCTAAGGAAGAAAAAACAGTTGTCTTGAATGTGAATTCGGGTGATACGATTCGTAAAATTGTTTCCAATATTCAAGCGCTTGGTATTGATATTCAACCGACCTTTGCTGTTGCTTTATTTCGAGTAATGAATGTAGACCGTAATATTCATACGGGGCGTTATGAACTCAAGCAAGGTTGGAGTCTTAGACAATTAGTGGATTGTCTTTCCAGTGGTCAAGTCATGACCAGTAAGATTACTCTTGTTGAGGGTATGACAACAGGGCAACTAATTCAAGTATTGCAAAATGCTTCGGATTTAAATTCAGTCAGTAAAACCTTATCTTCTGACGAGATTAATGCGGTAATTGGTGCCCCTAAGGGAACTTATTTGGAAGGCTGGATTGCTCCGGATACTTATACTTTTTCTGTTGGTATCAAAGATACCGAAATTCTGAAGCAAGCTTATACTCAACAAAAGAAACGTCTTGAAACCGTTTGGAATGATAGGGATTCTGGCCTTACGTTAAAAACGCCTTATGAACTACTGATTCTTGCTTCATTAATTGAAAAAGAAACGGGCTCCGATCAGGATCGAAAATTGGTTTCTAGCGTTTTTCATAATCGACTGGCAAGAGGAATGCTCTTACAGACGGATCCGTCTGTAATATACGGCATTAAGGATTTTAAAGGTGTGATCTTGCGTTCTAATCTAAAGAAAGACACACCCTATAACACTTATACAAGAGTTGGATTGCCTCCAACACCGATTGCTAATCCAAGTTTAAAGTCTCTTGAGGCCGCGGCTCACCCAGATAAAACCGACTATCTGTATTTTGTCGCGAAGGGGCAGGGACAGTCACATTTTTCAAAGTCATTAAGAGAACATAACGTGGCCGTTCAAAAGTATTTGAGAAATCGAGGTAAATGATCATGGAACAAGAAAGAGGACGTTTTATCACCCTTGAAGGAGTCGATGGAGCGGGAAAAAGTACACAAATTCCAGTCATTGCAGAGGCGATTGAGCAGAAGGGAAAGAATTTAGTGATGACGCGAGAGCCCGGTGGTACAGAACTTGGGGAAAAGATTCGCTCCTTACTGTTAAACGATCCAATGTCTGTGAAGTGTGAAATGTTGTTGATGTTTGCTTCACGAGAGCAAAATTTATCGGAAGTTATTCGTCCTGCGGTCGAATCCGGTAAATGGGTTCTTTGTGATCGTTTCACTGATGCTTCTTATGCGTATCAATGTGCAGGTCGCATGCAACCTAAAGAATACGTAGATACATTGGTCCGCTTTGTTCATTCTGATATTGAACCGGATTTAACGATTATTTTTGATCTTAATGTTGAAGAGGCTTCTAAACGTCTTGGTAATAATGCCGATCGCTTTGAATCAGAAGAGATTAGTTTTCATAAGCGAGTTCGAGAAGAGTATCTTCGTTTAGCTCGAGAAAATCCTGATCGATACTTTGTTGTAGATGCATCGCAACCGATAGAAGTTATTAGTGAGTTGTTACGTAGGAAGATTGCTTCATGGGATTAGATGTCTATCCATGGTTAAAAGCCCCAGCACTCATGTTGGAAAAACTTAGGCAAAAACTACCGAGTGCTGTTTTAATTTACGGACAACGAGGGTGTGGCGTATATGAATTAGCCGCCTCCTTTGCTCGTTCCATTCTTTGTGAACATCCGGTTCAAGGTGGAGCCTGTGGACAATGTGCTAGCTGTAAATTAACCGAAGCAGGAACTCATCCCGATTTGCGTTTGGTATTAAGTCCAGCAGAAGAAGTAGCACATCCTCAACCCTGGGCCGTAACGAAGACAGCCTCAGAGAGTAAAAAAGGATTATCTCGGCAAATCCCTATAGAGAAAATTCGCTCTTTGGGTGAATTTCTTTCTACGACAAGTCATCGTGGTGGGAATCGTGTTGTGTTGATTTATCCAGCTAACATGATGTTAGCGGATCAAAGCTCAGCTTTATTAAAAAATTTAGAAGAACCTCCTGCAGGAACGACGATTGTCTTGGCTACCGATGATTTAGATGCGATGTTGCCGACAATTCGTTCTCGTTGTCAGTTGGTTCGAGTTCCTTTTCCTCCGAAGGCGCAAGCTCAGCAATTTTTGCGTGAAAATGGCGTTAAAGATCCCGAAAGTGCCTTGGCTTCTTTTGGAGGAATGCCTCTTTTATTATTTGAAAAAGATGCGAAGTTAAGACTTGCGGAAGATGTAGAGGCGATCCTTTTAGATTTACTGCTAAAAGGAAATCAGCTAACGCATGTTCAAGTCTTTGATGCACTTAATATCGAGATTCCTTTACCTGCCTTTATTGCATACATTCAGCGATTTGTTTGTGATTTAATTTATGCAACGCAAGGACTAACTGTTCGCTATAACGTTAAAAAGCAGTCTGAGATTATCTCATTGGCGCAAAATTTAGACGTAAAGCCTCTTTTATCCTATTGGTCTGAAACAGAAAAAATGGCGAAGATGTCAGACCATCCTTTGAATGCTAAGTTGACGATTCAAACTTTTATGTTGAAATACTCAGCCTCTGTGGTAAAGAAATCCGCCTAGATAGACGATTTTTTCTTCATGGCTTCAAACATTTCTCTTTGGTCCGGCATGATATAGCGACTTGTCGTGCCGACTGAAGCGTGTCCCATTGCGGTTTGTACAATATTAACGGGCATGACTTTTAGGCTTGTAACCGCAAATGTATGGCGTAACCAATGAGTCGAACTTGTGCGTAGCTTAGAAGCGTCAACAGGGCGTTCTTTTTGAATGCTTCGAGCGACGTCCTCTAAAAAATTCGACAAGATCAAATAGAGCCCCGAACGAGACAAAGCATCACTACTACCTTTTTTACGCGGTTTCATTGAGGCTAATATTGGAACTTGTGAAAGAGTCGCATCAGTAATATCAGTTAATTTACGGTACTGTAGATAGTCATTAATAATTTCAAGTTGCTCTTCAGTAAGAGGAAGACGTCTTTCTTTATCTCCTTTACCCACGATGTCAATTGTGGCCATGTTACTGGCTTGATGAATCGAGGAGAAGTGAATCCAACTGCATCGAGCATTGAGCATTTCACTTGCTCTCATTCCTAAACCTTTACCGAGCAATAGGATGACCTTTAACCGAGCTTTTGTAATGCTGTCAGGAGTCTTGTCTAAGTAATTAAGGACTTCTTCCCATTGTTGTTCAGAAAGAGATCGGTCAGCAAATTCCTTAGGCTTTCCTTCTCCTGGAAGGAGAGGAATCTTGGTTGATATCTGATCAAAAGGATTGAAACGTAAGTAACCGGTTTTTTGTAAAAAGCTAAAAAGCTGTCGAATGATGGTAATCGCAGCTTTTCGGCTTGAAAACGAGAGCGCATTATTGAAGGGACGCCAGTCGCCACTTGAACGAGATACATTTTTAGGTCCGATCCAAAGAGACTGAGGTTGTCTCCAGCGTTTTTCCCACTCTGTTTTATCGGTACGTCCTAGTTGCTCTAACCAGCGTAGATAATCCGAGCATTGTTCAATGGTTAAGGAAGAAAGGGCGGTTTGTTTTTCAAGAACGGACCATAAAAGGAAGCGCTCTGACTCCTTTCTGTAGGCAGTTAAGGTATTTGGATTATTCGCTCTTGCTTTTAACCAAGCTTTGATGGCTTCGGTATCATAAGTGGCCTCTAAAGCGCATTGCTGTTTTAAACCACGATTGGTACCATCAGAACCATCAACCGATGCGGGTAAGTGGATTGCTTCAAGTGGAGCAAGAATCGTATTTTCTTGGCGCTCGCCAATACGTTTTTTTCGGTTTATCGATTCTTTATTAATAATATGTTCCCATCGATTGGCTGAAATATCTTCAATACTTTCTTTAGTTGCGTAATAAGGAGACTGAAAACTTTTAGCTTTTTTTTCAATATCTTTAGATACTTCAAAGTTTCCTTTTTGATTGTCATATAACCACTTGATTAAGCCATTGGCTTGCGCTTCATTCCAGCCAAGAACAGAAGCCCAGTTTCTTGGATTGCCAACAACAAGATCGTAGACATCATCTAACGAGGTAATGTCATGTTCATGAAAAGATTGAACAATTTCGTCTTTAAAATATCGGCTCAATGGAGCATCAAAATCTAAAGTAGCCACAGCAATTATTAAAGAAATATTGAATGTCGATCATTTTACTTTAGTGTTTACCTAAAGTCTTTTTAACCCAAAAGGGGTTAATGTATTTCATTTTGTTATAAGCGTTTCAATTAGCAACCCTTTTTACGCTTGATTACGTCTCCTATTTAAAATTTCTCATATACTGAATAAATATCAATGATTAGAAATAAATAGGAAACGTCTATGGTTAGAGTAACCCAAAAAACTTTAAATTTGGTTCTTGCTGGTTTATTAGCAACAGGGGCTACTGTTGTTTCTGCTCAATGTTGGACCGATCGCCCCCTTCATCATCCATCTCATATGGAGTTAGATGGTCGTATGCCTCACAAAGGAATGCCTCCGTGTCTACGTAGCGATTCTCATCCTTGTATAGATAAAAAAGAGGGTTATCAGCCTCGTGGTAGAGAATTTAGAGGCGAATACTCAGGGCTTTCTTTTGAAGATCGTCAGATTCTTTTAACAGGAAAGTTAAAACTTAGTGAAGCTCAAAAATCCTATTGGGATACCTATAGTAAGGCTTTAGAAGCTCTTCACCAGATATCGCCGATTAAACCAAGTGTGCAAATGACTCAACAAGAGCGCTTAGAGTTAAGGGTAGAGCGATTAAAGGAACGAGTTGCAAAAACGGAACAATTAGCAAAAGCTCGTTCTGAACTTTTGAAACAATTGACACCAGAGCAAATTGAGGTACTTGAAAGTTTTGAACATCGAGGTGTTCGAAGAGTGCGTGTATCAGGTTCTTTATAAACAAATACCCCAAAGTACAAAGAGACTTTGGGGTTTAAGTGGTCGTTAGAAAACTTCTAGCGATTATTTTGTATTGCGACCAGCTTCTTTACACTTTTCGATAAAAGTTGGGTCGATTGCGTTGCGGAATGCCGTACCAGGAATAAATTTGGGTCGACTGCTTTCTGGCACTATTTGAATTTTCTTTGTTAATGGATTTCGAGCGTTGCGAGCCTTTCTTTTGTATTGACAGAAAGTACCAAACCCGACCATAACTACCTTTTCGTCTTTCTTGACAGTCTCAATTACTGTTTCAGCTATCGTTGCCAAAATTTTACCTGCTAAGGCTTTAGTTATATTGTTCTTCTTTGCAACAATGTCAATGAGCTCTTGCTTATTCATAATATTCCATTACCAACTCTCTCATTAAGAGAACAAGATAATGTAATCCTCCTTTTTCTTATCCCATCTTTACCGAGTCGTTGGCCTAAAAGGCAACGCATGCATGATTAATAGTAGCAAATGAATAGAAAAGGGAGGGGGAATCACTATCAATATAGCCTATTTTAGGGGATGAGACTAACAAGAAATAGGGATACTGAGTCTTCTTTTTCCGGTGCTTATTGCAAAGAAAAGCGAAATATAGATAGTTTTGTATCTTAAATGCAAAATCACCCTCAGTATTCTCAAAAGTCTCTTCAAGCTCCTATTGTTTTTGTTTTTTATATTTAAGGTGTTGCAGTTTGGCAACATTTATGAAGGTTAAGATCAATTTTTAATTAAAAAAGAATGATTCCA